>NZ_JBFULY010000039.1:0-30398 GCF_054049655.1 Cellulomonas sp. P5_C5 | reverse complement strand
GTCCTACCGGGAGGCGTTGAGCTTCGCCGAGAGTGAGCCCGGCACGCCCGGTCTCCGGTCACCCCAGCTCGGTGCCGTGCACGCCGTCCTCGGATACTGGACGACCAAGGCCACGACGCCGGCCACAGTCGTGATGCCCACCGGCACAGGCAAGACCGAGACCATGCTGGCCCTGCTGGTAGCAGCGAGGATCCCGCGGTTGCTCGTCTTGGTGCCCTCGGACGCATTGCGCGAGCAGATCGCCGCCAAGTTCGAGACGCTCGGTGTTCTCCAGAAGCTCGGCGTCGTCGCGCCGAGCGCCCAACGCCCGAGTGTCGGACGTATCGAGCACGGTTTCGCGGACCCGGGGGCCGCACGTGCCTTCGCGTCTGCGTGCAACGTCATGGTCTCGACGCCGGCCGCGCTTCTCAAGAGCAACGACGACGCCCTGAGCGCTCTCCTCGGGGCGTGCACCCACCTGTTCGTCGATGAGGCACACCACGTGGCCGCGAACACGTGGTCCACCATCCGAAACTCATTTTCCGATCGCCCCGTCGTGCAGTTCACGGCGACACCGTTCCGCGAGGACGGCAAACACTTGCAAGGGCGCGCGATCTACACGTTCCCKCTGCGTGAAGCGCAGATGCAGGACTACTTCTCGCGGATCAACTACAAGGCCGTCATCGACTTCGATGACATCGACGCACGCGTCGCCGACGAAGCCGTAGTACAACTCCGTGCCGACCTCGCGAACGGCCACGACCACGTCCTGATGGCTCGGGTGAGGAGTGTCGAGCGAGCGAAGGCGGTGCTGCCGCACTACGAGCGGATCGCTGCGGATCTGGCGCCCACGATCATCAACAGCACGCTGTCGAAGAGAACGCAGCAGACCGCTCTCGACGGCCTCGCGTCGCGCGCCTGCCGCATCGTCGTCTGCGTGAACATGCTCGGTGAGGGCTTCGACCTGCCCGCCCTGAAGATCGCAGCGGTGCACGACCCGCAGAAGAGCCTGGGCGTCACGTTGCAGTTCATCGGACGGTTCGCCCGCACGTCCTCCGACGGTGCGTACGGAGAGGCGTCGATGTTCGTCGCGCGAACCGAGATCGACGTCGACCMGCGCCTTCGCCAGTTGTACGCCGAGGACTCCGACTGGAACCTGATCCTGCGTGACGTTACGGCGGCAGCGGTCGGACAACAGCAGGAGGTCAGCGACTTCGAGGCAGGCTTCACGAGTCTGCCCGCGGAAGTTACTCTGCGGAACCTGCTGCCAAAGCTCAGCACCGTCGTGTATCGGACCACGACGTCGGAGTGGGACCCGCTGCATCTGGTCGACTTCTTCGGCGAGGCCAACCTGTACACCGAGCCGATCGGCATCAACGCCGACGCCGGCGTCGCCTGGTGTGTGGTCGAGCGCCGCTCCTCGGTGCGGTGGGGTGACCTGCGGAACGTTGAAGAGATCGCATACGAACTGTATGTCCTGTACTTCGATCGCGAACGTCGTCTGCTGTACATCAACCACTCCGCCAACGACGGCGTGTTTGAGGACCTGGCGACCGCGGTCGTCGGCTCTGGCGCATCGCGCTTCACCGGGACGACCGTCTACCGCGTCATGGCAGACATCCAGCGCCTGGTCCCCACGAACGTGGGCGTTATCGACGCCCGTGATCAGTTCCGAAGATTTTCGATGCACGTGGGGTCGGACGTCACCGCAAGCTTTTCCCAAGCCGAGGCGGGCACCAAGTCGCAGACCAACATCTCTGGGGGCGGCTACCGCAACGGGGAGCACGTGACCATCAGCGCATCGCTCAAGGGACGAATCTGGTCACACGCGACCGCCCACAGCCTCAAGCACTGGCGGGACTGGTGTGACTCAATCGGTGACAAACTCCTCGACGAGGCCATCAGCATCGACCACGTGATCGGGCAGTTCATCTTCCCMGAGCCCTTGACGACCCGACCCGACGGTGTCCTTCTTGGGGTCGAGTGGCCGTGGAGCATCTACCTGAACAACGCCGACAACCTCAGGCTCTCTCTCCACGACAGCGTGCACCCCGCGTCACGCACCGACCTCGTCCCCGACACGACCAACTCGACCGGGCCGTTCCGATTCGACGTCCACTCCGGGGCGTGGTCCGTCACCTACGAGGCAGACATCCAGGACAGCGCGATCAGGTACACCTGCATGGGCGACGAAGAGGTGACAGTCGTCAAGGCAAGATCTCAGCAGCCGCTGAGCCAGTGGCTGAACGACAACGGTCTGACGTTCATCCTCGACCACGACCGGATCATTGACGGCGCCATGCTCTACCGCCCCACATGGGACCGCCCACCGTTCGACACCGACCAGCTCACCCCGCTGGACTGGACCGGCATCAACATCCGGACCGAGTCGCAAACAGTCGCTCGCCTGCCGCACTCTGTTCAATTTCGGGCGATCGCCGAACTCACGTCCGACCCCGCCGGGTGGGACGTGATCCTCGACGACGATGGCACCGGCGAGATCGCGGATCTCGTGTGCCTGCGCATCGAGGGTGACACGCTGCTGATCCAGCTCGTCCACTGCAAGTTCTCCCACGGGGACACCCCCGGTGCTCGGGTGGCCGACCTCTACGAGCTGTGCGGTCAGGCGCAGAAATCCGTGCGCTGGCGCCGGGACCTGCGCCCGTTCTTCAAGACGTTGCTCTCACGAGCGCAAACCAAGCACAACCGCGACGGAAGGAGCCCGTTCGAAGTAGGCGACCCTTCCAAACTCTTCGAACTGCAGGAGAAGTCGCTGGTTCTCCGTACCAGCATGCGCATCGTCATCGTGCAGCCGGGGATGTCGATCACCAGGGCGTCCACACCGCAACTCGATTTGCTCGCGTCCACTCAGGCGTATCTGCGGACGACAATCAACGCGCCGCTATCCGTCTGGTGCAGCCCTTGAAACGTGACCACCGATCGCGCTGCCCCTATCTCCTGCTAATGCATCGGCGCCAGGGCGACCAAGTGCTTTCCTGACTCCTGCGGTGCTCAGGGCTGTGCACTCCCGGGACGCGGTACACGCCGAGCCACGGGCCGCCGGGTTACGCCCGGATGCGATCCACCGGGCACCAAAGCAACGCGCGCCTGCGTCGACTCGGCTGYGCCGCTCTCGGGCTCGCCCGATAGGGAGACCGTTGCGGGTGGAGAGTTCAACATCGTGCGAAGAGCCCGGAGCCGCTCCAAGACCTCGTCGAATCCGAGCACGGTGATGCCGTGAAGCCCTGCGCGGTAGCGCTTGAAGGATGCCAACCGCGGAGCCGACAACTCGCCAACTCGGCCGATGATCAGCGCCCCGATCACGTCCTGGGGATCGATCGGCCCCAGGCCAGGGGTGTCCTTTACGATCGTAGGGAAGTGCTCACGCATAGACGCGACCTGCGACTGGACCTGCGCTATCGCCCCACTCAGTTCCGAACTGGGGGCGTGTACCGCCGCGTCGCCCGCACCGCGGTACGGGTTCCCCGGGGGTGTGAGATCGGCACCCGGCGTCTTGATCTCGACGACGTGCGCACTGAGCGTGATCGGGTTGATCAGCGCGAAGTCCGTGATACGGCCACCATGACCCATCGCGTTGCTGCCCTTCACGTGCAGGTGCTCGTAGTACAGCCTGACGGGCGCGGAGAAGATCAACTGCAGCGCGAACTCGTTTGCGTTGAAGAACGTCTGCCAGTACGTCTCGCTCTTCGGCGCGCTCCGCAGCCCCTGCTCGAACTGCTCGATCAGGACATCGAGGGAAACGAGTTCGAGATCCTGGCGCAGACGCCCGAATTGCATCGGCTCTGTCTTGGCGACCTCAGGCGCTTCCGCGACGACCTGCTCGACGAGGATCGCTCGCTCGTCACTAGTCAGCCGATAGCCCTTGTCGACGACCTCGGTCATCGCGTTGATGATCGGGCTCCGCTTGAAACGTGGCTCCACAGGGTCCAACCCGAGCACTTCGGCGAGGATGTTGTGCTGGGCTGCCTCATTCACACGATGCGCAGCTTCACGGCCGCGCCCGCGATTGGTCCTCACGGTGCGAACCCAGGTACCGAACGTCGGGGCGGCGATGCGGAATACCTCCCCATCGGGACCCTCCGGCCCCGACGCTACGATCCGCACGACTGAACAGTCGGTGTGCTCCTCGATCTCCCGGACGATTCCCTGGAAGCCGCGCTCGAGGCCTACTCCATTGGCGTACACCCGCTCGAACCCGTCGGGAAGCTTCGAGACCTCGAGGAGCCCTCGGTCGTTCTCGTCGCTGTGCCAGCGCGGATTCCACCAGCGGACGACGTCGGCATCGAACTGGATTTCGACGACCTGGTCGAACTGCTGGGTGAGCTGACCGGATGCACCTCGGGTCCTCGGGAACAGCCGGAGCAGTTGATGCTCGGCGTCGAACCTCAGCACCTCGATATCGGATTCAGACGCAGAGTTCGCGCGCCAAGACAGGACAAGATCGTCGTCATCGAAGATCTCTATAAGCGTCCCCGCGACATCCGAATTCTCAGTCTGCTCCACGCTCGCTCCTCTGCTCTGTGCGGGATCGAGTCGCCGCCGGCCTTTCGCAGTGTGCCGCCCGCCCGGCGGCCGCATCGGCCGAATGGAGCACGAGCACCTGTTCCCTGTTCGTCAGAATCCGCTGAGTGAGAGAAGACTGGAGCCAGGATCCCGGCCGCCGAACGATCTCCACGCGACCGCGTCGAGCAGCCGCAGGTCGGACAGCGTCGCCATCACCCTCACATGACCTTCCTCGATAGCGTCGGCGCCGTCGTAGTGCGCGAGATGCTCGCGAACCTGCGCGAGCGCTCGACGGTTGTCCTCTCGGCGCAGGTCTTGCTGGATCGCAACCCAGTACAAGCGACGCGCGGCCAGCTTCGGGTTGGCCAGCGCCGCCGACGTTGCCGGCTCCCGGTACACGGCGAGGAGATGGGAATCGAGGATCGGGAACAGCGCGGGGCGCTTGACGTGCAGCACCTTATGCAGTTTGGCGGTGCTCACGCCGCGTGGGGCGTCGGAACGGAAGTGCCCGTATAAACGACTTGCGGCCTCGTACAGACCGTCTAGCGACCTTGGATCGGCGTCCGCCAGATCACTCTCGGCAGGCACGTCTTCCCACGGCGCTGACCGGCCGCGCTCGACAAACCAAGTCGCCTGGATCTTGCTGACTCGACCCCCGATAACCCAACTGCGCGCCACCTCGTCGAGCGCGAGCACATCGGGCTCGCCGATGCCGGCCAAGTCGTACCGCTCGACAGTCTTGTGGTGAGCAATCCMGTACGCCGCCAGCTCTGCTGCAGGTTCCGCAATCGGTCGACCGGCGACTACGACGGTCTGTGCGCTCGTCATGCCGTGATCATGGCAGCCAGGAGCCGCCAAACGCGCCCCTGATCGTGCGCGGCGCCCCAGTCCAAGGCAATMGGMGGAACCACGTCCCTGCAGCGGACTAAACGGCGTGCGCGCACCGAACACTCCCCCGGACGACGCTTCAGTCGACGAGGAGGATGGACGTGAACGCCACCGACCCGGCACCAAATCTGCTGGCGCACGCGCTGACCTACGCCGAGGCGGGCATCCGGGTCTTCCCGTGCCTACCCGGTGGGAAGACTCCGCTGACGAGCAGCGGCTTCCTTGATGCGACCACCGATCCCGGCCAGATCCGTGACTGGTGGACGTGGCGCCCCCAGGCCAACATCGCGACCCCCACGGGCGCACCGGGGTTCGACGTCCTTGACGTCGACGTGCGTCCCGAGGGCAACGGGTGGGCCGCCTACCGCCGTGCGGCCGTCGCCGGTGCGCTGGACGGCTGGCGACGCGCCATCCGCACCCCGTCGGGTGGTCTGCACCTGCACTACCCCGGCACCGACCAGCGAAACAGGTCGCTGCGGGACCAGCACATCGACTTCCGCGCCACCGGTGGCTATGTCCTCCTGCCGCCGTCCCTCGGCCAGACAAAGGCCTACTCCCGGCGGTACGAGGTCCTCCGCGCCGTCTCGGCGCCCGGCCAGCCCCTCGACTGGGCCCGCGTTGCGAACCTCGTCTCGCCGCCAGCTCCTCCGCGTCCGTCGCGGCGCGAGCCGGCGCAGGTTTCGGACGCGCAGCGCACCGCTTGGCTCGCGTCGCACGTCGCACGGCAGATTCCCGGCAACCGCAACAACGCCCTGTTCTGGGCCGCCTGCCGTGCCACCGAGGCGGGCATCGTCCAGCTCGATCCACTCATGGACGCCGCCGTGACGGCCGGCCTGCCGCGGCGGCAAGCGGCGCTCACGATCGCCAGCGCGCAGCGCACCATCGCCCAGGGCCCGGCCGTCCCCGCAACCGCGATGTTCCGGTAGGAGGACCAGTGACCAACGTGCACGTCGATGAGGCGCCTCACGCCCGGATCCTGCTCTCGGTTTCCGACGTCGCGGCCGAACTCGGCTGCGGCCGCGACACCGTCTACGGTCTGCTCGGCTCCGGCCGACTCCCCTCCGTGCTGATCGGAGAACGCCTACGCCGGGTCCGCCGTCCCGACCTCGAGCAGTACATCGCGGGCCTTCCTACGAGCGCTCCCTCCCATCGAAGCTGACCATGACGGTCGCGACGAAGTTGCTGCTCACGACCGAAGAGGCCGCGCTCGCTCTCGGCATCAGTCGTACCAAGGTCTACGAGTTGATCCTGGCGGGGACTTTGGTGAGCGTGAAGATCGGGACTCGCCGCMGCGTACCCGTCGCGGCACTCGACGCGTACGTCCAGGCCTTATGCGCTGGAGAGCAATGACCGGTGGCTCGTCGTGCCTGTTGGTCGGCGAACGCCGGATTGGGCGCGGTACCACCCCCGGCAAATCAACGTTCAGGTCGGTAAGCGGAAGGAGCAGTGGGATGGGCATCGAGTACACAGCGGCGACGCCGGAGGAAGTCGCCGAGTCGTTTGGGATATCCATCTCATGGGTCCGGGAGCAGGCGCGGCGCGGCCGCGTGCCGCACCTCAGGTTCGGGCGGGGCAAGATCCGGTTCCTTCCGGAGCACGTCGATGCCCTCATCCGGCTCGCCACCGTCCCGGGACATACCGAAGACGACGAGCCACCAGAGAACGCGTCGACAGACCTAGGCGCGCTCGGCGCAACGGTCCGATCCATCCGTGCTCACCAACGCCGGCCACACGTGCAGGGCGATCCACAGATGTTCTGAGCGGTCTTGAGTCGCACGTCACCCGAGCCGATGTCTGAGTCGCCCCGGCGTGTCCGAGGGCCGATCGGTCGGCGCATCCCCCGTAGTGGTGGATGAGTGCGCGCGATCAGCACATTGGGGTGAACCTAGATGGCGAGACGTCGGCGCAAGCTGGATAGCTGGTGCCCTCTGGCAAGGTCCTCCCATGGCGACATGGGACATCGAGGCCGGCGAGACGCTCGTCCGCACTGAACTGCACGATCGGTGGGGCGGCGGCCGGTACGGCGGGATGGAGCCCGCGGTGAAAGCGCACAGCGTCTTCCTGTTCACCAAACCTCGTGTCGGCGAGGTCTTCGGCTACAAGTACGACGGCTGGCACGCCGACGGCACTTTCCACTACACAGGTGACGGGCAGGTCGGCGATCAGACGCTGCGGTCTGGCGGCAACAAGGCCCTATTGGACGCGCCCGCACTCGGCAGGGCGATCAGGCTCTTCCGCAGCGAGGGCACGTCCACCACCTATATTGGCGAATTCCAACTCCCCGACCCGCCCTACTATCGCGCAGACGCCCTCGACCGAAACCGAGAGATGCGGTCCGTCGTCGTCTATCGCCTGCGGCCTCTCGGACCCRTTCTCCACTCGGACGCCGACACCGTCAACGACGACCTTCCCACCCCCGAAGAACTTCCCCTGGAGGTGGTCGACGTCGAGCAGTACGCATTGGAACGCCCGGATGAGCCTCCCGTCGCCGTGCGCCGCGAAGCCCTTCTGGTTCAGCGCTACGCCGCCTGGCTCGCTTCGCTGGACGAGGAGAGCGTGCGCCACCGGATTCCGATCCCCGGTGGCGGGTACGTCTTCACAGACGTCTTCAACAAGGCGACCAGCGAACTCATCGAGGCGAAGGCCTCAGCCGGACGGATCTACATCCGGGCCGGACTCGGGCAGATCTTGGACCTCAGCAGATTCCTCGACCACAAGGCGAGGGCACTCCTTGTTCCCGTCCGTCCGAGCGAGGATCTCATCGAACTGTTGCGATCCCACGGGGTGGCTGTGATCTGGGAGAACGGCCCGACATTCGAGAGGTCCGCGGCGCARTAGAGCCGTCGCTGCGCGGACTGCACCGCGACCCGCTCCGACGCCTAACGGCGAGCCAGGCACGCCGGGATCCCACGGCTGTCTTGCGCCGCTGACGTGGGGAGACGTACCCGTTACTACCCGTAGCGTTACTCCCGGACGACTCTGGGCCTCGGCTGCACGGCTGTCGCGKGACCAAACTTGCTCACGGCGTAATGGCCCTCGACCGCAGGATGCCAAAATAGAGTTCTCGTGGACCGAGGCGGCCATCAAGCGGACGGCAGGTCATCGTTCTGCGAACCCGGTAGTTGGGCGGCCGAAGGAGTCGCGTCCGCCTCGAGATCCGACGCATCCCCGCGTCGCGAGCGAGTCGAACAGGAACTGCTCCCACCCATCCCAGCGTTGCTGCACGTCCCCGCGCAGTAGTCATAGGGCGTGAGGTGAACCACCACGTCAGAGCAACGATCCGAGCAGGACCGTGTCCAGCTGACCACCGTGCTCGATCTGCTGCCGATGTGCGTCGTGATGACAACTGCGGGAGGGTGAAGAGCAGCTGGCAGCGCAGCGGACGCCTCTCGAGCGCAAGGCCGATCAGCGCGAACGGCCGATCGATGCGTCAGCGTGCGTCGCCGGTGGCCGACGGTGGCGTTACCAGCCCTTCGAGCGCTCGGCCTGCAGCAGCAGCCGCTGAGGCTTGCTGATCGGGCAGCAGATGCGCGTAGGTCTCGGTGGTCGTCGTAATCGACTMGTGCCCGAGTCGCCGCTGCAGAATGAACAGGTCGACGCCCGCCGCGATCATCCACGACGCGTGGGTGTGCCTCAGGTCGTGAACGCGGGGCCGCTTGGTGAGCCTCGGTGCGCCGGGGTCCGGCGACCCATCCGGCCGCAACGGGTTCATCGCGGCGTCAAGCGCCGGCGTCCATGTTTGAGTCCAGAACCTCGACGACGACAGCTGGTTTCCGATCGTGTTCGGAAAGACCAGGTCGCCAGGCGACTTCTCGGCGACGACGCCTCGTAGAACGGGAACGAGGTCGTTGGGCAGCGACACCGTGCGCCGCGCGCGCCTTGTCTTGGGTGGCCCGACGAACCAGTGTCGATTCTCATCGCGCTTCCATGCCTTGGTCACACGCACCGTCGCCGGCGCCGATCGGAGGTCGAAGTCGGCGACCGTGAGGGCGGTCGCTTCGCCCCACCGGAGCCCCGTAGCAACGAGCAGAAGGACGAGCGGCTGGTAGTACTCGGAAACCTTCGACAGCAAGAGCGCGAACTCGTCCCGTGTCAGGACGGTCATATCGTCGTGCGTCGCCTGCGACTTCGGCAGCTCGACACCCGCGCACGGGTTGTCCTCGCGGTACCCGAGCCGGACCGCGGTGGACATCGCAGCGGAGAACAGACCGTGCACGTTCGCGATCGTCTTGGCCGCGTAGCCACGCTCGGTCATCGTGCGAACCCAGGTGGCCACGTGCCGGTAGGTGATCGACTTCACGGCGTAGCTGCCGAGAACCGGCGAGATGTGCGACGCGAGTTGCTGGCGATAGTGGGCACGGGTGTCCGCGCCGACCGAGGTTAACAACTCGATGTGCTCGGAGATGACATCGTCGACACTCGGGCCACGATGCCGCACGGCATCGGCGATCCGCGCAGCTTCAGCCGCATAACCACCGGCAGCCTCGATGAGTTGTTTGGCGACAGTTGCGTCGCGTTCATCGTCGTAGGTGAGAGAGGTCTGGCGCCCGGTATCGGGATCGCGCCACAATACGGCGAAGGCCCTAGAGCCATCGCGGCGCCGGCGCTCGCGGATGCTCGCCACAGACACAAAAATAGCCACCCGAGTCAACGGATGGCTACTTCTGGTCAACATGACTTGCGTTTCCGCAGGTCAGATGGGTGGAGGTGGCGGGAATCGAACCCGCGTCCGGTGACGCAGTACCAGGGATTCTCCGGGTGCAGCCTGCTGTGATTTTCTCGGCCCCCACGGTCACACAGGCAAGCCGTGGACGGGCCCAGTCAGCTAAAAGTCCCGGCAACCCCACTGACGAGGATTACCAGCAGTGGCTCTCTAGATGACGCTGGTTACTGAGTCGAGAGCGTACTCAGGCCAACGGACTTCGGGACTCGCTCAGGCGGCGAGGGCGAAGTCGGTGCGGTTTGTATTKGCACCTATTGGTTTGCACGGAGCGTTGACGAGATAACCGTGCGTCCTCGACCCGCTTCTCCTGGTTCGACGATCACCGTCGAAACCGATCACCCCCATGTTCAGTTTTCAAGCACCGGCAGCGCCGAAGCGCGACCAGCCTCGCCAGCCTACCTCCCAACGGCGGGCCGGTCGTGCTCATTCCCTCAGTCGGCCGGTCCGGCGATCAGGGTGACCGGGGCCGAGGTGGAGGCGCCGGTGGCGGCAACGGTCCAGGTCAGCGTCACGGTGTTCCCAGGCGCGTACGTGTCCAGGAGCGTGGAGAGCGGAGAGGTCGACGACACCGGCACCCCGTCCACGGCCGTGATCACGTCGCCGGCGACCAGGCCGGACGATGCGGCGGGCGTGCCCTCGAGAACCCCGGCGACGGAGCCGTCGGTGCCGAGCGCGATCCCGATGAAGGCGGGGTATCCAATCGTCACGGTGTCGGAGGCGGCGCCGGTCTGGATCTGGTTCGCAATGACCAGGGCGTCCTCGATGTCGATCGCGTAGGCGACGGTGTCCACGGTGCCACTCGACGCGGCGGTGGTCATGCCGATGACCTCGCCCTCGTCATCGAAGACCGGGCCGCCCGAGTCCCCTGGCACGACGGCGGCGGAGAACTGGATGAGGCCGTCGAGCGTCTCGGGCGTCGAGCCGTTCGACGATGCCGTCATCGTCTGGTCCAGAGCCGTCACGCTGCCCAGGGCCGCGAGCAGGTCGCCGCCGCCCTCGGCGTTGCCGACTGCTGTCACCGCGTCGCCGACAGCCACGCCGGCGTCGTCGTCGAGCGCGACCGTGGCCAGGCCCGACGCGTCCTGCAGCTGGAGGAGGGCGACGTCCGACGAGGCGTCCGTGCCGACGACGGTGGCCACGTAGGACTCGCCCGTCGATTCGATCGTCACCTCGATCGACGTCGAGCCCTCGATCACGTGGTTGTTGGTGAGCACCAGCCCGTTCGACGTCAGCACCATTCCTGTGCCGGCGGACTGCGCGTTCTGGTATCCGAGGGTGCTGGTGATCGTCACGACACCCACCTGCTGGTCCGCGGTCGCGGCGGTGGCGGCCGACTGGTCCGTCGTCGACGGGGCGCTGCCACCCCAGGACGGTGGGAGCTGCTCCTCGACCGTCGGGGGCGCGTAGGCGGCCCCTTCGATGGTCGACGGGGTCGCGTCATCGGTACCCGACGGCGCCTGCGACGCGGCGATCAGACCGCCGCTCACTCCCCCGGCCAGCAGTCCGAGCGCGAGCGCCCCACCCGCCGCGCCGAACGCGAGACCTCGGCGGACGACGGGCCTCGTCGCGACGGCGACGCCTCCGGAGGTGAGAGGTGACGGCGCCTCGCCTGCCGAGGAGACTCCCGACGAGACGGCTCCCGCGGCTTCCGCGGCTTCCGGCCAGACTCCCGACGAGACGCCTGGCGAAACCTCGGACGAGACGCCCGTCGAGACTCCCAACGAGCCCTCCGACGAGAGTCCCGCCGGAGAGACGCTCGGGGGCACATCCGATGCCGACTGCGACGTCCCCGCACTGCGAAGAGGCTCGCCCGGCGTCCGCGCGCCCGCTCCCCCGTCAGGAGCGTCCGCTGCTCCAGAAACCCGCTGCTCGTCCATCGCAAGAACCTCCCGCCGGCCCCCGTGTGGCGCCGTCAAGGAAAAGACAACGCCCCGCGCCCGAGAGGTCGCTGGAGCGCACCCATGCGCAGCCTGTGGACCGGTCAGCTGGTCGCGAGGACGTCCTTCAGCGAGTACGACACGGGCTCCTCGAGCTGCTCGAAGGTGCACGACGACGGCTCGCGGTCCGGCCGCCACCGGCGGAACTGCGCGGTGTGCCGGAACCGCACGCCCTCCATGTGGTCGTACGCAACCTCCACGACGAGCGACGGCTCGAGCGGCACGAACGACAGGTCCTTCCCCGCCGACCACCGGCTCCCCGCCGCCTCACGAGGTGTGCGGGCGAGCGCCGAGTAGTCCCAGGGATGCCCCTCGAGAGGGACGACCAGCGGAGCGAGCTCGGTGACCAGCTCCTTTCGGCGCGCCATCGGGAACGACGCCGCGACACCGACCGAGGCCAGGACACCGTCCTCGTTGTACAGCCCGAGCAGCAGAGAGCCGACGGCGTCGTCACCGGATTTGTGCGTCCGGTACCCGGCCACCACGCAGTCGGCGGTGCGCTCGTGCTTGACCTTCTGCATGGTCCGCTTGCCGGGCTCGTACAGCCCCGCGGGGTCCTTGGCGACGATCCCGTCGAGCCCCGCACCCTCGAACTGGGAGAACCAGCGCTCGGCGACGGCGACATCGGAGGTCTGCGCGGTGATCGAGATCGGACCGCCAGGCGACACCAAGGAAGACAGCACCTCGCGCCGCTCGGAGAACGGCAGACCGGTCAGGTCGTCGTCCCCCAGCGCGAGGACGTCGAAGAGGACGAGCAGCGCGGGCGTCTCGACGGACAGCAGCCGGACACGCGACTCGGCCGGGTGCACGCGCTGCAGGAGCGCCTCGAAGTCGAGCCCGCTGTGCGACGACGACGGCACGATGATCTCGCCGTCGACGACGCAGCGGTCGGGGAGGTAGGACAGCACCGCGTCGACGATCTCCGGGAAATAGCGCTGCATCGGCTTGGTGTTGCGCGAGCCGATCTCGACGGAGTCCCCGTCGCGGAACACGATCGCCCGGAACCCGTCCCACTTGGGCTCGTACAGCTTGCCCTTCGGGATGGACGCCGCCGACTTGGAGAGCATGGGGTCCACGGGCGGCATCACGGGAAGCTGCATCGTGCCAGTCTGGCCTGCCCTTTCGCGGGTGGCCACCGTCGACACGACCGCGGGCTAGCATCCGTCGACGAGACGGCGCGCACGAAGGGACGTGACGGTGAGCGCGATCGTCTGGGGCGAGGCCTGTACCCCCGACCGCGTCCTCCAGGCCTTGTGGGACCAGGTCGCCGACGCGATGACCGCATCGCACCATCCACGGGTGGCCACGCGGGAAGGTGAGTGAGCATGAGCGACCGCCACGGCAAGAGCCGACCGCGTCGTGAGGATCCGATCAGCTACTTCGGAGCCGCCTACTTCCACCAGGACTACGACCTCGAGGCGAGCGAGCCGCTCGGAGTGGTCCGGAACTTCGCCGGCAGCGTCGATGAGGAGACGATCAGCTCCCTGCGACGAGAGATCGTTCGCCTCCTTGCGGACACGCAGGACGAGGACGTCCTCGCCCACCGCTGGATCAACGAGGCCGACTCGTACTACGACCCGCGCGACGACGGGATCTCGCTCCGGGAGTGGTTCGAGTCGGTCGTGCGGGTCCTGGACGGGCGACAGTAGGCGGACCGCCTACCAGCCCCCGCCACCACCGCCGCCGACGCCCCCGCCGGAGAACCCGCCCCCGCTGAACCCGGACCCGCCGGAGGTCCCGGGCGTGGGTGCGGAGATCGACTCGGTGGCGATCGTCGCGAACCGGTCGAGCGACGACGCGAACGCGGTCGCCCAGTAGATGTTCGCCCCGGGGTAGTAGCCGCCGACGTACCAGGACGGCTGCTCGAAAGCGCGTCCCTGCGCGGCGAGCTCGGAGAACACGCGCGCCCACCGGTCGGCGAGCCCGAACACGATCGCGTAGGGCAGGTACCGGCTGAAGATGTCCTCGCCCTCCTCGAACCGCAGCTGGTTGGCCTCGGCGGTGGCCAGGTAGCGACGGAACCCGAGGGACTGCGCGAGCACGGCGGTGCCGTCCTCGGTGCGGGCGGGGGCGGCGTTGCCCATGATCGTGACGAGGATGCCGATGACGACCAGCGCCATGGGCACCAGGGCGATCCCGGCGACCGAGGACCCGGCGGCGAACGCGAAGAACGTCAGGATGGCGCCGGCCACGGCGAGGACGATGCCGGTCGCGTGCCAGGCGGCGCGGACCGACTTCGGGTTGGCCCGGAACCAGCCGGAGGCCGTCACGTGGTCGTAGAGGCCGTCCTGCACCTTGGCCATCGAGGCGGCGAACGTGGTCTTCAGGTCCGACAACCGAACGGTGGTCGACGACGCGAAGATCGAGGCCAGCAGCTCGTCCTCGTACGGCAGCAGCGAGCCGTCCTTGTCCTTGAGCTGCACCAGGGTCCAGTCCTTGGCCTTCTTCTTCGGGTTGGACCGCGGCACCTCCTCGATGCGCAGCCAGCCGCGCACGGCGAGGTCGACCAGGGTCGCGGTGACGTCGACGGGGTCGGCCTTCTCGTCGACGAGCGTGCCCACCTCCCCTGGACGCACGCCCTCGGGCGGCTGGAACTGCACGGAGACGGCGCCGCGCTTGTCCCGGAACCCGACCGTCGCGCCGCCCGGCTGGTTGTCCGCCGGGCGCAGGCCGGGGGTCAGGCCGAGGTAGGCCTTGTCGCGGCCCACGCGGCGCAGCCGGACGAAGGCGAAGATCCCGCCGCCGACGAGCACGAGCAGCCCGACGATCCCGAACACGGAGTTCGGCCGGACGGGGGCCAGCGGGTCGGGCTTGTCGACGAGGATCGGCTCGACCCCGGGGAACGTGCCGGCGGGCCAGCCGGTGACCGTCGAGAACTGGTCACCGACGGGGACGAGGCCCTGCGTGAACGACGAGGACGACCCGGCGAAGGTCGCGGACGTGCAGGGCGTGCTGGAGCCGTACGGTCCAGCGAAGCAGACGGCACCCTCGACGGCTGCGGGGCCGGTGACCGCGACGGTGAGGTCGCCGAGCGGGATCTCCCAGCCGGCGCCGATGACGTTCCAGTACAGCTCGTCGCCGGAGTGCTGCGCGTTCGCGGGGTTCAGCAGCCCGTCGGCCGTGTACTCGATCCGGTACGACTGCACGCCGGAGACGTCGTCGATGTCCTCGTCGCCGATGCGCAGGATCAGCGCGGCGCCGTCGTCCTCCTGGTTGACGTCCGCCGGCGCACCCGTCGACGACGACGCGGTGATGTCGGTGTAGCGGAACGCGCGGTCCAGCTCGTCGTCGTACGACACCCTCGTCGGCAAGGTCAGGTACGGCCCGTGACCCGGGTCGTCGCCGAAGTCGAAGTCGAAGTCCAGCGTGACGCGCATGACGCCGTCTGCCTCGAGCGACGCGGTGACGTCGTACCGCGTGATCTCCTGGCCGCTCGACTGGTCGGGGGCGGCGGCGGTCAGCGCGACGACGAGCCCCACCGCGAGCAGGAGCGCGCGCAGAGCCCTCACAGGTCGCGCTTCTCGCGGATGGCGCGGGTGGCCTCCATGTTGTCCTGCCTCTCGCGCAGCGCCTGCCGCTTGTCCCACTCGCGCTTGCCGCGGGCCAGCGCGATCTCCACCTTGGCGCGCCCGTCGAGGAAGTACAGGGACAGCGGGATGATCGTCTGCCCCTTCTCCCGCGTGCGGGACTCCAGGCGGTCGATCTCCTGGCGGTGCAGGAGCAGCTTGCGCTTGCGGCGCGGCGCGTGGTTGGTCCAGGTGCCCTGTGAGTACTCGGGGATGTGCACGCCCTCGAGCCACAGCTCGTGGTTGGTCACCTCGCACCAGCCGTCGACGAGCGACGCGCGGCCCATGCGCAGCGCCTTGACCTCGGTGCCGCGCAGCACCAGGCCGGCCTCGAACACGTCCTCGATGACGTAGTCGTGCCGGGCCTTGCGGTTCGAGGCGACGACCTTGCGCCCGACGTCCTTGGCCACGGTGGTCGAACCTCGTTCCTGGGTTGCGGTCGCGAGGACCTGGCGTCGCCCCAGCCGTCCGAGCGAATGGTGCGGGTCGAGACTACCTGGGCGGGGCCACGGAATTCAGAGCGCGGGTCACAGACCGAGCAGCGGACGCGGGTTCGTCGTCGCACCGTTCACGTAGACCTCGAAGTGCAGGTGGCAGGCCGCCGACGTGCCGGTGTTGCCGGAGCGTCCGATGAGCTGGCCCCGCTCGACCTGCTGGCCCGAGCTCACCGCGAAGCTGGTGAGGTGGTTGTAGCTGGCGGACAGGGCGTTCCCGTTCACGAATCCGCTGTCGATCATGACCTGGTTGCCGAACCCGAACMGCGACTTCGCCCACGTGACCGTGCCCGAGCGTCCTGCGTAGATCGGGGTGTTGCAGTAGGTGCGCAGGTCGATGCCCGCGTGCAGGCGCACGTAGTGCAGCGTCGGGTGCATCCGCATGCCGTACTCGGAGGTCACGTAGATCGGGTTGATGCTGGTCGGGTTGCCGAACAGCGCGTTGCCGATCGGGCCGGGAGGACCCTGCGGTTGCCCGGCCGCGGCGTCGCGCGCGCGCTGCTCCGCGATCGCCTGCTCGAGCTCGCGCTGCACCTGCGCCGCCTCGGCGTCGGCCTGCGCCAGCTGCTGCTCCAGCGACGCCTTCGTGGCGTCCAGGGCGGTCTGCTGCTGCACCTGCTGGGCCAGCAGGTCGTCGAGCGCCTGCTTCGCCGCCGTCGCGGCCGCCTTCGCCGCGTCGGCCTCGACCACCTTCTGGTCGGCCGCGGCCTTCAGCTCCGCGATCTTGTCCTTCACCGCGACGAGCCGGGCCTCCGCGTTGCGGTTGGCCGACTCGGCGGCCTTGAGGTCGTCGAGGATCTGCGCCTGCGTGCGCAGCGCCGTGGCCATCAGGCCGTACCGCTGCACGAAGTCGTCCGTGCTCTGCGCGTCGAGGATGACGTCGACGCTGGACACCCCGCCGCCGCCCTTGTACGCCTCGCGGGCCATCTGCCCGATGGCGGCGCGCATCTGCGCGGCGTGCTCGGTGTCCTGCGCGATGGTCGTCGTGATCGTCGACTGCTGCTCCTCGGCGTCGACCAGCCGGGCCGCGATGATCGCCGCCTCCCGCTGCGCCTTCTCCAGCGCTGCCTTCGCTGCGTCGAGCACCGCCTGCGCGCCGGGGATCTTCGCCTGCGTGTCCGCCAGCTGCACCGCGAGCGCCTGGATCTCGGCGCTCACGCCCTCCATCGCCGCCTCGGTCTGCTCGCGTGCCTTGGCGATCGCCTCCCGCTGCGCCTCGGCGGCGTTGCGACGGTCGTCGATCTCGTCCGCCACCGCAGGCCCGGCCAGAACTCCGGTGATGAGGAGGACCAGCACGGCCAGGAAGGAGGAGAGACGCAGACGAGTCACGATCACACCTTGGTGTATCGGCTGAGGGTGACCAGGGAGGAGATCGCCGCGAGCAGGATGGCGACCCCGATGAGCACCGGGGCGATCGTGAGGACGTCGGCGGTGCTCACGTACGGGATCCAGCCCGCGGACTCCCCCAGCCAGTCGTCGACCAGGTACGTCACTCCCACCCACAGCCCGCCGACCGCCAGCAGGGCACCGATCGTCGCGGCGATCGCGCCCTCCAGCATGAACGGCAGCTGGATGAACACCGTGGACGCACCGACCAGGCGCATGATCCCCGTCTCGCGCTTGCGGCTCAGGGCGGACAGCCTGATGGTCGTCGTGATCAGCAGGACCGCTGCCAGCAGCATCACCAGGGCCAGCCCGCCGGCCAGCAGGGTCGCGTTGTTCAGCACCGAGAACAGCCGGTCGAACAGCCGCTGCTGGTCCTTGACCTCCTCCACACCGGCGCGGCCCGAGATCACCTCGGAGACGACCGAGTACTTCTCCGGGTCCGTGAGCTTGATGCGGTAGGAGGAGTTCATGTCGTCGACCGTCGCGGCCGACGCCCAGAACTGGTCCTTGAACTGCTTCTGGAAGGCGTCGTACGCCTGTTCCTTGGTCTCCGTGTAGACCTTCTCCACGTACGGCTTCACCTCGGGCGACGCGAGCGCCGCCTGGATGTCCGCCTTCTGGTCGTCGGTGACCTCACCGCTCGCGCACGTGGGTGCCGTGGAGTTCTGCGGGCACAGGAAGACCGACACCTCGACCTTGTCGTACCAGTCGTCCTTCATCTTGCCGATCTGCGTCTGCAGCAGGGCGGCGGCGCCGACGAAGGTGAGCGACACGAAGGTCACGAGGATGACGGAGATGGTCATCGACAGGTTGCGACGAAGACCCAGGCCGATCTCGGACAGGATGAACTGGAGGCGCATCAGCGGTCCGATCCGTACACACCGCGCGACTGGTCACGGACCAGGGCGCCGGTGGACAGCTCGATGACGCGCTTGCGCATCTGGTCGACGATCTCGTCGTCGTGCGTCGCCATGACGACCGTCGTGCCCGTGCGGTTGATCCGGTCGAGCAGGCGCATGATCMCCAGGGACGTCGTCGGGTCCAGGTTTCCCGTGGGCTCGTCGCAGAGCAGGATGTTCGGCCGGTTCACGAACGCGCGCGCGATGGCGACGCGCTGCTGCTCACCACCGGACAGCTCGTGCGGGCGACGCTTCTCCTTGCCGGCCAGGCCGACCATCTCGAGCGTGTCCGGCACGGTGGTGAGGATGTGGTGGCGGGGCTTGCCGATGACCTGCAGCGCGAACGCGACGTTCTCGAACACGGTCTTGTTGGGCAGCAGGCGGAAGTCCTGGAACACGGCGCCGATGTGGCGGCGCAGCGTCGGCACCTTCCACGACGACAGCGTGCCCAGCTCCTTGCCCGCGACGAACACGCGGCCCGCCGACGCCCGCTCCTCGCGCAGCACGAGGCGCAGGAAGGTGGACTTGCCGGAGCCGGAGGCGCCGACGAGGAACACGAACTCGCCCCGCTCGACATCCAGGGACACGCGGTCCAGCGCCGGTCGGGCGCCGCGCGCGTAGACCTTGGTGACGTTCTCGAATCTGATCACGATGCTCGCGGGGGCCAGGTTCGGGGACGGGGCACTGCTGCTGGCCTGAACGAGCGTAGGCAGCGGGTCGGTGCACCGACGGTGGTGACACGCCGACGGTTGCCTGTGAGAACGGGCAGACGTCTGCTTTGGTGCAGAATGTCGGGCCGTCAGGTCCCCGACAGCAGCTCCGGCTCCTGCTCGGCGCGGGCCCCGAGGGTTCCCGCGGGGTCCTCCAGCACGTCCGCGAACGCCACCTCGGCGGCCCCGACGAGCTGCGCGTCCGACCCCAGGTCCGAGCGCACCAGCAGCGCCTGCTCCCGCATCGGCCCCAGCGCGCGCGAGTACGACGCGGCGAGCGTCGGCTCCATCGTCGGGTAGAGCGCCCCGAGGGTCCCGCCCAGGACGACCACGCTCGGGTTGAACAGGTTGACCAGGCTGGCCAGCCCGAGGCCCACCCACTCCCCCGTCTTGCGTACCCCGGAGATGCTGCGGCGGTTGCCGATGGCGACGTCACTGAGCACGTCCTCGATGTCGGACTCGCGCGGGTCCCGGCCGACGCCGCGGATGATCGCAGCGTCGCCGATCTCCGCCTCCCAGCACCCGCGCGCCCCGCACGAGCACACGCGCCCGCCCGGCTTGACGACGATGTGGCCGACCTCGCCCGCGTACCCGCCGGCGCCCTTCAGCAGCTCGCCGTCGACCACGACACCGCCGCCGACCCCGACCTCACCGCGCACGTACAGCACGTCCTGCTTGCCGCGCGCGGCACCGCGCAGGTACTCGGCGACGACCCCGAGGTCGCCGTCGTTGCCGACGGCGACCGGGTACTCGTGGGCCGTGGCCTCGCGGAGCAGCTCCGCGAACGGCACCTCGTGCCAGCCCAGCGGGGGCGAGCGCCGCACCAGCCCGTCGGGCTGTCGCACGCTGCCGGGCACGCTCACCACCAGACCGAGGCACACCGAGCCGGGCACCGACTTCGCCTGCATCTCCCGGGCGAGCGTCGCGATGAGCTCCACCACGGCGGGGACGTCGTGCGGCGACGCGCTGTGCAGCCGACGGCGTACCTGCAGCATGTAGCCGCCGAGCCCCACGCGTGCGGCACCGACGCTCGACGGCGTCACGTCGAACGCGAGCACGTGCACGCTCGTGCTGACCGGCTCCACGACGTTCGACGGCCGGCCCTTGCCGGAGACGACGCCGGGCCGCTCACGCACCAACCCGAGCTTGACCAGCTCGGACGTGAGCGACCCGACCGTCGACCTGTTGAAACCGGTGGAGGCGACGAGGTCCGACCGCGTGGCCGGCCCGTCGAAGTGCAGCAGGCGGAGGACCGCCGACAGGTTGGCCCGTCGCACGTCGTCCTGCGCGGCCGCATCGGCCCGCCGGACCGGCGGACCAGCGCCGAGCCGCACCAGCAGCCTCCCTCAGATCGTCTAGAGCCGTCCTGTGGCCCTGGCGCGCCGACGGGAGATCGCGTCGACCGCGGCGGCGGCGACCAGGACCGCACCGGTGACAACGTACTTGACGCCGGCCGAGTACCCGAGCAGCCCCATGCCGTTGTCGATGACCGCGATGACCGCACCACCGATGAGCGCGTCGATGATCCGACCCTTGCCACCGAACAGCGAGGTGCCACCGATGACGGCCGCGCCCACGGCGTAGAGCAGGACGTTCGAGCCGCCCGCGTTCGGGTCCACCGACGTGGCCCTCGACGCCGCCAGCACGCCGGCGATGGCCGCCATGGAGGAGCAGATCATGAAGCACGCCAGCTTCACAGCCTTGACGTTGATCCCCGCGCGCCGGGTGGCCTCCTCGTTGCCGCCGACCGCGTAGATGTGCCGGCCGAACGCCGTACGCGTGAGCACGAACCCGAGCACGAGCGCCAGGGTCACGATGAGCGGCACGACGATGGGCACACCGATGATCGACGTCCGCAGCGGGTTGAGGCTGCGCTCCTGGTTGAGGATCGCGACCATGGCGATGACCACGGCGCACAGCGCGACGATCTTCACCACCACGAGCCCGAGCGGAGCAGCCAGCAGACCCCGCTGGCGACGCAGCTGCCACGTCCGCAGGCTCGAGCCCGCGTAGGCGAGCACCGCGACGATCGCGAGCGCCCAGCCGACGAGCGGCGGCACGTTCTTGTTCTGCAGCGCGACGATCACCGGGTCCGTGATGGAGATGTTGCCGCCGCTGCCGATGATCAGCAGCACGACCCCTTGCAGAGCCAGGAACCAGGCCAGCGTCGTGACGAACGACGGGATGCCGATCCGCGCCACCAGCAGGCCGATGAGCAGGCCGATGACGAGGCCGGCGCTGAGGGCGGCCAGCAGGGAGACGTACCAGGACCAGTGGTAGACGGTCAGGCCGGTGGCCAGGACGGCGCCGCACACCCCGGAGGCGACACCCGCCGACAGGTCGATCTCGCCCAGCAGGAGGACGAAGACGAGACCCATCGCGATCGTCACGACGACCGCACCCTGCTGGAACAGGTTGGCGATGTTCAGCGCCGACGGGAACGTGTTGGGCTTGAGGACGACGAATGCCAGGGTCAGGACGGCGAGCGCGAGGATCGCGGGCAGCGACCCCATGTCACCGCCGCGCACCTTGCTGACGTAGTTGCGGACGGCCTCGCCGAACGTCGGCTGCTCGACCGACCCGGCCAGCAGGGACGGGGCCGTCTGTGCCGGGGGAACCGTGGACGTGCTCATGCGGGGGTGCTCCCGTTCGTCGTCGTGGGCGCGTCGCTCGTCGTCGCGGTCGCGCTGGTCACGCGCTCCGGCGCGTCCCGCGAGATCCTCGGGGCGACAGCGCCGGGGGCCAGGCCCGCCGAGCCGGACGTGATGAGCTCGATGATCTCGGTCCGCGACGTGTCCTGCGTGCGTACCTGCGCGGCCGTCTGGCCGAGGTAGAGCACGTTGATGGAGTCCGCGACCTCGAAGACGTCGTTCATGTTGTGCGAGACCAGGACCACGGCGAGTCCGGCGTCCGCGAGCCGGCGGACCAGCTGCAGCACCTGCTCGGTCTGGGCCACGCCCAGGGCGGCCGTCGGCTCGTCGAGGATGACAAGCTTGGAGTTCCACAGCACCGCCCGGGCGATGGCGACCGTCTGCCGCTGACCACCGGACAGGCTGGCGACGTGCTGGCGGATGGACCGCACGGTCCGCACCGACAGGCTGGCCAGGACCTCGGCGGCGCGGGTCTCCATGGCCGACTCGTCGAGCCGGAAACCCTTCTTCAGCTCACGACCCAGGAACATGTTGTGGACGATGTCGAGGTTGTCGCACAGCGCGAGGTCCTGGTAGACGACCTCGATGCCCAGCGCGTTCGACTCCGCCGGGGACGAGATCTGTGTCGTCTCCCCCTGGAAGAGGACCTCCCCCGCGTCGAACGCGTAGATGCCTGCGACGCACTTGATCATCGTCGACTTGCCGGCGCCGTTGTCGCCGACCAGTGCCGTGACCTCACCGGCCCGCGCGACCAGGTCGACGCCGCGCAGCGCGTGCACCGCGCCGAAGTTCTTCCGCCCGCCGCGGACCTCGAGGGTCGGCGGCGGTGCCAGGTCGGGTGCTTGAGTCATCGTCCACCTCATGGGTCTGTCGGTTCACCCCGCATCGTCGCGGGTCTGTGCGGTACTGCGAGTCTTCTCGGGCGCTCCGTCTCCGGACGCCAGGCCGGGGCCGGCCGCCTGCGCGGACCGGCCCCGCCTGGTCACCGGGTCTCTCGGGGACCCTGTGAGTCGTGCGTCAGGAGATGCCGGCCTCGGCGCACTTGGCCTCGAGCTCGGCCGTGCAGACGGCCTCCTTGGTGGTGTAGCCGTCGTCGATGACCTTCTTGACCGAGTCGAAGAAGATGGCCTCGGGGTCCAGCAGGACCGACGCGACGTCCTTCTTCGTCTCGGTGTCCTGGACGGTGCCGGTGGCCAGGTCCGCGGTGTCCTCACCCTTGGCCAGCGCCACGGCAAGGGCCGACGCGGCGTCGGCCTCCTTCTTGACGGCCTTGTAGACGGTCATGCACTGGTCGCCCGCGAGGATGTTCTGCAGACCCTGGTCGGTCGCGTCCTGACCCGTCACCGGGACGGTGCCGTTGGCACCGTTCTTCTTCAGGATCGAGATCGCGGCGTTGCCCAGACCGTCGTTGGCAGCGAGGACACCGTCGATCTTGCCGCCGGTCTCCGTCCACATCTGCTCGAAGATCGTCCCCGCGAGCTGGTTGTCCCACTTGTCCACGGCCTGGTCCTGGACCACGGCGTACTCGCCGCCGTCGGCCTTGGCGACCTCACCCACGAGGTTGACCGGGTCCGGGGCGTCACTGAGGCCGAGTGCCGTGGCGGCGCCCTCCTTGAACAGCGTCGCGTTGTTGTCGGCAGGGTTGCCGTTGAGGAACGCGATGTTCCCCGTCGTCTTGCCGGCGTCCGCGAGGCACTTCGCCAGGCCCTCACCCTGGAGCTCGCCGACCTTGACGTTGTCGAACGACACGTAGAAGTCCGCGCCGCCGCCCAGCGTCAGGCGGTCGTAGTCGATCGTCGCGATGCCCTGGTCCTGGGCCTTCTTGAGGACGGCCTTGCCGGACCCGGAGTCCAGGTTGACGATCATGAGGACGTTGACGCCGCTCGTGATCATCTGGTCCGCGATGGTCTGGAACTGGGCCACGTCCCCCTGTGCGTTCTGGATGTCGTACTCGACGCCGGCAGCCTCGAAGGCCTCCTTGAGGTACTTGGCGTCGGCGGTCTCCCACCGGGCCGAGGACTTCGTGTCCGGGAGGATCACACCGACCTTGGGTGCGGCCGCCTCCGTCTCGGTGTCGCTGGGCGTGTCGCTGCCACAACCGGCCAGCAGCAAGCCGGAGGCCATGACGGCCGCCGTGGTCAGGATCATGCTTCGTCGCATCGTGCTCCCTCTCTGGACGACGCCCCGTTGCGCTCGTCTCCACCCGGCGCTTTTCGGACGCGCGGACTATGTTGCGGGCGACAACATATGGCTGGGCGGGGTCCCTCACAAGGTCAGAAGCGCATTCCGTGGTCAAACCGTGACCTTGCAGGCTGAGCAAGCGCTTTCTGCGATGTCGGATTCGCCCACATGGCCGAACCATGTTCTCTCCGGCAACAAACCCCTACTGCCCTGCTCCACCCCTGGACGTCCGCACTCGAGCGGGGCGGGACCCGCCGGAGCGCGGACGTCACGGCTCCACTGCCGGGGTGCCCGCCTGAGGGCGGGCGCGCTGCTGCTCTCCCCCACGACGTCCGCACTCGGGTGGGGTCGGGTACGCCGGAACGCGGACATCACGGCTCTGCAGCCACGGGAGTCGACGGAGTGACGACGTGCGTCCGCTCTCGCCGAAGGAGTGACGACCTCAAGGCCCCTGGCCAGGAGTCGAGGGCGGCTGCCCTCCCCGGGCTCGCCAGGCGGGGACGCCGCGGAGTGCCGACGCGCAGGGCAGCCCACACGGACCGCCGCCCGATCGATCGTCGTGACGAGCGCAGGCCGGAGCGTGGAGCTCGGCGCGCCCGTCTGGCGCGTGCGGCGGCTCAGTCGGTCGTGGACTCCGCCGAGCGGCGCCAGCGGATGCCCGCCTCGATGAAGTCGTCGATGTCACCGTCGAACACCGCGGCGGGGTTGCCCACCTCGTGCTCGGTCCGCAGGTCCTTGACCATCTGGTACGGCTGCAGGACGTAGGAGCGCATCTGGTCCCCCCAGCTGGCCTTCACGTCCCCGGCCAGCTCCTTCTTCTTCGCGTCCTGCTCGGCCTTCTTCACCAGCAGCAGCCGGGACTGCAGCACGCGGAGCGCGGCGGCACGGTTCTGGATCTGCGACTTCTCGTTCTGCATCGACACGACGATGCCGGTCGGGATGTGCGTCATGCGCACCGCGGAGTCGGTGGTGTTGACCGACTGGCCACCGGGACCCGACGAGCGGAAGACGTCGACCTTGATCTCGGACTCGGGGATGTCGATGGAGTCGTTCGACTCGATGAGCGGGATCACCTCGACGGCCGCGAAGCTCGTCTGGCGCCGGCCCTGGTTGTCGAACGGCGAGATGCGGACCAGCCGGTGCGTGCCGGCCTCGACGGACAGGTTCCCGAACGCGTACGGCACCTTGACCTCGAACGTCGCCGACTTCAGCCCGGCCTCCTCCGCGTAAGAGGTGTCGAGCACCGTCGTCGGGTACCCGTGCCGCTCCGCCCAGCGCAGGTACATGCGCAGCAGCATCTCGGCGAAGTCCGCCGCGTCGACGCCACCGGCGCCCGAGCGGATGGTGACGACAGCCTCGCGCTGGTCGTACTCCCCCGACAGCAGCGTGCGGACCTCGAGCTCGCCCAGGTCCTTCTGGATCTTCAGCAGATCGGCCTCGGCCTCGGCGAGCGTGTCCTCGTCGTTCTCCTCGAGGGCCATCTCGACGAGGGTCTCGAGGTCGTCGATCCGCCCGTCCAGCTTGCTCATCCGGTCCAGCTCGGCCTGCGTCGCCGACAGCGCGCTCGTGATCTTCTGCGCGGCGTCCGGGTCGTCCCACAGGTCGGGGGCCGAGGCCTGCTCCGACAGGCGGGCGACCTTCGCCTGGAGCGCTGTCGGGTCGCTCACCGCCTGGATGGTGCCCAGGGTGGTGCGCAGATCACGGATCGCGACGGGGAAGTCAGTGGTGGCCACAACCGTCCAGGCTACCGGAGTGCGCTCGCCGCTCGAGCCTGCGGGATCGACGCCAGCAGGGTGCGGGTGTACGGCTCGCGCGGGTCGGCGAAGACCTGCTCGACGGTCCCCTGCTCGACCACGCGCCCCATCTCCAGCACGGAGACGGTTCAGGACCCCCGCGCGACCGACTCGGCCTCCAGCGCGATCCCGTCCGACCACGGCGCCAGCACCCAGCTCAGGAGCACCGGCCGGACCACCGCGCCCAGGCGCACCTGCGCGGACCGCCCGTCGGGTGTCGCCGCGTCGAGGATCACGAGCTCGTCCCAGGCGGTGGCGGCGTCGGGGTTGTCCCGCAGGTAGCCGTCGACGGCTGCGCGGACCGCGAGGTCGGTGAGCAGAGCACCGCCGGCGCCCTGGCCGTCCTGGCTCGCACCCGGGACGAAGTACGGGTTGTCGCCCACCGCGTCGGCTCCCTCGAGCGCGAGCAGGTCCGCGAGCGCGAGCAGCCGCTTGCGCTCCAGGTGGACGCCCGCGGCGGACACGACGACCGTCAGCAGGAGCAGCGCGACGACCACGAACCCGAGCGTGAGGACCAGAACCTGCCCGTCGTCACCCGCGGCCCGGCGCGCCCCGCGCGTCTCCGCCCAGCGCGCCCCGCGCGTCTCCGCCCGGTGCGACCTGCGCGTCGAACGGTCCGCCCGGGGTGACCACAGCGGCGGGTCCGGCCGGTGCGCCCTATCCATCCGTCGTCCGGTACGTGTCGACCGGTGCGACGCGCTCGACGCTCACCGGGACCTCCAGCGGGACGACGTCACGGACGAAGCTCGGCACGAACGGCAGCGGCACGCGCACCTCGATCCGCGCGGACACGTCGCTGCCCGGTGCCAGGCAGGGCACGGCCGAGCAGGTGAGCGTCAGGGCCGTCGCGGGGTCGTCGTCGAAGCCCTGGTCCCGCAAGGCGATCCCGACCGCGGCGACCGCGCGCTGCGCGCCCTCGTCGGCGCTGTCGGCCGCGACGTAGGTCCGAGCGGCCTCACGTGCCGCGCCCTCCGTGGCGAACATGGCCGCTTCGAGACGACCCAGCGTCAGCACCAGGTAGACCAGCGGAACCAGCAGGACGAGGGAGAGCCCCAGGAACTCGATGACCGAGCTGCCCTCCTCCCCCGCCGGCCGTCGGCGGCAGGAGACCCTGGACCGGCTCACGGCTCCTCGACCAGCGCGTGCCCCCGGACCGTGAGCGTGCCGGCAGGACCGACCAGACCCACCAGGGGCAGCGGCGCCTCCACCTCGACCTCCACGACCTCGAGCCCGTCGAGCGTGGTGCGCCCGGCGCGGACCCCCTGCGCGTACGCCGGCGACAACGCCTGCTCGATCAGGTCTCTCGACCTCTCCGCCCCGTCCGTGGGCGCGTGCCCCACGAGCGCGCCGTACCGGGCCCCTTCCGCAGCGGAGTCGACCAGCGTGTTGCGCACGTGCAGCACGATGGTCAGCTGCAGCACGGCCACGAACAGCACAGTGACCAGCCCTCCGACGAGGGCGAAGTCGACGATCGCCGACCCCGCCTCGCCCGTCAGGGTCCCGTGACGCTCGTGATGGCCTCCTCGAACACCCTGCCGAGGGCGTCCCCGGCGATGACCCACAGCGCCGTGACCAGGCCGGCCGTCATCAGCGTCACCAGCACCCATCCGGGCACGTCGCCGCGCTCGCGTCCGCCGCTGACGACACGTCGCCGCACACCGCCCCACGCCGTGCTCCCCCACACCAGCGAGCCCCACAGCACCGCCCCGACCCGCGACGGCGGCCGGCCGTCCGTGCTCCCCGACTGGCTCTCGGTCCCGCCCGTCATCGGTACTCCCTTCGTCGGGCGCCGTCACGGCGCCGTGCTCGATTCCTGCGCCGGTCACAGACCGACCCGCAGGACCACCATCGAGGGGAAGATGGCGAAGACGACGGTCACCGGCAGGATCAGGAAGACCACCGGGACCATCATCAGCACCTCCTTGCGCCCACCGGTCTCCATGAGGGCGCGACGGCCCTCCTCCCGCACGTCCTGCGCCTGTGCGCGCAGGACGTCGGCCAACGGCGTGCCGCGCTCGACCGCCACGGCAACGCCCTCGGCGAAGCGCGCGAGCGCCGGCAGCCCCGTCCGGTCCGCCAGGTTGTCCAGCGCCACGGTCAGGGGCGCGCCGGCGCGCGCGTCGGCCAGCGTCCGCGCCAGCTCTGCGGTCAGCTCACCGTGCGTCGACCGCACGACGCGCTCCAGGGCGCCGATCGCTCCCTCGCCCGCGCCGACGGCGAGGGCGAGCAGCTCGGCGATCGTCGGGAGCTCGGTGAGCATCCGCGACTCGCGGGCGCGTACCTCGCGCGTCAGCGCCCAGTCCCGCGCGAGCACCCCACCCAGACCGCAGACGCCGACCAGCACCACGAGGGCGAGCACCCCGCTGCCGCGCGTCGCGACGAGCACCAGTGCGAGGGCCAGCCCGGCGGCCAGGCCGAGCACCCCCCAGACCACCTGCCCCGCACGGAACTGCTCGACCGTCTCGGTTCGTCCGGCCCGGCTCAGCCGACGTCGGAGCTCACCGGTGGGTGAGCCGAGGCGCGTGACGAGCCGGACCGCATCCGTCATCACCGGCGCGACGAGTCGCTCGACCGTCACGAACGGTCCCCGCACGTGCGGTGCGCGCAGCAACCCGGACGCCGTGGCCTGCGGGCGCAGGTACGGGGCGAGCCGCTGGTCGAGGCTGATCCGCCGGGACCGCAGGCGCAGCACCACGATCGTCAGCCCGAGCCCACCGAGCAGCCCCACCAGCGCACCGACCACGCCCGGGCTCACCGCAGCACCCGCGGGTCGTCCGGGAGCCGGGCGATCCGCAG
The DNA here is from genome assembly GCF_054049655.1 of Cellulomonas sp. P5_C5. Classification (NCBI taxonomy): domain Bacteria; kingdom Bacillati; phylum Actinomycetota; class Actinomycetes; order Micrococcales; family Cellulomonadaceae; genus Cellulomonas; species Cellulomonas sp. P5_C5. The sequence goes on along the minus strand of NZ_JBFULY010000039.1, from coordinate 1,871 downwards.
CATGACGAGGTAGGCGACCACCGTGCACGCGCCGCCGACGGCGAGGACCGCGAACCCCGCGGGGGTGTCGTAGGCGGCCGCCGCCTCCGGGCGGGTGGCCAGCAGGGCGAGGACGATCGACGGGGCGGCGACCGCGAGCCGTGCCGCGTACACGGTCCAGCTCTGCCGCGCCTCCAGCTCGCCGCGCGTGCGGACGTCCTCGCGCAGGAAGGTCGACAGGGTGCGCAGGAGCCGGCCGAGGTCGGTGCCGCCGACGTCACGGGTCAGGCGCAGCGCCTCGACGATCCGGTCGGCGACCGGGTCCGCGAGCCGGGCCTTGAGCGCGTCGAGGCTCTCGCTGAAGCGCCCGGTCGCCCGGTAGTCCTCGGCGAAAGCCGTGAACGCCTCGCGCAGCTCGACGGGCCCGCGTTCGCCGATCTGGGCGACGGCCTCCGGCAGAGCCAGACCGGCACGGATCCCCGACCCGAGGTGGTCGACGACCTCGGGCCACAGCTGCCGCAGGCGCGCGCGGCGCCGGCGGGCACGCCCCCGCACGAGCGCCCACGGGGCCATCGCCGCGAACACCGCGAAGCACAACGCGATCGACGGGATCCGGGTCAGCACGGTGCCCAGCAGCAGGACCACCAGCCCGAGCACCACGCTCACCGCCACCAGGCCGCCGGGCGTCACCCCCGCCACGCCCGCCTGGACCAGCGCGTCCTGCGTCCGGGCATGCCAACCGGCGGCCCGCGTCGGGGCKGCACCCGCCGGCTCCGCCCAGCACGACCACCAGATGCACGCGACCCCGGCCCCGAGCAGCAGCCCGACGACGACCCCCATCAGCCTCGCCCTCGCAGCAGCGCGGCCAGGTCGATCCCCGTGCGGGCGAACCGCTCCGGGTGCGGCGGGTAGCCGTCGGCACGGACCAGGTGACCGGCACGGGCGTGGAAGACGTCGGCGGTCTCCACGATCCCCTGCTCGACGCGGCCGGGTACCGCCACGATCTCCCGCACCGCGCGTCGTCCACCCACGTCCAGGTCCAGGTGCACGACGAGGTCGACGGCCGACGCGACCGTGGGGACGACGAACCTGTCCGACACGTTCTCCCCGGCGAGCAGCGGCAGCGTGCAGAGCTTGGTCAGCGCCTCGCGTGCCGAGTTCGCGTGGATGGTGCACATCGCGGGCACGCCCGCGTTCAGCGCGATGAGCAGGTCGAGCGCCTCGGCCTCCCGCACCTCGCCGACCAGCAGCCGGTTCGGCCGCATGCGCAGGGCCTCCTTGACCAGCCGACGCAACGGGATCTCGCCGGTGCCCTCCAGGCTGGGCTGACGGCACTGCATCGCCACCCAGTCCCGCGCGACGAGCCGCAGCTCGAACACCTCCTCGCACGTGATGACCCGCTCGCGTGCCGGGATCGCGCCGGCCAGGGCGTTCAGCAGCGTCGTCTTGCCCGCCTGCGTGCCGCCGGAGACGAGGACGTTGAGACCTGACCGTACGGCCGCCTGCAGGAACGCAGCGGCGTGCGGCGTCAGCGTGCCGAGGCCGACGAGCTCGTCGAGCGTGGTCGCCCGGACGACGTACTTGCGGATGTTGACCGACCAGTGGTGGCCAGTACCCCAGGTCCCGGTCCCAGCTGGCGGTCCCGTTCAGCGCGCCTGTGCTGGTCGCAGCGTGAGCGGGCGGGAGGATCGGCCGGTGGAGGTCCGGACGTTCGAAGAGGCGCGAGCTGTGGTGCGCAGGCACAGCCCGTTGGCCGAGATAGCCGACTACGGCGGCCAGGACGCGACCCACTGGCACGTCCCCGCGTGGGACGGCTTCATCGGCCACGGACCGCTCCTGGTGGCGAAGGCCGACGGTGCCGTCACCATGCTGCCGTCGGTGCCGCCTTGGCC
>NZ_JBFULY010000038.1:0-45154 GCF_054049655.1 Cellulomonas sp. P5_C5 | reverse complement strand
GGGCTGGCACGTCTCCCACTGCCCCTCMGCCGCGGAGATCTTCATCGGCTGGTACGTCGCCTCGATCACGCCGAGGTGGCTGCCGATGCCGAGCGCCAGGAAGATCGAGGGCAGCAGCACGGCGATCGACACCTTCGCCGAGCGGGTGAACACCTCCGCGTGCTTCCCGCGCCGCAGGTACCACGCCGACACGGCCAGCATGAGGACCGACCCCGTGACCAGCGATGCGGTCAGCACGTGGGCGTACCCCCACAGGAAGACGGGGTTGGTCATCACCGCGCCGATGTCCGACAGCTCCGGCCGCCCGGTCTCCTGGTCGACGGTGTACCCGACCGGGTTCTGCATCCAGGAGTTCGCCGCCATGATGAACGCCGCCGAGCCCGCGGCCCCCGCCGCGACCAGCCACACGGTGAGCAGGTGGATCCTCGGCGGCAGGACGTTCCAGCCGAACACCCACAGGCCGATGAACGTCGACTCGAGGAAGAACGCGGCCAGCCCTTCCATCGCCAGGGGGGCTCCGAACACGTCGCCGACGAACCGGGAGTACGCCGACCAGTTCATCCCGAACTGGAACTCCTGGATGAGGCCTGTCACCACGCCGACGGCCACGTTGATCAGCAGCAGCGTGCCGAAGAACTTCGTCAGCCGCTTGTGGTCGGGGTTGCCGGACCGGAACCACATCGTGTGCAGGACCGCCACGAGGAAGCCCAGGCCGATGGTGACCGGCACGAAGAGGAAGTGGTAGATGCTCGTCGAGGCGAACTGCAAGCGGGCCAGGTCGAGGTCGGTCACCGGCCCTCCCCAGGTCGACGGTGCGGCTGCGGTCGACGTCCGAGGAGGGCGTCGACCCGGTTCGAGCGTCCCCCGGCCACGACGACCGAGCATCATCCCGTCGGGATGAAACGAGCTCGGCTCAGGGGACGGCGACGGGCTCGTCTGCCGGGACAGAACGTCGCCACAGCAGGACGAACGTCACGACGACGATGATCCCGATGGTGTTGAGGATCGTGATCGACACCGTGACCAAGGGGTCGGACACGAACGGGAAGATCATCATCAGGAGCATCGGAGCGATGTTCCGGACTGCCGTGGTCACCTCGCTCGCGTGCCGGATGCCCACGTCCTTGACCCGCAGGACGGTGACGAGCAGGTAGCCGCACCCGAGGCCGATGAACGGTCCCGCGATGGCCGCGACGTAGCTCTCCGTGCCCCAGCTCTGCACGAGCAGGTCCCAGTACGCCACGAGCGTGAAGTTCAGGTTGAAGAGCAGGCAGAGGATGGCGACCCGGACCGTCCACCGTCTCAGGGGTGCCGTCAGGTCTGGCCACCAGACCCGGAACGCGCACCCGAGCGCCATCGGGAGCAGCAGGAAGAGCAGCAGCGGCCAGGCCACGTCCCACGCGCTGGTCGTCAGCTGCGCGTCGACCGCCTCGATGGCCAGGGGCAACCCCACCGGGAGGGCGATGACCGTCCCGAGGGTCAGGACCACCAGCAGGGTGGTCGCGATCCCGGCGTCCGCCTTGGCCAGCTTGGCGAGGATCGGGGCGAACGGCATGCCCGCACTCAGTGCCGCGATGCAGAACCCGACCTTGATCTCGCCCGGGACGTTCGAGGCGACCGTCAGCAGGTAGCCGACGAACAGCAGCGGGATGACGACGAAGTTGACCACCAGGACCGCCACGGTGATCTTCCAGTGTGCGACGGCCTGCGCCACCACCTTGCCGACCGGCAGCCGCAGCCCCAGCCCGAACGAGTTGAGGATCACGAAGAGCAGGCCGAACCCGTTGATGAGCACGCTCTGATCCGTCGGTGTCACGACTGTCCACCTCACCGGTCGACTCGATCGGCGGTCGACCTGCCTTGATGCGAGTCTTCGCGGCCACCCTGTCGAGCGCATCATCCCGAGAGGATGACGACGGCGCTTCCCGGCGGTGCTGGACTCGCGTGATGACGACCGTCGATGMCGTTCCGCGCGCCCGGTCCGTCCTCGTCTACGGGGCCGGGCTGGTCCAGGGTCTGGCGCTCGTCTCCTTCCCTGCCGCGAGCTCGATCCTGCTCAGCCCGACCGGCTACGACCTCAGCACCACCCAGTACGGGCTGATGTTCGTGCCGCAGGTCGTCCTGGCCATCACCGGGGCGGCGACGTCCCCGCTGCTGGCCGCGCGGTGGTCGCTCCAGCGCGTCCTGCAGCTCGGGCTCGTGTCGAACCTCGTCGCGATGCTCCTGCTGGTGCTGAGCCAGGCCGTGTCGACGTCGCCGGCCGCCTACCCGATCCTCCTGGGTGCGACGGGTGCGCTCGGCTTCGGCTTCGGCACCACGGTCCCGGCGCTGAACACGTTCGCCGCTCGGCTGAGACCGGCCGACCAGGACCGGTCGATCCTCACGCTCAACGCGCTGCTCGGCACGGGGACCGCGCTGGCGCCGCTGCTGATCGCGCTGTTCCTCGCGCTCGGCGCATGGTGGCTCCTGCCGGTCCTCGCCGCCGCCGGGCTCGTGATGTTCCTGGTCCTCGCCCTGCGGACCGCGCTCGACGCCGGTCCGGCACCGCAGCACACCGCCGGGCAGCGGCAGAAGCTGCCCACCCGGTTCTGGTGGTACGCCGCAGCGGCGGTCCTGTACGGCGTGTGCGAGACGCTCTTCGGCAACTGGTCGAGCGTGTACCTCACCGGCGAGCGTGCCCTGTCCGCGCAGACCGCGTCGTTGGCGCTGGCCGCGTTCTGGGCCTGCGTGACCCTCGGCCGGGTGATCGTCGCCGCGCTCACCACGCGGGTCGCCGCGACGGTCGTGTTCGTCGTGCTGCCGGTGCTCATCGCCGGGTCCAACCTGGCGGTGTCGGGATCGCACGGCGCGCTCGCCGCCGTCCTCGCCTTCGCCGCCGCGGGGTTCGCCTGCTCCGCGATGCTGCCCCTCACCCTGAGCCTCGCCGGGCAGGAGTTTCCCCGGCTCGGTGCGACGTCCTCCGGTGAGCTCATCGCCGCCTACCAGGTGGGCTACGGGTTCGCCGCGTTCGGCGTCGCACCGCTGGAGTCCGCGACGGGCATCGGTCTGGCCGGCGTGTACCTCGTCGGCGCCGGTGTGGCCGTCGGCTTGGCGGTGGTCGCGCGCATCATCACCGCGCGCACGCCCCGGGCAGCCACCTGAGCGCCGCGCTCACCAGTGCGCGGGTGCGGCCAGGCCGTCGGGCAGCCGGGTCGTCCGGTCGCCGCGTGCGGAGGCCACCTGGGGCGGCGTCAGGAAGAGGGCGTCGGTGAGGTCCGCACCGCCCAGGCGCGCACCGCGCAGGTCGGCGCCCAGCAGGTCGGCCCGTCGCACGTCGGCGCCGCGCAGGTCGGCGCCGATGAGCAGGGCGCCCCGCAGGTCGGCCCCGTGCAGGTCGGCGCCGCGCAGCATCGCCCCGGTCAGGTCGGCACCGCGGGACTGCCGACCGTGCAGACCGTCCCGGGCGAGCGCGCTCACGCGCCCGAGCAGCTCGCCGACCCGGGCCTGGGCGTCCGCTCCGTCGCCCGCGTCCCGCAGGTCGGCCACGTCGGCCCGCAGGCGGGCGACCTCGTCGTGCAGCGGTTCCGCGGCGTCGATGGACAGCGCCCCTGTCAGGTAGAAGAGCAGCTCGTGCAGCCCGCGCATCGTGCCGAACACCGCGAACATGTCGGCGGCGATCCCGGGGTCGTCGCGCCACGTGCGGCCGTCGAAGAGCTGCTGGGTGACGAACTGGCCGGCGCCGAAGCACTCGTACACCGTGCAGCCCGTGAACCCGCTGGTCCGCAGGTCCGCGTGGATGCTGCAGCGGAAGTCCTCCAGCAGGTTCCGGCACGGGGTGCCCGCCGGCTTGTCGTAGGCGAAGTCCGACGACCTCTGGAACGAGTGCGCGACGCAGCACAGCCCGGCGCACCGCGTGCAGTCCGAGCGCAGCTCCCGCAGCGGGATCGGGGCGTGGTCGGTCACGAGGTCGACACTAGGACCGGTCGTCACTCCACCGCGTCGATCAGCAGCCGCACCGCTGCCACGTGCTCGCGCAGCGCCTGCCGGCCGACCGGGGTCAGCCCGACCCACGTGGTCCGTCGTCCCGCGTGGACGCCCTTGCGGCTGTGCAGGTAGCCGGCCTCGACCAGCGCCGACACGTGCTTGGACAGCACCGAGTCGCTGACCTCGAGCGCCGTCCGCAACGTCGCGAACTCCGCCTCCGAGACGGCCGACAACGTCGTGACGAGCTGCAGCCGCGTCGGAGCGTGGATCAGCGGGTCCAGCCCGGCCATCAGGCGAGCACCAGCAGTGCCGCGCACCCCAGGCACGTGACCACCGCGAGCGCGGCGAGCGCGCGGGGGGAGGCGCCGTGCGTGTTCGCGGCCGGGTCGTGCCGGTAGGCGCGCCACCACCGGCGGGCGCCGAGCGCGCAGCCGGCTCCCGCAGCCACGGACGCCACGGCGACCAGCCACCAGCGGGCGTCGAAGGCGGCCACGATCCCCACGGCGAGCGCGCCGAGGTAGACGACCGAGGCACCCGCACCGGCCGCGAGCACGACCTGGCTGGCCAGACCGTCCACCCGCACCCCGTTGATCCGGCTGAACCGGTGCAGGATCAGGGCCGCCACGCCCAGGAAGACCGCGACCCCCGCCAGCGCGATGGCGACGCCGGTGACCGTCTGTGCGGCGATCCCGTAGGAGGCGGTGCCGACCTGGACCGCGATCCCGGCGCCGAGGGCAGGGGAGAAACCGGTGGGCAGTCGCAGGCCGGCCGTCAGTCGTCGGCGTGCGTCGTCGGCCGTCGTCAGAGGGTCTCGGTTGCTTTCCATGGTGGAAAGTATGGCTTGAACTTTCCAGACTGGCAAGTATGCGTCTGCCGTCGGCAGATCCGCCGACGGCAGACCAGGGGTCCGCGGGCGGTCGGCGCGTGTGACGGTCGAGGGACCAGCGACCCACGGAGGCACCCATGACCACCGCACCCCCGACAGTGCGCCCCTTCGACGACGACCTGTCCACCCGCCTCCTGCACCAGCGCATCGTCGTGCTGGGCCAGGAGGTCGACGACCCCATCGCCAACCGCGTCTGCGCGCAGCTGCTCCTGCTCTCGGCGGAGGACCCCCGGCGGGACATCGCGCTCTACATCAACTCGCCGGGCGGCTCCGTCAGCGCTGCCCTCGCGATGTACGACACGATGCGGCTCATCCCGAACGACGTCGCGACGCTGGCGATGGGGCTCGCCGCGAGCGCCGCCCAGTTCCTGCTCAGCGCCGGCACCCCCGGCAAGCGGTTCGCGCTGCGGCACTCGCGCGTCCTCATGCACCAGCCGTCCGGCGGCATCGGGGGGACCGCGATCGACATCGCGATCCAGGCGCAGAACATGGCGCACGTGAAGCGGACCATGCAGTCGCTCACGGCCGAGCACACCGGGCAGAGCGTCGAGACGATCGAGCGCGACGCCGACCGGGACGCGTGGTTCACCGCCGAGGAGGCGCTGGCGTACGGGTTCATCGACCGTGTGGTCGAGCACCTCGACGACGTGCGCCCGGACGCGTCGATGCGACGGGCGGGCCTGTGATGGCCGGCCAGTACACGATCCCCGTCGTCATCGAGCAGCGTCCGACGGGCGAGCGTGCGTCCGACGTCTACTCCCGGCTGCTCACCGACCGGATCATCTTCCTGGGCACCGAGATCGACGACGGCGTCGCCAACGTGGTCATCGCGCAGCTGCTGCACCTGCAGTCGGAGAGCCAGGACTCACCGATCCACCTGTACATCAACTCGCCCGGCGGCTCCATCACCGCGCTGCTGGCCGTCTACGACACCATCCAGTACATCAAGCCGACGGTCGCCACGTTCTGCCTCGGGCAGGCGGCGTCCGCGGCGGCGGTGCTGCTCGCGGCGGGGACGCCCGGCAACCGGCACGTGCTGGAGCACGCGCGCGTGCTGCTGCACCAGCCGTCCGGCGGGGGAGAGGGCACCGCGGCCGACCTGGAGATCCAGGCCCGGGAGATCGCCCGGCTGCGCGAGCAGGTGGACGAGATCCTGCACCGGCACACCGGTCAGCCGCTGGCCAAGCTGCGCACCGACACCGAGCGCGACCTCATCCTCACCGCGCAGCAGGCGGTCGACTACGGGCTGGCGGACCGGGTGGTGACGACGCTCAAGGAGCTGCCGGACCTGGCACGCAGCGCAGGGTGAGTGGCGCGGAGCGGCACCCGCCCGACGCGAGACGCGGCTCGTCGACAGGACGAGCGATCGGCTGACCGCTCAGGCGGCGAGGAGGACGGCGGTGCCGGCGTCGCGGGGGGTGAGCGTCGTGACGGTGGCGAGCTCCGGCCCCGCCGCCGGTGCCGTCAGGTCCACCACGACGCGGCCCTCGGCGAGCGCCAGCTGCGCGTGTGCGGTGCCGACCAGGTCGACCAGCCGCAGCCCGAGCGCCCGGCAGACCGCGGCGAGGACCTCCGACGACGCCTCCTTGCGGCCGCGCTCGACCTCGGACAGGTACGCGACGGACACCCGCGCGTCCTCGGCGACGTCGCGCAGGGTCCGCCGCTGACGCTCCCGCTGCTCGCGCAGGATCGACCCCACGAGCCGCCGGAGCAGCGGCTCGGTGCGGTGCTCGAGGTGCGTCAGGTGCGGCGTCATCGCGTCCTCCGGGGTCCTGTGGTGCTCCCCGCCACGCTAGCCCGCGACGCCCGCTCGTCGAGCTCGCGACGCTTCTGCCCTGAGCGGACGGGCCTGAGCACGACCTCACCGTCGACCGAGCCCTGAGTGACGTGTCGGGGCGTCGTCGCAGCACTCAGGGCTCGTTCGCCAGCGGGAGGTCAGCTCGACACGTCCGCCGTCGTGAAGCGGCTCCACGCCAGCGCGCCGAAGATCGCCACCCACGCCGCCTGCAGGGCCAGGCCCTGGCCGAGCACGCCCCAGTCGGGCTCGAGCCGGAGGAACTCCGCGAAGTCGAGCCAGTGGTGGGTCAGCAGTGCGGGTGCGATCGACGCCAGCTGCGGGAGCTGGTCGAGGACGCCGCAGACGATCGCGGTGACGACCGTGGCGGCCATCGCGCCGACGGGCACCTCCGTGAGCGTCGAGAAGAACAGCCCGACCGCCACGAGCCCGGTCATGGACAGCCCGACGTAGACGACGACCGCGGCGATGCGCAGGATGCCGTCGCCGAGCGGGACGGTGGTCCCGGACAGCAGGGTGATGCCGCGCAGACCGAAGAACATCGCCCCGGCGACGATCCCGACGACGGCGATCGCGGTCACGGCGGCGGCCGCGAACGTCAGGGCGCCGACGGCCTTGACCGCGAGCAGCCGGCCCCGCGCGACGGGCACAGTCAGCAGGTAGCGCAGGGTGCCGGCGGCCGCCTCGCCCGCGATGGCGTCACCCGACGCGATCCCGATGGTCAGCGGCAGCAGGAACGGCAGGCACAGGAACAGGGACGCGACGACGAGGAACAGCCCGTTGCTGGTGACCCGCCCGACGAACCCCGGTCCCTGGCCGTCCAGGGCGGTGTCCTGCGAGAGGAACAGCACCGTGCCCAGCAGCAGGGGGACCAGGGCGAGCCCGGTCAGCAGGACCAGGTTGCGGCGCCGGCCGAGGACGAGCCGCAGCTCGGAGCGGACCAGCCGGAGCAACGAGCCCCGGCGGGGGGCGGCGGTCTCAACGAGCGACATCGAAGCCCTCCCCGGTCAGCTCGACGAAGATCTGCTCTAGGTTCGGCCGCCGGACCTCGAGGCCCAGCAGGTCGACGCCCGCGTGCACGAGCGCGGCCGACACCTTCTCGGGCGGCACGGCACCCAGCAGCGCGGACACCGTGACCCCGGCGGTCTGCAGGTCGGTGAGGCCCAGCCCGGTCAGCACCTCCGCCGCGGCGCCGACGTGGTCGGCGGACGTCTGCACGGACAGCCGGGGCAGCCCGCGGGAGGTGAGCTCGGCGCGGTCGCCCTGGAGCAGCAGGTGGCCGCCGCTCATGATCCCGATGTGGCTGCACACCTGCTCGATCTCGGCCAGCAGGTGCGACGAGACCAGCACGGTGGTTCCGTTCTCGGCGAGCTCGCGCACCAGGTTGCGGACCTCGCGCGTGCCCTGCGGGTCGAGCCCGTTGGTCGGCTCGTCGAGCACGAGCAGCTCGCGGGGTCGCAGCAGGGCGGCTGCCAACCCGAGCCGCTGCTTCATGCCGAGCGAGTACTGCCGGTACGGCTTGCCGGCCGCGGCGCCCAGGCCGACCCGGTCGAGCGCCTCGTCGGCCCGCTGCCGGGCGGTGCGCGGGTCGGCCGTCGCGTCGCTGGCGTCCAGCCGCGCGAGGTTGGCCGAGCCGGTCAGGTACGGGTGGAAGGCCGGACCCTCGACGAGCGCGCCGACCCGCGGCAGCACGTCGGCACCCGCGCCGGGCATCTCGCCCCCCAGCAGGAACGCCCGCCCGCTCGTCGGGCGCACCAGCCCGAGCAGCATCCGGATGGTCGTCGTCTTGCCGGAGCCGTTGGGCCCGATGAACCCGTAGACGGCCCCGCGCGGCACCTCCAGGTCGATGCCGGCGACCGCGACCTGTCCGGAGCGGAACCGCTTGGTGAGTCCCTCGGTCGAGATGGCGAGTGGCGCGGCGGAAGCCGCACCCGTAGGTGCGGCTCCCGTCGTCGGGTCCGTCACTGGGCCGCCAGGGCCTGGAGCGTGGCGCCGGGCACCGCACCGACCAGCACGCGGCCGTCGTCGGTGACCAGCACCGACAGCAGGGCGGAGGACAGCAGCCGTCCCTCGGGCACCTCGGTCGTCAGCGTGTCGTACAGCGCGGTGGTGTCCAGGTCACCCATCGGCGAGCCGGAACCCTCCTCCGGGACGAACTCCGAGTACAGGTCCGCGGCACCCTGCGAGCCGAACGTCTTGTCGACGCCGGGCAGGCTGGCCGCGGCCGACGGGTCGCCGGCGACCAGGGCCGCCACGTCGAGCCCGGAGGCCTCCACGACGGCGTCCCAGCCTGTCCCGGTGACGGTCACGCCCTCGGGCAGCTCCTGGTCCGGCGTCATGGTTGCTGCCTCGGCAGGCACGTCCGGCAGCGGCACGACGACCTCGCGGGTCGACGCACCCGCGGGCGCCGAGAACGTCAGGACCGAGTCCGCCGGCGTCGCGAACGACACGTCGGTGAAGCCGATCTCCAGCGCGGGCGTCTCCGCGTCCGACGTGCTCCACACCTGCACGCGCAGCGGGGTCGAGGTCTCGGCGTCCACAGCCACCACGATCCTGGCGACCAGGGTCGTGTCGCTGGTCGGCGTCACCACCAGCTGGTAGGCGGGCCGCCCGGCGACCTCGGTCTGCGCGTCGAGCGTCACGCTCGAGGAGAGCCTCGCCATCCCGACCGCCTGGCGACCGGCCTCCTCGGGCGTCGGCAGGTCGCCCTGCACGGGCAGGTCGCCGGCCTCGGCCTGCGCCGTGAGCTCGTCGTACCGGGCGGCGTCGGCGGCGTCCAGGCTGTAGTGCACGACGGCGTCGTCGGTGCTGGAGTACGTCCACGCCTCCGGACCGTGCTGCACCACCGAGTACTCCGACGTGGGCCCCAGCAGCGCGACGCGCGACCGGTCCCCGCCGTCCGACCAGACGCGCATCGTCGAGCTGCCGCCGAGCAGCGCCACCGGGTTGGCCCCGCCGACGTCGCCGAAGGGCAGCTCCGGGAGCCCGAGGCGCGCGGTGTAGACGACCGTGCCGGACAGCGGCGACGGCTCGGCGCCGGCCACCTGCGCGGCGAGCTCCTCCGGGCTGATGGTCGGCAGGCCGGTGTCGTCGGCGGACGCGAACAGCGGGGGAGCGGCGAACGCCAGACCCACCGCGACGGCGGCGACGACGGGGACTGCCCACCGGGTGCGGGGGCTCAGGGTGCGACGAGGCTCGTTCATGGCTCCACTGTGCGTCATGCCTGCTGAGGGCACCCTGAGAGGACCACGACGTCGGCGCGGGCACAGGATGGGATGCTCAGGACATGCGGGTGCTGGTGGTGGATGACGAGCGCGGGCTCGTGCGCGCCCTGCACCGCGGCCTGACCGCCGAGGGCTTCGCCGTCGACGTCGCGTTCGACGGGGAGCGCGGGCTCGAGCTCGCGTCGCAGGACGGGTACGACGTCATCGTGCTCGACGTGATGCTCCCGCGGCGCAACGGCTACGACGTGGTCACCGAGCTGCGCGCCCGGGACGTGTGGACGCCCGTCCTCATGCTCAGCGCCAAGGACGGGGAGTACGACGTGGCCGACGGGCTGGACGTCGGGGCCGACGACTACCTCACCAAGCCGTTCGCGTTCGTCGTGCTGGTCTCGCGGCTGCGCGCCCTGCTGCGGCGTCAGGGCCAGGTGCGCCCGCCGGTGCTGACCGCGGGGGACCTGGTCCTCGACCCGGCGACCCGGCGCGTGACCCGGTCCGGCGAGACCGTCGCGCTGACCACCCGCGAGCTCGCCCTGCTGGAGTACCTGATGCACCACGCCGACCGCGTCGTCGGCAAGGTCGAGCTTCGCGACCACGTGTGGGACGGCACCGGCGAGGACGTCAACGTGGTCGAGGTCTACGTCGGCTACCTGCGGCGCAAGCTCGGCCGGGAGGTTGTCGAGACCGTCCGCGGCGCCGGGTACCGCGTGGCGGGCTGACGTGTCCTTACGGCTACGGCTGACCCTGCTCGCATCTGGGGCGCTGTGCGTGGCGCTCGTCGTCGGCGCGATCGCCCTCACGACCGTCCTGCGCAGCACCCGCATCGACGCCCTCGACCAGGTGGTCCGCGACCGTGCCGCCACGGTCGCGTCGCTCGCGTCCGACGACCGCCTGCCCGAGACGCTGCCGGTCGCGGAGCCGGGGGAGATCGTGCAGCTGATCGACGCCGACGGTGCCGTGCTCGCCACCTCCCCGAACGCGAGCAGGACGCTGCCCGTGCTGCCGCAGGACGTCCTGGCGGGCCTGAGCGGCGTCTCGACGACGGACGCGAGCGCGTACGACGACGTCGCCCGCGTGGCCGTGCAGGCCACGACCTCGCAGGGTGAGCCGGCCACCGTCGTCGCGACCGTCCCGCTGACCGAGGTCCAGGGCGTGCTCGACGCTCTCCGGGTCGCGCTCGCGGTGGTGGTCCCGCTGCTCACCGTGGCGCTCGGGGCGGTCGTCTGGCTGATCCTCGGGCGGGCGCTGCGGCCGGTGGAGGAGCTGCGGCGCGGTGCGGCCCTCGTCGCGTCGTCGGGCGGTCCGGGATCCCTGCCCGTTCCGGCGCGGGACGACGAGCTCGGTGCGCTGGCCCGCACGCTCAACTCGATGCTCGACCGGCTGGAGGCCGGTGCCGCGCGGCAGCGGGCGTTCGTCGCGGACGCCGCGCACGAGCTGCGCTCGCCCCTGGCCGCGCTGCGCACCAGCATCGAGGTCGCGCGGGCGCACCCGGGGTCCTACCGGCCGGACGAGCTCGCGGCGGAGCTCGAGGGCGAGGTGCTGCGGATGCAGGCGCTGGTGGACGACCTGCTGCTGCTCGCGCGGGTGGGGTCGACGCCCATGGCGCTCGAGGACCTGGACCTCGGCGCGGTCGCGCGCGACGTGGTGCGGCCGACCGAGCCGGTGACGGTCACCGGCGACGGGCGCGCCCGGGGGGACTCCGCGGCGGTCGGGCGCGTGCTGCGCAACCTCGTCGACAACGCCGTGCGGCACGCCGGGTCCCGGGTCGTCGTGGTCGTCGCCGACGGGTCGGTGCAGGTCGACGACGACGGTGCGGGGGTCGACCCGACGGACCGTGAGCGGGTGTTCGAGCGGTTCGTGCGGCTCGACGAGGCACGTCAGCGCGACGAGGGCGGCAGCGGTCTGGGGCTGGCGATCGCCCGTGAGATCGCGCGGGAGCAGGGCGGCGACGTGGTGCTCGGGTCGGCCGACCTGGGCGGGCTGCGGGCCGAGCTGCGGCTGCCGTCGTAGTTTGGTGGCACGAGCCCCGGAGGTGACGACGATGCCCGATCACGACCCGGTGCGCGACGCGGCCCGGTACCGCGTGGAGCGCGACTCGGCGGGTGAGCACGCCGAGAACGAGCCCGCTGCGATGCCGCGCGGCCGGATGGAGAACCGGCACCAGTGGGTCGACGTCGTCATCGACCAGGCGATCGCTCGCGGCGAGTTCGACGACCTGCCGCTGGCCGGCAAGCCGATCCCCGGGATCACGCGGCACGACCCGGACTGGTGGCTCAAGGCGCTGATCGAGCGGGAGCAGATCTCGGGCGTCCTGCCGGAGGCGATCCAGCTGCGCAAGGACGACGCGGTCCTGGCGGAGCGGCTGGACGCGCTGCACACCGAGGACGACGTGCGGGCCGCCGTCGACGAGTTCAACGCGCGGATCGTGTCCGCACGGCGTCAGCTGATGGGCGGTCCGCCGGTGGTCACCCCGCTGCGCGACGTCGACCGCGAGGTGCAGGCGTGGGCGGAGCGACACCGACCGCCGGAGCCGTCACCGGAGCCCGCGCCGACGCGCCGTCGGTGGGGCCGCCGAGCCTGACGTCAGGCTCGGTCCTCCAGTGCCGGGAGGATCGTCGTGGGGATCGCGAACGACAGCGAGACGGCGATGATGCCGCCGGCGAAGACCCACGGGCCCCAGTCGCCGACGTTGAACGCCACCGTGAACAGGGCGAGGCCCAGCAGGAAGAGGATGGCGGGGAACACGACGCTGAGCATGCGACCGGGCGTGCCCGACCCGTCGTCCTCGCGACGCTCGATCACCGGGTAGCTCATGGGTCGTCCTCCAGGGAGTGCTGTGCTGGGGCCCCCGGTGTCGTTCCACCGAGGACCCCAGCGTAGTCAGTGCGCGAGCGCCGGTGCCGCGTCGTCGACCGATGCGCCGTGCGCGGACGGAGCGGCCTTGACGAAGAACGCCGCGGGGATCGCGGCGAGCGAGATCACCGCACCCACCAGGAACGCGGCGTGGATGCCGCCCGCGGTCGCGTCGACCACTCCGGAGCCCGCGGCGGCGAGCGTGGCGCTCTGCGCCGTGAGCACCGTGACGAACAGCGCCGTGCCGGCCGCACCGGCCACCTGCTGCACGGTGCCGACCATCGCGCTGCCGTGCGAGTACAGGTGCATCGGCAGCGAGCCCAGCGCCGAGGTGAACAGCGGCGTGAACATCAGCGCGAGTCCCGCGCTGAGCGTGACGTGGCACGCGAGCATGAGCCACGGTGAGCTGTTCGCACCCAGCAGCGTGAAGCCCCACGCGCTGGCGCTCACGATGATCGCGCCGGGCACCAGCAGCGGCCGCGGACCGAACCGGTCGTAGGCGCGTCCGACGCTCGGCGCCAGCAGACCCATGATCAGCCCGCCGGGCAGCAGCAGAAGCCCGGTCTGCAGCGCCTCGAGCCCGAGCACCGTCTGCGCGTACAGCGGCACCAGGATCAGCGTCCCGAACAGCGACATCATGCTGATCGCCATCACGCCCACCGAGATGGTGAACGTGGACGACGAGAACGTGCGCAGGTCCAGGAGCGCGTCGTCGACCTTCTGCAGCTGCAGCTGGCGCAGCACGAAGACCACCAGAGCGACCGCGCCGGCGCCGAGCGACACCCAGGTCGCCGTGGTGATGCCGGTCGTCGCGACGGCGCCGAGGCCGCTCAGGCCGTACACGATCCCGCCGAACGCGACGGCGGACAGGATCACCGAGCCGATGTCGACGCGGGCGGTCCGGGTCTCGGTGAGGTTCGGCAGACGGACCGCGCCGAGCGCCAGCGCACCGAGCGCGATCGGCAGCACCAGCGCGAACAGCCAGCGCCAGTCGAGCACGCTCAGCACCAGACCCGAGATGGTCGGGCCGATCGCCGGGGCGACCGAGATGACGATGGAGATGTTGCCCATCGTGCGGCCGCGGCTCTCCGGCGGGGTCACGGTCATGACGGTGGTCATGAGCAGCGGGAGCATGATCGCCGTGCCGCACGCCTGGACCACGCGGCCGACGATGAGCGCGTCGAACCCGGGCGCCAGCGCGCAGATCGCGGTACCCAGGCTGAACAGGGTCATCGCCGCCAGGAACACGGAGCGCGTGGTGAACCGCTGGATCACGAAGCCGGTCACGGGGATGACGATCGCCATCGTCAGCATGAACGCCGTGGTGACCCACTGGGCGGTGCTCGCCGGGATGTCCAGGTCGCTCATCAGCCGGGGGAGGGCGACGCCCATGATCGTCTCGTTGAGGATGACGACGAACGTCGAGATCAGCAGCAGCCGGACGGCCAGACGGTCGCGCACGCCGGTCCCCGCATCGGCGGGTGGATGGTTGGTGGTCAGGGTGTCGTCGGTCACGGGGGTACCTCGGGTGTGGGAGGGGAAAGTGTGTGGCGCTGCCGGTGGGGATCGGCGCGGCGGTGTGCACAGTCTGTGCGGTGCGGCCCGGAGGGGTCGACGCTTTTCGCTGTCAGGAGACGGTCGTCACAGGACCATCGGCCAGAAGGGTCGGACCTCGACGCGGCCGAACCGGGCCATCGGGTGCGCCGCCGCCCGTTCGAGGGCCTCGTCGAGGTCCGCACACTCGAGCACGTCGAACCCGGCGATGGACTCCTGCGTCTCCGCAAACGGCCCGTCGGTGACCAGCAGCTGTCCCGAGCGGACCCGCACCGTGCGGGCGTCCTCGGCCGGTCGCAGCCGGTCCCCGATGACGCTGAGCCTGCGACGGTCGTTCTCGCCCACCCAGTCGGCGATGGTGTCGTCCTCGGGGCGGTACGTCTCGGCGGTCGGGTCGTCGCAGATCAGGAGCAGGAACCGCATGAGTCCTCCAGGTGGGTGGTCGAGCCTTCATCTGATGGACGATCCTGCGGGCGGCGGATCGACACGATCGGGCGAGCAGTTTTCTAGCGGAGCGGCCGTGCCCGTGGCATGCGGGGTCCGAACCGGGGTGCCCGGCCGGTCTGGGTGATCTCGATGAGCCGGATCACGCGTTGCCGATGGCCCGCCCAGGGCTCCAGCAGGCGCAGCATCCCCGCGTCGTCGGTGCGGCTCCCCGTCAGCGCCCAGCCGACCAGGTGCGCCAGGTGGTAGTCGCCGACGGAGACCGCGTCGGCGTCGCCCAGCGCGCGCGACGTGACCTCCGCGACCGTCCACGGACCGATGCCCCGCACGGTCAGCAGACGGCGGCGTGCTTCCTCGATCGGCAGGTCCGCGCCCTCCTGCAGCCGGTGCGCCACGACGGCAGCGCGCAGGACCGTGCCGGCCCGAGCCTCCTCGACGCCGGCCAGGCGCCAGTCCCACACCGGGACCTCGCGCCAGGCCGCGGCGGTCGGCGGCACCCGCATCGTGCGCGGCGCCGGACCGGGCGCGGGGGTGCCGTGCTGGAGCACGAGCCGTCGCCACGCCGCCTTGGCGTCCAGCCCGACCACCTTCTGCTCGAGGACCGCCGGGACGAGTGCCTCGAACACGTTGCCGGACCGTGGGATCCGCAGCGTCGTCCGGCTGCGGTAGGCGTCGCGGACGACCGGGTGCAGCGACGCGTCGAACCCGCTCGGGTCGTCGCGCGCACCCAGCAGGTCGGGGACGCCGGCCAGCGCACGCTCCGCCCCGGGACCCCACGCGGTGGCGTGGACCCCGTCGCTCCGCACGACCAGGCGCCGGGTGGCCGGACCGTCCGGCGTCGACGTCGCCTGCCAGACCGACCCGTCCGGGGCGAACCACCACGCCGGGTCGCCACCGCCGCGCCGCAGCGGACCGAGGGTGAGCCGGACGTCGACGCGATCGCGCGGACGGTAGACGGACGCCAGACCCGCCTGCTCGTCGGTCGGCACGGTGGTCACGCCTCCACTATGCGCCGGACCGCCGACACACTGGGCCCATGACCATCCGCACGGGGATCTCCGGCTGGCGCTACGCACCGTGGCGCTCCGTGTTCTACCCCGCCGGGCTGCCGCAGCGCCGCGAGCTCGAGTTCGCCTCGCGGCAGCTCACCTCGATCGAGATCAACGGCTCGTTCTACGCGCTCCAGAAGCCGGAGAGCTACGTCGCGTGGGTGGCCGAGACGCCCGACGACTTCGTGTTCTCGATCAAGGGTCCGCGCTTCGTGACGCACCTGAAGAAGCTGGCCGACGTGCGGGTGCCCGTCGCCAACTTCTTCGCCAGCGGCGTGCTCGCGCTGGGGCCGAAGCTGGGACCGGTGCTGTGGCAGCTGCCCCCGAACCTCGGCTTCCACCCCGACCGGCTCGCCGCGTTCTTCGACCTCCTGCCGCGCACCACGGCCGCCGCCGCCCGGCTGGCCACCGAGCACGACGAGCGCCTCGACGACCGGGCGTGGACCACCACCGACGTCGACCGCCCCCTGCGGCACGTGCTGGAGGTCCGGCACGCGAGCTTCGAGGACCCCGCCTTCGTGGAGCTGCTGCGGGCCCACGGGATCGGGCTGGTCGTCGCCGACGCCGCCGGACGGTGGCCGGTGATCGAGGACGTGACGAGCGATCTGGTGTACGTGCGGCTGCACGGGGAGACCGAGCTCTACGCCAGCGGCTACGACGACGACGCGCTCGACCGCTGGGCGACGAAGATCCGCGCCTGGGCGTCGGGCGGCGAGCCGGAGGGTGCGCGCACGCTGACCGGTCCGGCCGGGCCGGCGCCCGAGCGCGACGTCTTCGTCTACTTCGACAACGACCTGAAGGTCCGCGCCCCGTACGACTCGATGGCCCTGGCGGCTCGGCTCGGACTCACGCCCGGCCAGTAGTCAGCGGCCCTTGAGGCGCTGGATCAGGCGGCGGTCGCGCTTGGTCGGGCGGCCCGCGCCCCGGTCGCGCTCACCGGGGACCACGTGCTCCTTCGGGAGCGGTGCGGGGGAGCGGTCCAGGTAGCAGGCGACCGCGACCGGGGCGCCGACGCGCTTGATGACGGTGCGCTGCACGACGACGATCCGCTCGCGCTCACCGCCGCGGACGTGCACCTCGTCGCCGGGCACCACCGTCGTCGCGGGCTTGGCGCGGTCGCCGTTCACGCGGACGTGCCCCGCGCGGCACGCTGCCGCGGCGGCGGACCGGGTCGGGAACAGCCGCACCGCCCACGTCCACGCGTCCACGCGCGCCCGCGTCACCTCAGCCACCGCACGAGCCTCTCACGGGCCTCCGGGTGCGCCGCCGACCTGCTGGGACGTGGTCCCCGGCCGCATCGAACCGCTTCCGCGACGAAACGATTAGCGCCGCTGACCGCCGGGCGGATGCACAGCACGCTGCACCCTGGCGGGCACGTGCCCGCCCCGCCCCGGCATCGTGGCCGTGGGCGGACGCGGACGGAGGACCCATGACGACCACGCTCGTGCGCCGACTGGCCGGCGCTCTCGCCGCCCTGGCGCTGCTCGTGACCGGCGCTGTGGCTGGTKGGGTGGCCCTCGCCGGCCCGACCGCCGCGGCAGACCCGGTACGGATCATGACGCTCGGCGACTCGATCACCGGGTCGCCCGGCTGTTGGCGGGCGCTGCTGTGGCAGAAGCTGCAGCAGACCGGCTACACGAACATCGACATGGTCGGCACCCTCCCCGCGCAGGGCTGCGGGATCACGTACGACGGCGACAACGAGGGCCACGGCGGGTACCTGGTGACCAACGTCGCGGCGCAGAACCAGCTGGTCGGCTGGCTGTCGGCGACGCACCCGGACATCGTCGTCATGCACTTCGCCACCAACGACGTGTGGAGCAACAAGAGCCCGCAGGAGATCCTCGCGGCGTGGACGACGCTCGTGCAGCAGATGCGGGCGAGCAAGCCGACGATGAAGATCCTCGTCGCGCAGATCATCCCGGTGGCACCGTCGAGCTGCAGCGACTGCCCGCAGCGCACCGTCAACCTGAACGCGGCGATCCCGGCGTGGGCGGCCGGACTGAGCACGTCGGCGTCCCCGATCACGGTCGTCGACCAGTGGAYCGGCTGGAACGCCGCCACGGACACCTCCGACGGCGTGCACCCGAACGAGACCGGCATCGTGAAGCTGGCCGACCGGTGGTACCCGGCGCTGACCGCCGCGCTGAACGGCACCACCCCGACGGCCACGCCCACCCCGACGGCCACGCCCACCCCGACGCCGACGGTCACGCCGACCCCGACCCCGACCCCGACCCCGACCCCGACCCCGACGGTCACCCCGACACCCACCGTCTCGCCGTCGCCGAGCCCGACCTTCACGATGCCCCCGGCGGACGGCTGCACGGCCACGTACACGGTCGCGAGCCAGTGGCCGGGCGGCTTCGTCGCCAACGTCCGGGTCACCGCACGGGCGGTCGCGCTCACGGGCTGGAAGGTCGCCGTCACGCTGCCGAACGGCGCCGTGGCCAACGCGTGGAGCTCGCAGCCGACCACCTCGGGCACCACGACGACGTTCGCGGCGGCGCCGTGGAACGGGAACATCCCGTCCGGTGGCTACATCGAGTTCGGCTTCCAGGGCACGGGCAGCCCGACCACGTCGTCGGTCACCTGCGCGCGCGCCTGACACGCGAGCTCGGCGGGGTGTCGTGACGGTGCATCGCCACGACACCTCGTCGGCCGCCGAGCCCAGCGGCCCTGACAGCCAGAAGACTTCGTCGCACCCTCCGCGACGAAGTCTTCTGGTTGTCCGGCGACGGTGCTGCGTCAGGCGCGCAGCTCCAGGTAGCGGGTGATCAGCGCGCGCGTCGACGGGTCCTGGGCCGCCAGGGCCGCCGCGTCGCCCTGGACCGCCGGGGCGATCTCGAGCGCGAGCTTCTTGCCCAGCTCGACACCCCACTGGTCGAACGAGTCGATGCCCCACACGACGCCCTGGACGAACGTGATGTGCTCGTACAGCGCGATGAGCTGCCCGAGCACGCCCGGCGTGAGCGACGCGGCCAGGATCGAGGTGGTCGGCCGGTTCCCGGAGAAGACCCGTGCAGGCACGATGTCCTCCGCCGTGCCCTCGGCGCGCACCTCGTCGGCGGTCTTGCCGAAGGCCAGTGCCTTGGTCTGCGCGAAGAAGTTGGCCAGGAACAGCCCGTGCACGTCGACTCCGTCGTCCGCGAGGGGGTGCGCCGGGTTGGCGACCGCGATGAAGTCCGCCGGGATGAGCCGCGTGCCCTGGTGGATGAGCTGGTAGAACGCGTGCTGGCCGTTGGTACCGGGCTCGCCCCAGAACACCTCACCGGTCAGCGTGGTGACGGGGCTGCCGTCCCAGCGGACCGACTTGCCGTTGGACTCCATGGTCAGCTGCTGCAGGTACGCCGCGAACCGGTGCAGGTACTGGGCGTAGGGGAGCACCGCGTGCGTGTGCGCGCCGAGGAAGTTGACGTACCAGACGTTCAGCAGGCCCATGAGGACGGGCACGTTCTGCGCGAACGGGGTCGTCGCGACGTGCTCGTCGACCGCGTGGAACCCGGCGAGGAACTCCCGGAACGCGTCGGGGCCGACGGCGATGGCCAGCGAGGTGCCGATCGTGGAGTCCACGGAGTAGCGGCCGCCCACCCAGTCCCAGAAGCCGAACGCGTTGGTCGGGTCGATGCCGAACGCCGCGACCTTGTCCAGGGCGGTGGACACCGCGACGAAGTGCCTGGCGACGGCGGCGTTGCGCGACTCGTCGTCGTCGGCCGTGCCCAGCTGCTCCCAGAGCCACGTCCGGGCCAGGCGCGCGTTGGTGAGTGTCTCCAGGGTGCCGAACGTCTTGGACGCGACGATGAACAGCGTGGTCGTCGGGTCGAGGCCCTTGACCGTCTCCGCGAGGTCGCTGGGGTCGATGTTGGAGACGAACCGCACCTCGAGGCCGTCCTGCACGTACGGCTTGAGGGCCTCGTACGCCATCACGGGCCCGAGGTCGGAGCCGCCGATGCCGATGTTGACGACGGTGGCGACGCGCGCGCCGGTCACGCCCGTCCACTCGCCCGAGCGCACCTTGTCCGCGAACGCGAACATCTTGGTCAGCTCGGCCTGCACGTCGGTGTCGATGTCCTGCCCGTCGACGACGAGCGGCGGCTGCGCGCCCGCCGGCCGGCGCAGGGCGGTGTGCAGGACCGCGCGGTCCTCGGTGACGTTGATGTGGTCGCCGCGCAGCTGCGCCTGCAGACGGTCGGTGAGGCCGACCTCGTCGGCGAGCCGGACGAGCAGCGCGAGCGTCTCGTCGGTGACCAGGTTCTTGGACAGGTCGACCGTGAGGTCCGCCAGCGGGAGGGTCAGGCGCGTGGCGCGCTCGGGGTCGTCGGCGAACCAGCCGCGCAGGTCGGGCGTGAGCGTCGACTCGTGGACGCTGAGCTCCTGCCAGGCAGCGGTGGACGTGGCATCGATCGGCGAGAGGGGCATGGGACCACCGTATTGCTCGGGCGTGGCCCGTCGCACGGGCGTCCGCGTCCTACCGTGGTCCTCATGTCACGCGTCCCCACCGCCGTCATCGCCGCGCTCACCCTGGTGGTGGGCTTCGCCGTCGCCGACCTCACCGGCGTGCGCGCCCTGGGCGGGGTCGTGCTGGTCGCCGGGGTGGTGTGGTGCGCGGTGCGGGCCCGGTCGGCGGGCTGGTGGCGCGTCGCGGCGGTCGTGCTGGTCGGGGCCGTGTGCTTCGCGTTCTCGCACCCGCTCGGCGGCGTGATCGGGGCCTGGCCGGCCGTCGCCGTCGCGGCCCTCGCGCTCGGCGCCGCGACGTTCGCCCTGGTGGACGCGCCGCAACCCGCCCGCGTCGCGTGACGGCGCTGCTGGTCTGCTGCGGCCTGGCGACGCTCGACGTCGTGCAGGTGGTCGACCGGCTGCCCGCCGCCGACGAGAAGATCGTCGCCCACAGCCTGGACGTCACGTTCGGTGGCCCGGCGGCGAACGCGGCGGCGACCGCGGCCGCGCTCGGGGTCCGCACGGTGCTCGTGACGGCGCTCGGGGCGGGACCGGTCGCGGACCTGGTGCGCGCCGGGCTCGCCGCGGCCGGGGTCGAGGTCGTGGACCTGCTCGACGGGCCGGGGACCCCGGCCGTGTCGACGGTGCTGGTGACCCGCGGGACGGGGGAGCGGGCCGTGGTCTCGGTCAACGCCGTCGGCGTGCGTGACCTGAGCGAGGCTGCGCGCCGCCTCGACGTGCTCGACGGTGCGACGGCCCTCCTCGCCGACGGCCACCACCTCGGGGCCGCCCAGGTGCTGGCCGCGTCCGCGCGGGGCATCCCCGTGCTCCTCGACGGCGGCAGCTGGAAGCCCGGGCTGGACGGCCTGCTCGCGCACGTCGACCACGCGGTGCTCTCCGCGGACTTCCGGCTCCCGGACGGCGGCGGCGACCTGCTCGACCGCGTGGCCGACCTCGGGCCGCGGTTCGTCGCGCAGTCGGCGGGAGCGGGTCCGGTCCGGATCCGGACGGTCGACGCCGACGGTCGCCGGACGTCGTCGGTCCTGGACCCRCCGGCGGTCGCGGCCGCGGACGTCGTCGACACACTCGGCGCGGGCGACGTGCTGCACGGTGCGACCGCCGCCTCGCTGGCGACCGGCCACGACGTGCTGACGGCACTGGCCGACGGGGTGGCCCGGGCGAGCGAGTCCGTGCGTCATCCGGGTGCGCTGGGCTGGGTGCCCTGACGGACGACGTGGCACTCGACCGATCGGACGAGCCGCGTGCGAGCTGGCGTCCCTAGGCTGCAGACCGTGATCCCCGACGCCCTCCGTCCCCTCTGGACGGCCCCCCGAGCGCCCGGCGCACCCGCGCGGGTGTGGCGGGACTGGGTGCTCGTCGCCCTGCTGCTCCCCACCGCGGTGCTGGAGGGCGTGCTGCGGCCGGACGTGACGTGGCGGCCGGTCGCGCTCGTCCTGGCGCTCGTGGTGGTGCTGGCGCTGCTCTGGCGCCGGACCCACCCCCTGGGCGCGGTCCTCGCGGTGTTCGGCACCCTCATCGTGGTCGACACGGCCGCCCTGCTGGGCGGGGTGGCCGAGCTGGGGCTCTACACGACCGCCTGCGTCCTCCTGCTGCCGTACGCGCTGTGCCGGTGGGGGAGCGGCCGCGAGGTCGTGCTGGGACTGGCGGCGATCCTGCTGGCCACCGTGCTCGGGATCGCCGGGGACTACGCGGGGATCGCGGAGGCCGTGCTCGGCGTCGTGTTCATCCTGACGCCCGCGGGGATCGGCGCGTGGGTCCGGCTCGCCTCGACGTCACGGCTGCGCGAGCGCGACCAGGTGCGGCTGCGGGAGCGGGAGCAGCTGGCCCGGGAGCTGCACGACACCGTGGCGCACCACGTCTCCGCCATCGCGGTGCGCGCGCAGGCCGGGCGCGTGGTGGGTGCGTCGGACCCGCAAGCCGCCCTCGACGCCCTCGTCGTGATCGAGGGGGAGGCGTCGCGCGCGCTGACGGAGATGCGGCTGATGGTCAGCGCGCTGCGCGACGACGACACCGCGGAGCTGACGCCGCAGCGTGGCGTCGCGGACATCGAGCGGCTCGCGACCGGCGGACCACCGCAGGTCGACGTCGCGCTCGGCGGCGACCTCGACGGTCTCCGGCCGGCCGTCGGGGCCGCGCTGTACCGGCTCGCGCAGGAGTCGGTGACCAACGCGCTGCGGCACGCCCGGGACGCGTCGGCGGTCCGGGTCGAGGTGACGGCGGACGAGGCGTCGGTCCGGCTCACGGTCGTCGACGACGGTGAGCTCCAGGGGCGGGTCGGGACGGGGTACGGGCTGGTGGGCATGACCGAGCGGGCGTCGTTGCTGGGCGGCACGCTCGACGCCGGACCGGGTCCGGAGGGCGGTTGGACCGTGGTCGCGGTGCTGCCGAGGACCGGGGCAGCGGCATGACGATCCGGGTGCTCGTGGCCGACGACCAGGAGCTGGTCCGCACCGGCCTGTCGATGATCCTCGACGCGCAGCCGGGGATCGAGGTGGTGGGTCAGGCCGCGGACGGCCGGCAGGCGGTGTCGAAGGCCCGGGAGCTGCGTCCCGACGTGTGCCTGTTCGACATCCGGATGCCGGAGCTGGACGGCATCGAGGCGACGCGACGGCTGGCGGGGCCCGACGTGGCGGACCCGCTCGCGGTGGTCGTGATCACGACGTTCGACCTGGACGAGTACGTGCACGGCGCCCTGCAGGCGGGTGCGCGCGGCTTCCTGCTCAAGGACGCCGGCCCGGAGCTGCTGGTCCAGGCCGTGCACGCCGCCGCCGCCGGCGACGCGCTGATCGCGCCGAACGTGACGGTGCGGCTGCTCGCGGCGTTCGCCGCCACCGGGCGGCGCAGCCGGGTCCTGCCGCCGGTGGTGCCTCTGACCKGGCGGGAGGAGGAGGTGCTGCTGACGGTGGCCCGCGGACGGACGAACGTCGAGATCGCGGACGAGCTGCACATCAGCCTGAGCACCGTGAAGACGCACCTGGGCAGCCTCATGGACAAGCTCGGCGCCCGGAACCGCGTCGAGCTGGCGATGTGGGCGTACGAGTCGGGCCGGATGGACTAGCCGAGAGCCTCACGCACGAGGGGCGCGACCTCGGTGCCCAGCAGCTCGATGGACCGCAGCGACTCCGCCTGCGGCACGCCGGACAGGTCCATCTGGAACGCCTGCCGGTCGTGCTGCAGCACGCCGTGCAGGGCGACGATGCGCTCGGCGACCTGCTCGGGCTCCCCGACGAAGTACGCGCCGCCGCGTGCCGCCTGCGACTCGAAGGAGATCCGGTTGGGCATCGGGAACCCGCGTTCCGACGAGATCCGGCGCATCGACTCCAGCCAGTACGGGTAGAAGAAGTCCCGGGCAGCCTTGCCGTCGTCGGCGAGGAAGCCCATCCCGGCGACGGACACGAACGGCGCCGCCACCGGGTTCTCGGCCTGCGCGTGCGCGCGGCGGTAGAGGTCCACGAGCGGTGCGAACTGGGCCGGCTGGCCGCCGATGATCGCGTAGCTGACGGGCAGCCCGAGCAGCCCGGCACGCACCGACGACTGCGGGTTGCCGCCCGTCGCGACGGCGATGCGCAGGTGCTCGCCGTGCGGGCGGGGGAGGACCAGGGCGTCGTCGAGGGCGGGCCGGAACCGCCCCTGCCAGGTGGTGCGCTCGGCCGCGTCGAGCTGCAGCAGCAGCCGGATCTTCTCGTCGTAGAGCTCGTCGTAGTCCTCCAGCGACGCCCCGAACAGAGGGTAGGACTCGATGAACGAGCCGCGTCCGGCGAGGAGCTCCACGCGACCCTGCGAGAGGAGGTCCATGGTGGTGAACTGCTGGTAGACCCGGACAGGGTCCTCGGTGGACAGCACGGTCACGGCGCTGCCGACCGTGATCCGCGAGGTCTGCGCCAGGGCGGCCGCGATGACCGTCGACGGGGACGAGATCGCGTAGTCGGGGCGGTGGTGCTCGCCGATCCCGACGTAGTCGAGGCCGACCTCCTCGGCCAGCCTGACGCGTTCGAGGACGTCCCGGATGCGCTGGCCGGGGGAGGCGTCCCCGACGTCGCCGAACGTGTACATGCCGAGCTCCATACCGAGGCGAACGCATGGACAGCACGGACTGTTCCCGGTGTTCCCGCAGGTGAGGGGCGTGCGGGTTGAATCGTTTCCGGACATGTCATCCCATGAGTCGGTCCGGTGAACGTCGGATCACGATGTGGTCACGGTCACAGAAGAGAGTTGACATGGATTTGTAAGGAAGGTCTACTAACAAACGTGACAGCGACGACGCAGCCCCTCGCGGCAGCCCACGGAGTCGGTCGGGCCCTGCGCCCGACAGGCAAGGTGCTGCCCGAGCACGCCCGTGCGCACAACCGCTCGCTGGTGYTCGCCCACCTGTTCCACATCGGCCACTCGTCCCGCGCCGACATCGCCCGCAGCACCGGCCTGACCCGGGTGACCGTGTCCGGTCTGGTGGCCGCGCTGATCGCCGAGGGGCTCGTCGAGGAGCTCGGCGTCCGCGTCGAGGGGAAGGTCGGCAAGCCGGCCACGCTCGTCGGGATGCGGACCGAGGCGTTCCAGATCGTCGCGGTGGACCTCACGGACGACGCCCACCTGCTCGGCGCGGTGATGACCCTGGTCGGCGCGGTCGTCGTCCGACGGTCCGTCGCCCTCGAGGGGCGCACCGGGCAGGCGGCGGCCGACCTGGTGGAGAGCCTGTGCCGGGACCTGCTCACGGACGCGACCCGTCCGGTCATCGGCATCGGCATCGCGTCCCCGGGCGTCATCGACCTCGACGGCACCGTCGTCCAGGCGCCGAACCGGGGCTGGTACGACCTGCCGCTGGCGGCGAGCCTCACGGAGAGCCTGGGCGTCCCGGTGCACGTCGCCAACGACGCCAACACCCGTGCGCTCGGCGAGTTCACCTACGGCTCCGCGGCCGGGTCCGGCTGCATGGTCGTGACGATCGGGGAGGGCGTGGGCGCCGGCATCGTCGTCGACGGCGCCCTCGTGCTCGGTCGGCACCACGCGGCCGGCGAGATCGGGCACGTCACGGTCGTCGACGGCGACGTGCGCGACGAGCCCCCGCTCGACTGCGCGTGCGGCCGCTCCGGCTGCCTCGAGACCGTGCTGAGCGTCCCGGCCCTGCGCCGCCGGACCGCCGGTCTGTCCACCGAAGACTCCGACGCCGCCCTGGCGTCGGTCGGACGGTTGCTGGGCATCGCCCTCGCACCCGTCGTCAGTGCGCTCGACCTCGCAGAGGTCCTGCTCTCCGGCCCCCCGGAGCTGCTGGACGGCGCTCTGCGCGAGTCGGCGCTCGCCACTGTCCGCGCACGGACGATGCCCGTCATCGGGCACGGACTGGCACTGCGGATGGGATCCCTCGACGAGGACGGGGCGCTCGCTGGTGCGGCTGTCCTCGTCCTGTCAGGCCAGCTGGGGGTCTCGTGACGACCCCCAGCCGGCCCACTGCAGGTCGGAAGTACCACCCGGCGGCGCCGTCCGGCGCGCGCCTCGCTCACGGGAGGAACCCCAACGTGAAGATCCTACGTTTCGCGGCCGTCGGCGTGGCGGCCGCGCTCACGCTCACGGCGTGCGGCAACGGCGACGACGCCGCTGACTCGCCCACCGAGGCCGGCACGCCCGAGGCCGCCACGATCAAGCTGTGGCTCAATGGCACCGACACCCCGGACGCCCTGCGTGAGTACCTGACGACGACGTTCGAGTCGGAGAACCCCGGCTCGAAGCTCGTCATCGAGGAGCAGGACTGGAGCGGCCTCGTGCCGCGCCTCCAGACCGCGCTGGGCTCGGCCGACCAGACGCCCGACGTCGTGGAGATCGGCAACACGCAGTCGCCGACCTTCACCTACGCCGGCGCCTTCGCCGACATCTCGGACCTGTACGAGGAGCTGGGCGGCGACAGCCTGCTCCCCGGCTTCGTCGACGCGGGCAGCGCGGACGGCAAGTTCTACGCCGCTCCGTACTACTCCGGCGCTCGTGCCGTGTTCTACAACAAGGACGCGTTCGCCGCGGCCGGTGTCGAGGTCCCCACGACGCTCGCCGAGTTCACCGAGGCCGCCAAGAAGCTCCAGACGGACACGCAGTCCGGCTTCTGGTTCCCCGGCCAGGACTGGTACAACGGCGCCGCCTGGATCTACACCAACGGCGGTGACCTCGCGGTCCAGGAAGGCGACACCTGGAAGGGTGCGCTCTCCTCGGCCGAGTCGGTCAAGGGCCTCGAGGAGGTCCAGGACCTGTTCGCCAACGCGACCAACGCGCCGGCCGACAGCGACTCCAACGAGCCGTGGGTCCCGTTCAACGCCGGCCAGTCGGCCATGTTCTCCGCCCCCACCTGGGCGCGGTGGAGCATCGACCTGCCGCAGTGCAACAAGGCCGTCGACCCGGACGACACGTCCGAGGAGGCCAAGACGCTGCGCGGCGAGCAGCAGGCCTGCAACGAGGAGCACACCGGTGTCTTCCCGCTGCCGGGTCTGACCGAGGGCTCCTACGCCAACGGCTTCGCGGGCGGCTCGAACATCGCCGTCGCGGCGAAGTCCAAGCACCCCGAGCTGGCCAAGAGCCTCCTGAAGATCATGTTCACGGAGGAGTTCCAGAACATGCTCGGCGAGAACGGCCTGATCCCGGGCAACACGGAGTACGCCGCCTCGATGGGTGACGACGTGTACGCCAAGGCAGCCGTCGCCGCCGCGCTCAACGCCAAGCTCACGCCGGCGGCCGAGAAGTGGGCCGACGTCGAGGGTGACCGCATCCTGGAGGACTTCTTCCAGCAGCTCGCCACCGGTGCGGACGTCAAGGAGGCTGCCGCGTCGACGGACAAGCTCCTCGAGGAAGCACTGAACTGACCGCCACCCTGGCCGGCCGGATGCACCCGGCCGGCCGGGGCAGGTGATCCCCGAACCACCGGTCCAGCTGCCGCGTCGACCGACGAGGCAGCCGACCACCTGATCCGGGCACGACCGGGCCTGCCGACGCAGGCCGGCCCGGTCGTGCCACCAGACAGGAGCTCCACATGGCAGCCACTGCCCMCGCGCTGCAGCAGGACGACACGGTCGTCTTCCCGCGTCGCCGCCGCCGCAAGCTCGGCGTCTACGGCCTGCTCGTCCCCGCCGCGATCCTCATGGGCGTCGCGCTCGGCTACCCGCTCGTGCGCCAGTTCGTCATCTCCTTCCAGGAGTACGGCCTGCGCCAGCAGTTCGGCCAGCCCGCCGAGTGGGTCGGCCTGCAGAACTACACCGACCTGCTGACCGACCCCTACGTGTGGACGGTCATCGGGCGCTCGATCGCCTTCTGCCTGGTCAACGCCGCGGCGACGATGCTCGTCGGCGTCGCGTTCGCGGTCCTCATGTCCCGGATCGGGAAGCCCTCCCGCATCACGCTGCAGGTGGCGCTGCTCCTTGCCTGGGGCACGCCGGTCCTCGCGTCGATGACGGTCTGGCAGTGGCTGTTCGACTCGCAGTACGGCGTCATCAACTGGGTCCTGGCCAACGTGTTCGGGCTCGAGGACATGGCCGGCCACTCGTGGATCATCGAGCCGCTGTCCTTCTACTTCGTCGCGACGGTCATCGTCGTGTGGATGTCCGTGCCGTTCGTCGCGTTCTCGGTCTACGCGGGCCTGCTCCAGGTGCCCGAGGAGACGATGGAGGCCGCACAGCTGGACGGTGCCTCCGCCCGGCAGCGGTTCTGGAACATCACGATGCCGATGGTCCGCCCGGTCCTGTCGATCGTCCTGCTGCTGCAGGTGATCTGGGACTTCAAGGTGTTCACGCAGATCTACGTGCTCCAGCGCGCGGGCGCCCCGACCCGGGAGACCAACCTCCTGGGCACCCTCATCTACTCCTACGCCGACGAGTTCTCGCTCGCCGGTGCGCTCGCCACGATCATGCTGGTCATCACGCTCGCCCTCACCGGGTTCTACATCCGGAAGATGCTGAAGGAKGACGAGCTGTGAGCGCCGTCTCGGTCCCGGCACCCGCCCCGCAGGCCACGCCGCAGGAGATCCCGCTCCGCAAGGTGACGCGGTCGTCGGAGGCCGGTCGTGCCCAGTCGAAGGTCGGCCGCCGAGCGCTCGGCGTCCTCGCCGTCGTGCTGGCCGCCATGTGGGTCTTCCCCATCTACTGGATGATCAACAGCGCCTTCCTGCCGGTGAACAAGCTCCAGACGCCGGAGCCCACCTTCTTCCCGACGAGCGGCACGCTCTCGAACTTCCGCCGCGTGCTCGACGACCCGACGTTCTGGGCCGCGATGCGCATCTCGCTGGCGGTCGTCGTCGTCGTCCTCGTCGCCGCGCTGCTGTTCGCCTTCCTCGCCGCGCTGGCCGTCAGCCGGTTCCGGTTCCGCGGTCGCAAGGGCTTCATCCTCACGATCCTGGTCGTGCAGATGATCCCGGCCGAGGGCCTGTTCATCTCGCAGTACCAGATGCTCGACGGCTGGAACCTGGTGAACAAGATCGCCGGGCTCTCCCTGGTCTACACCGCGGCGATCCTGCCGTTCACGATCTGGATGCTGCGCGGGTTCGTCGCGGGCGTGCCGATCGAGCTCGAGGAGGCCGGGATGGTCGACGGGCTCTCCCGGACCGCCGCCTTCTTCCGCATCACGTTCCCCCTGCTGGCCCCCGGGCTCGTCGCGGCCGGTGTCTACGGGTTCCTGCAGGCGTGGAACGAGTACACCCTCGCGCTCGTCGTGATGACCGACCCGGCCCAGCGGACGCTCCCGCTCTGGTTGCAGGGCCTCGTCGAGTCCAACCGGGCCACCGACTGGGGTGTCGTCATGGCCGGGTCCGCCCTCATCGCGATCCCCGTCATCGTCTTCTTCCTGTTCGTCCAGAACAAGATGACGTCCGGGCTCGTCGCGGGTGCGGTGAAGGGCTGACGTGAACGCGCAGGGGATCCCGACGCCGCACTGGGCGCCGGTCGGGAGTCAGTGGTCGGTCGGGCTCGACGTCGGGGGCACCAAGGTGCTCGGCGTGCTGCTCGACGCCGACGGCGTGGTCCGGCACCAGCTGCGGTCGGCCACGGTCGGCGGAGCAGCCGGTGTGGTGGAGACCGCGGTGTCGGTGGTCGAGGAGCTGTGCGCGGGCGCCGGCATCCCGGTCGACGAGCTGGCCGGCGTCGGGATCGGCCTGCCCGGTGTGGTCGACCCGTCCGACGGCACCGTCGAGCACGCGGTCAACCTCGGCATCGAGGAGCGCACCCCGCTCGGCGCGCTCGTCGCCGAGCGGCTCGGCGTGCGGGTGCGCGTCGAGAACGACCTCACGGTCGCCGTCGTCGGCGCCGCCCACACGGTCGACGGCGGGCACGCCTCGACCCAGGACGCCGTGGTGCACGACCTCGCCTTCCTCGCTCTGGGGACCGGTCTTGCGGCGGGTCTTCTGCTGGAGGGGCGCCTGCGACGCGGGTCGACCGGTGGGGCCGGGGAGATCGGGCACCTGACGCTCGTCCCCGACGGGCTGCCGTGCAAGTGCGGTCAGCTGGGCTGCCTCGAGCAGTACGCCTCGGGCTCGGCGCTCGACACGGCCTGGCCCAGCAGGTACGGGCGCCCGGCGCCCGAGGAGCTGTTCGCCGCGGCCGAGGCCGGCGACGCCCGTGCGACCGAGATCCGGGACAAGTTCGCCTGGGCGGTCGCCGCCGCGGTGCGGATCCTGGTGCTGACCTGCGACGTCGAGCGGATCGTCATCGGAGGCGGCGTGAGCGCCCTCGGCCAGCCGCTGCTGCGCGCGGTCACCACAGAGCTCGACCGCGAGGCGCAGGCCTCGCCGTTCCTTGCGACCATGGGACTGGCGCGTCGCGTGAGCCTCGCGCCCGCGGACGTGCCGGTCGGCGCGGTCGGCGCCGCCCTGCTCGGCAGAGGGGAGTACGTCTGATGGAGGTCGTCATCGCACCGGGCCCCGAGCTGGGCCGGCTCGCCGCCGCGGCGATCGAGCAGCTGGTGCGGGACCAGCCCGACTCCGTCCTGGGGCTGGCCACGGGATCGAGCCCGCTCGCGGTCTACGACGAGCTGGCCCGCCGGCACGCCGAGCACGACCTGTCCTTCGCCCGCGTCCGCGCCTTCATGCTCGACGAGTACGTCGGCCTCGCCGCGGACCACCCGGAGCGCTACCGCAACGTCATCGACAAGGAGATCGCGTCGCGCGTGGACTTCGCGCCCGGTGCGGTGCAGGGGCCGGACGGCCTCGCCGAGGACCTGGTGGGCGCGTGCCGGGCCTACGAGGAGGCGATCGCGTCGGTCGGGGGAGTCGACCTGCAGCTGCTCGGCATCGGCACCGACGGGCACATCGCCTTCAACGAGCCCGGCTCGTCGCTCGCGTCCCGGACCCGCATCAAGACGCTCACGCGCCAGACGCGCGAGGACAACGCGCGCTTCTTCGACGGCGACATCGACCAGGTGCCGCAGCACTGCCTGACCCAGGGGCTCGCGACGATCATGTCCGCCCGGCACCTGGTGCTCCTGGCCACCGGCCGGGGCAAGGCCGAGGCCGTGCACCAGCTGGTCGAAGGGCCGGTCAGCGCGATGTGGCCCGCGACGATCCTGCAGCACCACCCGCACGTCACGGTGCTCGTCGACGACGCCGCCGCCAGCCGCCTCCAGCTGGCCGACTACTACCGCGAGACCTTCGCGGCGAAGCCGGACTGGCAGGGCCTCTGACGCCTCGGGTCAGGCCACGAGGGCGAGCAGCGCGTCCAGGCCCAGCAGGACCGCGACACCGACCACCGCGAAGCCGGGCAGCAGCCAGGCGGCGAGCGTGTCGGCGCGGACGTTGCGACGGCGCACCTCGGCAGGGTCGGCGCCGGGCTCCGTCACCAGGTCGGCCGTCGGGCGACGGCGCGCCCGCACGGTGCCGACGACGGCATCCCCGACCAGCAGCGTGATCCCCACCGCCGCCGCGACGCCGTCCGGCACGGTGGCGACGGTGGTGTCGAGGACGATCCCGAGGGTGACGGCTCCCGCCAGGCTCACGGCGACGACGAGGGCGGTCGCGGCACGGGCGACCCGGCCGCCCCGTTCGGCGGTCCACCCGACCGTCCGCACGGTCGCGACGGCGGCCACCAGCAGGAGCGGCAGGGCCAGGAGCCAGCCGGCGGTGACCACGAGGTCGGGCCCGTCCGTGCCGACCGACCCGAGCACGACCATGAGGCCGACGAAGCCGACGACGACGCGGCCGGCGGTGCGCAGGTCGTCGACGAGACCGGGGCCGGTCGGAGCTGCTCCCGCGGTGACGCTCCGGGCGTACTCGTGCGGGCCTCCGAAGGCGGTCGGGGCGTCGAGGCCGCTGTCCGTGCAGTACTCCTGGACCTCCGCGAGGATGTCGCCGATACGGGCGCCCGGCACGTCGCGCAGGCGCAGCGCGAGCACGAGGTCGTCGCGCCAGGCGGTGGGGACGAGGTCGGCCGGGTGTGCGGACGTCTGCTCGGTCATCGGTCGGTCCTCCTGGTCGTGGCCGGCTGGGCGTGCGCCGGATCGACGATGTCGCTGGTCAGGGCGGCGAACGACCGCCAGGCGTCGCCGCGGCGCACGAGCTCGTCGCGACCGGCGGCGGTGAGGGCGAAGTACTTGCGGCCGGGTCCACCGACGCCGGGCTGCCACTGCGTGGTCACCAGGTCCGCCTGCTCGAGCCGCGCGAGCAGGGGGTAGAGCGTCCCGCCCTTGACGGCGCCGAGCCCCAGCTGGTCGAGCCGAGCCGTGATCGCGTACCCGTAGGTGGTGCCCTCGGCCAGGACGGCCAGGACGCAGACGTCAAGGACGCCACGCAGCCACTCGCCGGGCCAGGGGTCGGTGCTCACGGACTAGACAGTACGACTGACTAGTCCGTCTGTCTATGTAGTCGACGACACCCGGACGTACCCGGGTCGTGTCCGCCCTCCGACGTACACTTCACGCCATGAGCGAGCCCCTGCCTCCGAGCACCGGACCCGACGACCCGTTCTCCTCGGACCCGGGCACGTCGACCAGCGTGCTGGAGCGCGAGGAGACCACCGAGCAGGTCGAGCCGGGGGACCACGAGCGCTTCGCGCACTACGTGCGCAAGGAGAAGATCCTCGACTCCGCCATCAGCGGCAAGCCGGTGATCGCGCTCTGCGGCAAGGTCTGGGTGCCGGGCCGGGACCCGAACAAGTTCCCCGTCTGCCCCGTCTGCAAGGAGATCTACGAGGGGCTGCGCGAGCCGCAGGACGGCGACAAGAACGAGGGCGGCAAGGGCTCCGGCGGGGGCCGGAAGTGGGGCTTCGGCCGCAACCCCGGCAGCGGCGGCGCGTGACGGCCGCCCCGCGCCCGTCCTCCCTCCCCTCGACCCACGCGTCCTCCTCGGCGGCCTCCCAGCTGCCGCCGGCGTTCCCCGCGCGTGCGCCCTGGGGCACGGCAGGCAAGCTGCGCGCCTGGCAGGCGGAGGCGATCGAGCACTACCGGACGTCGAACCCGCGCGACTTCCTCGCGGTGGCCACGCCCGGTGCCGGCAAGACGACGTTCGCGCTGCGCATCGCCACGGAGCTGCTGGAGGCCAAGGTGGTGCGCCGCGTGACCGTCGTCGCGCCGACGGAGCACCTCAAGCGCCAGTGGGCCGACGCGGCCGCCCGGGTGGGCATCACGCTCGACCCGAACTTCAGCAACGCCCAGGGCCGGCACGGCCACGGGTTCGACGGCGTCGCCGTGACCTATGCACAGGTGGCCAGCAAGCCCGCGCTGCACGCCGCCCGGACCGCCGCCGCGCCCACGCTGGTCATCCTCGACGAGGTGCACCACGGCGGTGACGCGCTGTCCTGGGGGGACGCCGTCCGGGAGGCCTTCGAGGGCGCCACCCGTCGGCTGGCGCTGACGGGCACCCCGTTCCGGTCGGACACGGCGGCGATCCCGTTCGTGCGGTACGACCGCGGCGGCGACGGCATCCGGCGCAGCGTCGCCGACTACACGTACGGCTACGGGGACGCGCTGCGTGACCACGTCGTGCGCCCGGTGATCTTCCTGTCCTACAGCGGCTCGATGCGCTGGCGCACCAAGGCGGGCGACGAGATCAGCGCCCGGCTGGGGGAGCCGCTGACCAAGGACATCACCGCGCAGGCGTGGCGGACCGCCCTCGACCCGAACGGCGAGTGGATCCCGAGCGTGCTCGCGGCCGCCGACCGCCGGCTGTCCGAGGTGCGTCGGGCCATCCCGGACGCGGGTGCGATGGTCATCGCCACGGACCAGACGGACGCCCGGGCGTACGCGGGGCACCTAGCGCGCATCACCGGGAAGTCCCCGACGATCGTGCTGTCCGACGACGACGGGGCGAGCGACCGGATCGACGAGTTCTCTGCGGGCGACTCGCGCTGGCTGGTCGCGGTCCGGATGGTCTCGGAGGGCGTCGACGTGCCACGGCTCGCGGTCGGCGTCTACGCCACCAGCACCGCGACGCCGCTGTTCTTCGCGCAGGCCGTCGGCCGGTTCGTGCGCGCACGGCGACGCGGCGAGACCGCGTCGGTGTTCCTGCCGAGCGTCCCGCAGCTGCTCGCTCTGGCGAACACCCTCGAGCTGGAGCGCGACCACGCGCTGGACCGCCCGAAGACGCTCGAGGAGCAGGGCGTCGACGTCGGCCTCGACGACGGGCTGCTCGACGAGGCCAACCGTGAGCGCAACGGTGCCGACGAGATCGGTCCGGACGGCAAGCAGGGCGCGTTCGAGGCGCTGGAGGCGCAGGCGTCGTTCGACCGCGTGCTGTTCGACGGCGGTGAGTTCGGCACGGGTGCCGAGATGGGGTCCGACGAGGAGCTCGACTTCCTGGGGCTGCCCGGGCTGCTGGACGTCGACCAGGTCTCCGCGCTGCTCCGGCAGCGGCAGGCGGACCAGATCAGCGGGCGGAACAGATCGGCCGCAGCGTCACAGCAGGCCCTGGCGGAGATGGACCACCGCAAGCAGGCGGAGCTCCGCAAGGAGCTGTCGCAGCTGGTGGGGGCGTGGGCGCGCAAGAGCGGGCAGCCGCACGGGTCGGTGCACAACGAGCTGCGGCGGCGGTGCGGCGGGCCGGAGGTCGCGCTGGCGGACCCGGACCAGCTCACGGCGCGCGTGGCGATGGTGCGCGGGTGGTTCGTCGGCAAGAAGTAGCCGCCGGCTCAATGAGCATCGCGCGATTACATCAAGCACAGGTAAAGTCGCAAGGCCCGTCTCACGATGCGGACAGCCTCATGCGACGGTAAACCTGCAGGTCACAGCCTTGGACACGTGACCACATAGCAGTCCGCGTGCCCCGCGCAACTTTTCTCTCGACGTGCCGACGCCCTCCAGCCCTGCCACATTTGTCCTGTGACACACGGCCCCGGGTACCCCCGGGTGCCGGATCGGTGACCACAGAACGAAAGGGTCAACCATGCCTAGCTGGCTCATCCTCATCCTCGTCGGTGTTGTCCTCGTCATCCTTGGCGTCGCGACGAACATCGGCCAGTTCCTCATCTGGATCGGCGTGATCGTGCTCTCAGTCCCCGAGCCGCAGCGCCACGGTCGGCACMGCTGCCTCGTCGTCCGACAGCMGTCGCGCCCCGCGCGGMAGCTCGTCACGCGAGGCGCGGTGCCGTTCTGCTGCCCGGGTCACCGCGTCCGCGCCGACCCACCGAGGATCGACCTCCCCGTCGGTCACCAGGGGCACGTGCAGCGCGCGCAGCGACTCGTCGGAGGACGTCCAGGCCCGGACCTCCTCGTCGGGACCCGAGACCAGCACCTCCTCGACGGCCCGCCCGTCGGCCCCCAGCCGTCGCGCTGCCGCCTTGCGCCCCCCGACGCTCGTCTTGCCCCGGGCGGCCTTCGCCACCGGCGCGAGCACCCCGTCGGCACCCTCACGGGCGACCAGCTTGTAGACCATGCCGCACGTCGGCGCCCCGGACCCCGTCACCACCGACGTGCCCACGCCGTACGTGTCGACGGGCGCCACCGCGAGCGACGCGATCGCGTACTCGTCCAGGTCCGACGTGACCGTGATCTTCGTGCCCGGGGCGCCGGCCTCGTCCAGCTGCGCCCGGACCTCGTGCGCGAGGACCCCCAGGTCGCCGGAGTCGAGCCGCACCGCCCCGAGCTCCGTCCCCGCGGCCGCGAGCGCGAGCTCCACCCCGCGGCGGACGTCGTAGGTGTCGACCAGGAGCGTCGTGCCGGCGCCCAGCGACGCCACCTGCGCCGCGAACGCGGACGCCTCGTCGTCGTGCAGGAGCGTGAACGCGTGCGCGGCCGTCCCGATCGTCGCCAGCCCGTACCGGCGCCCTGCCTCCAGGTTCGACGTCCCCACGAAGCCCGCGACCACCGCCGCCCGGGCTGCCGCGACGGCGGCCTCCTCGTGCGCGCGCCGCGACCCCATCTCCAGGCAGGGGCGGTCGACCGCCGCACTCGTCATGCGCGACGCCGCCGACGCCACCGCCGAGTCGTAGTTGAGGATCGACAGGACCAGCGTCTCCAGCAGGACCGCCTCCGCGAACGTTCCCTCGACCACCATGACCGGCGACGACGGGAAGAACGCCTCGCCCTCCGCGTACCCGACGACCGACCCCGTGAATCGGTAGTCCGCCAGGAACGCGAGCGTCGCGTCGTCGACCACACGTTCGTCGGCCAGCCAGTCGAGCTCCGCCGCGTCGAACCGGAAGCGCGGCAGCGACTCCAGCACCCGGCCGGTGCCCGCCAGCACCCCGTACCGCCGGCCTGCGGGGAGTCGGCGCGTGAACACCTCGAAGACGCAGCGCCGGTGCGCGGTCCCGTCGGCGAGCGCCGCCTGGAGCATGGTCAGCTCGTACCGGTCGGTGAGGAGCGCCGCGCTGGGCGGCTGCGGGGCGGTCATGGGCCCAACGTAGGGCGCGCGACTGCTCCGGACCTGGTGAGCGGTCCTGACTGTCGTGAGACCTACAGTGGGCGACGTGCCTGTACAGACCCTCCCCGACGCCGACGTGGCGCAGGAGGAGAAGACCGCGGTCGCCGACCCGTGGGTGACGATCGTCTGGAACGACCCCGTGAACCTCATGAGCTACGTGACGTACGTGTTCGAGTCGTACTTCGGCCACCCGCGCCAGAAGGCCGAGCGGCTCATGAAGCAGGTGCACGAGCAGGGGCGGGCGGTCGTGTCGACCGGGTCCCTCGAGGCCATGGAGGTCGACGTCCAGGCCATGCACGGGTTCGGGCTCTGGGCGACGCTCCAGCGCAGCGGTCAGTGATGCGCGCCTTCAAGCGTCGTCGCGGGATGTACGCGGCCCGGCTGGACACCGACGAGCGGGACGTCATCGCCGCGCTCGTCGCGGACGTCGCCGAGCTGCTCGGTGCCGGGCGCCTGGAGGCGCGGGACCCGGAGGTCGTGGTCGCCGGGGACGGCGACCCGCGGATGCGGCTGGAGCCGCTCCCGCCGCCGTCGGACCCCGCGGTGCGCCGGCTGCTGCCCGACGCGTCCCGCGACGACCCGGAGATCGCCGCGGAGTTCCGCCGGCTCACCGAGGACGACCTGCGCGCGGGCAAGGTCGCGCGCCTGACCAGGCTCTGGGACGCCCTGACGACGCCGGCCGAGGGCTGGYGGGCGGACGCGTTCGTCGTGGCGCCGCAGGACGCGCAGGACGTCGCCGCCGCGATCACCGACCTGCGCCTCGTGCTCGCGGAGCGCCTCGGGATCCGCACGGACGAGCAGGCCGAGCGGTTGTACGACGCGCTGGTGGACTCGCCACATGCCGACGTCGAGGGGGTCGACGAGGCGCTCGACCCGGCCGCGAGGCGGTACCTGGTCGCCGTGTACGGCGCACTGAGCTGGCTGCAGGAGTCGCTGGTCGACCTCCTGCTGCACGACCTGCGCGCCCCGGGGCGCCCGGCGGCCCCGTGAGCCGCCAGCGGTTAGGCTCGTCCGCGTGAACGACGCCCCCCTCGGCATCTTCGACTCCGGCGTCGGCGGGCTCACCGTGGCCCGGTCGATCCTCGACCAGCTGCCCCAGGAGTCCACCCTCTACATCGGGGACACCCTCAACACGCCGTACGGCTCCAAGCCGCTCGCCGCGGTGCGCGCGCACGCGCTGGAGGTCATGGACGACCTCGTCGACGCGGGCGTGAAGCTGCTGGTCATCGCGTGCAACACGGCGTCGTCGGCGATGCTGCGCGACGCCCGCGAGCGGTACACGCTGCGCCGCGGGATCCCGGTGGTCGAGGTGATCCTGCCGGCCGCCCGGCGCGCGGTAGCCGCCACCCGGACGGGGAAGATCGGCGTGATCGCGACCAAGTCCACGGTCGAGTCGCGCTCCTACGACGACGCCTTCGCCGTGGCGCCCGGGGTCGAGCTGACGACGCAGGCGTGCCCCGAGTTCGTGCGGCTGGTCGAGGCGGGCATCACGTCCGGCCCCGAGGTCCTGGCGTTCGCGCACGAGTACCTCGACCCCGTCCGGCGGGCGGGCGTCGACACGCTGGTGCTCGGCTGCACGCACTACCCGCTGCTCACCGGCGCGATCTCGTACGTCATGKGGGAGGAGGTCACCCTGGTGTCGAGCGCCGAGGAGACCGCCAAGGACGTCTACCGGACGCTCGTCGCGCACGACCTGGAGCGCGACCCGGCGGCGGGACCACCCGTGCACCGCTTCCTGGCCACGGGTGACCCGGACCAGTTCCGCGTCCTGGCGCGCCGGTTCCTCGGCCCCGAGGTCGAGGTCGTCGAGCCCAGCGCGGCCCTGCGGTGAGGCTCACCGTCCTGGGGTGCGCGGGCTCGTTCCCGAGCCCTGACTCGGCGGCATCCGGGTACCTGGTGCAGGCCGACGACGCCACCGGTCGCACGTGGACGGTCCTGCTCGACCTGGGGAACGGCGCCCTGAGCGCCCTGCAGCGGTTCGGCGACCCCACCCGGCTCGACGCGATCGCCGTGTCCCACCTGCACTCCGACCACATGGCCGACCTGGTGGTGCTCAACGTCCTGCGGCGGTACCACCCGGAAGGCCCGTGCGACCCCGTGCCGGTGCACGGTCCGACCGGGACCGCGGACCGGCTCGCGCAGATGTCCGGCAAGKACCCCGCGACCAGCACCGATGGTCAGTTCGACGTCGTCGAGTGGCAGGAGGGTGAGCCGGTGACCGTCGGCCCGCTCGTCCTCGTGCCGGTGCCCGTCGAGCACCCGGTCCCCGCGTTCGGGATCCGGGTGTCCGGACCGAGCGACGCCGACCCGTCGCAGACCGTGACGCTGGCGTACACGGGCGACACCGACGAGTGCCCGGGCCTCGGCACGCTCGCCGCGGGCGTCGACCTCCTGCTGTCGGAGGCGGCGTACCTCGAAGGGCGCGACGACGCCCTGCGCGGCGTGCATCTGACGGGCCGCCGCGCGGGCGAGGCGGCCGCCCGTGGGGGAGCCGGCCAGCTCGTCCTCACGCACATCCCCGCCTGGAACGACCCCGCCGTGACGCTGGCCGAGGCCGCAGGGGTGTACGACGGCCCGATCGCCCTGGCCCACCCGGGCGCGGTCCACGTCGTCTAGTCGCGACGTCGAGACCCCGCAACGTCCCCACCCGCCGGCGTACGGACATCCTCCGCGTGGGCCCGGCGACGTCCGCACAGGCGCGGGTTCCCGTCAGCCGGAGTGCGGACGCTGCGTCGGCGTCCAAGGGTGTCCGGGGGCGCCGTTAGGCTCGTCCGCATGACTTCTGCTGCCACCACCACGTCCGCCGCCGGGAGCCCGGTGCGCGTCCGCGCCGACGGCCGTGCGCCCGACCAGCTGCGTCCCGTGACCCTGACCCGCGGGTTCCTCGAGGCGGGGGAGGGCAGCGTGCTCGTCGAGTACGGGGGCACCAAGGTGCTCTGCGTGGCGTCGTTCACCCCGGGGGTGCCGCGCTGGAAGA
Source organism: Cellulomonas sp. P5_C5 (assembly GCF_054049655.1). NCBI lineage: Bacteria > Bacillati > Actinomycetota > Actinomycetes > Micrococcales > Cellulomonadaceae > Cellulomonas > Cellulomonas sp. P5_C5. The sequence continues at coordinate 6,149 of NZ_JBFULY010000038.1, read as the reverse complement.
AGGGCTCCGGCGAGGGCTGGGTCACCGCCGAGTACTCGATGCTGCCGCGCGCCACGTCCAGCCGGTCCGACCGGGAGTCGGTCAAGGGCCGCGTCGGGGGTCGCACGCACGAGATCTCGCGGCTGATCGGACGGTCGCTGCGCGCGATCATCGACGTCTCGGCCCTCGGCGAGAACACGATCGTGCTCGACTGCGACGTCCTGCAGGCCGACGGCGGGACCCGGACCGCGTCGATCACGGGCGCGTACGTCGCGCTGGCCGACGCGGTCGCGTGGGCCGTCGAGAACAAGCACGTCCCCGCGAACAAGGTCGTCCTGCGCGACTCGGTCGCCGCCGTGAGCGTCGGCATCGTCGACGGCGTGCCGGTGCTCGACCTGCCGTACGTCGAGGACGTGCGCGCGGAGACGGACATGAACGTCGTGGTCACGGGGTCCGGCTCGTTCGTCGAGGTGCAGGGCACCGCGGAGCACGCCCCGTTCGACCGTGCCGAGCTCGACGCGCTGCTCGACCTGGCGGTGGCCGGCACCGCGCAGCTGACGGCCCTGCAGGTCGCCGCGCTGTCGTCGGCACCCGGGGACGGCTCGGCCACGCGGCTGGTCCGGTGAGCGCGCGCCTCGTCCTCGCCACGCACAACGCCCACAAGGTCGGTGAGCTGCGCGCGATCCTCGCGCCCGTGCTGCCGGGGCTGGACCCGGAGTCGGTCGTCGGCGCGCGGGACGTCGGCGCTCCCGAGCCCGTCGAGGACGGCGTGACCTTCGTCGAGAACGCGCTGATCAAGGCACGCGCGCTGGCGGCGTTCACCGGGCTGCCGGCGGTCGCCGACGACTCCGGGCTGAGCGTCGACGTGCTGGGCGGGTCGCCCGGGATCTTCTCCGCGCGCTGGGCAGGCAAGCACGGGGACGACGCCGCCAACCTCGCGCTCCTGCTCGCGCAGCTGGAGGACATCGCCGAGCCGCACCGCGGTGCCCGGTTCGTGTGCGCGGCCGCGCTGGTCACCCCGGACGGCTTCGAGCACGTGGAGACGGGCACGCTCGAGGGTGTGCTCGCCGCCGCGCCGCGAGGGGCCGGCGGCTTCGGGTACGACCCGATCCTGGTGCCGACGGGCGAGACCCGCTCGTGTGCGGAGCTCACCCCCGAGGAGAAGAACGCGATCAGCCACCGGGGAACGGCGTTCCGCGCGCTCGTCCCGACGCTCGTGCGGGTGCTCGGCGGATGACCTGTCGTGACTGAGAGCCCCACGGGCGACGTGCAGCTCGTCGCCGACGCCGTCACGTACGGCCACCCGGGGCACCCCGTGCTGGATCGCGTGGACCTCGCGGTCAGCGCCGGGGACCGGGTGGGGGTCGTCGGCGAGAACGGTGCCGGCAAGACCACGCTGCTGCGGGTCCTCGCCGGTGAGCTGGCGCCGCAGTCCGGGGCCGTGCGGCGCAGCGGCACGCTGGCGTCGGTCGAGCAGGAGCTCGACGCTCCMGGCGGCGCGACCATCGGGACCTACGTCGCGGAGGCACTCGGCGAGGTCCGTGCGGCGGCCGCCGAGCTGGAGGCCGCGATCGACGGGTTCGACCACGAGACCGGTGACCTCGCGCGCCTGACCGCGGCGGTGGCCCGCTACGAGCACCTGGCCGCCTGGGATGCGGACCGCAGGGTCGACGAGGCGCTCACGCGGTTCGGGGCGCCACGGGACCCGGGCCGACGGCTCGACCGGCTGAGCGTCGGCGAGCGGTACCGGGTGCGCCTCGCGTGCCGGATCGGGGAGCGCGCGGACCTGCTGCTGCTCGACGAGCCCACCAACCACCTCGACGCGGCCGGCATCGACTACCTGACGGCCCGCCTGCGGGAGTGGCCGGGCGCGGTCGTCATCGTCACGCACGACCGGCGCCTGCTGGACGACGTGATGACGGCGATCCTCGACCTGGACCCCGCGATGGACGGCCGCCCCGCTCTGTACGGCGCGACGCGGTACTCGGACTACCGGTTCCTCAAGAGCCAGATGGTCCGCCGCTGGCAGGCGCGGTACCGGGCGGAGCGCAAGCGCGCGCTGGCGCTCGCGGAGCGGCTCGACTCGACGTACGAGAACCTCTCCGACGAGTGGCGCCCGCCCAAGGGCTCGCAGAAGCACCGTCGGGCGACGCGGGCGCGCGGGCACGTGAAGGCCGCCGACCGGCTCATCCAGAAGCTCGACGCCGAGGCCGTCGAGGTGCCCACCCCGCCGCTCGTCCTGACGTTCCCCGACCTGCCGTCGCTGCCCCCGGAGCCGCAGCCCGGCCCGCTGCTGGACCTGCGCGCACCCCTCGTGCGGGACCGGCTCGACCTCGCGGGGGTGCGGATCGAGGTCCCGCCGTGCGGGCGGCTCCTCGTCACGGGACCGAACGGCTCGGGCAAGTCGACGTTGCTCGCGGCGCTGGCCGGGTCGATCGCGCTCGACCGCGGGGTCCGCGCGATCGCGCCGGGCGTCCGGCTCGGGGTGCTCGCGCAGGAGGGGCCGACGGAGCATGCCGCGGCAGTCGTCGCCCACCCGCGTGCCGCCGGCACCGCCGAGCAGCTGTCGGGGTTCGACGCCTACGCCCGGCACGCGCTCACGCTCCTGGAGGCGCGCCTGCTCGACCCGGACCAGCTGGTCCCGGTCGCGGCGCTCGGCCTGCTGACCGAGGAGGACCTGGAGCGACCGCTGCGTGAGCTGTCCGTCGGTCAGCGCCGACGGTTCGACCTGGCGTGCGCGCTCCTCGCGGCCCCGCACGTGCTCATCCTCGACGAGCCCACCAACCACCTGTCCGTCGGGCTCGTCGACGAGCTCACGGCGGCGCTGCGGGCCACGTCGGCCGCCGTCGTCGTCGCCACCCACGACCGCCGGATGCGCGCGGACCTGGCGGACTGGCCCGAGCTCAGTCTCTGACGGGCCTCGGTGCGGGCGGCAGGACMTTCTCGAGGCCCAGGACCGCGAACGCCAGCACGAGGAAGATGACCGCCACGACTCCCGTGCGCACCAGCGCTGACTGGAGACCGATCTCGGAGACGTCGAGGAACGGGTACGGGTACCAGTCGACGACCGCGCCCCGCAGGAACGTGTAGGCGATCCAGCCGAGCGGGTAGACCAGCGACCACCCGACGACGGCGGGGGACAGCCGAGGACGCGGTCCGACGACGAACCACGCGACCACGGTCCCGACCGGGACGACGGTGTGCAGCAGGAGGTTCGAGAGCGCCCCGGCGGCCGTGAGGTCCTGGAGCCCGGAGAGCACCGCGTGGTAGACGATCCCGGTCACGGCGATGCAGAGCAGCGCGTCGAGCCGCAGGACCGCGAACACCCGGCCGCGGCGGTCCGGTCGCCACAGGAGCATCCCTGCTGCGACGGCCGCGAGGATGTTCGACTGGATGGTGAAGTAGCTGAACAGCCGCACCAGCCGCGTGCCGATGTCGTCGGACGTCAGCGCCCGGGCCAGCTCCATCGAGAGGCCCACGACCGCGGCGACGAAGACGACGCCGTGCAGGGTGCGAGCCAGCAGGTAGCGCGGCGTGGTGTCCGTCACGGCAGCCGGCCGACGTGCCCCATCGCCTGCCGCAGGAGCAGGCCCTGGCCGCCGTTCATCTCGAACTGGATCTGCTGCGCGCACGCCTCCTCGGGCGTCATCCACGCGAGGTCGATCGCGTCCTGCTGCGGCCGGCAGTCCCCGAGGACGGGCACCACGTACGCGAGGGACACGGCGTGCTGGCGGGGGTCGTGGTACGGCGTGACCCCCGGCGTCGGGAAGTACTCCGCGACCGTGAACGGCTGCGGCGACGCGGGGATCTGCGGCAGGGCGACGGGCCCGAGGTCCTTCTCGATGTGCCGCAGCAGCGCGTCGCGCACCCGCTCGTGGTACATCACGCGGCCACTGACCAGCGCGCGGGACATGACACCCTCCTGCGTGACCCGCAGCAGCAGACCGACCTGGACGACGTCGCCCGAGTCGTCCACGCGCACCGGGATGGCGTCGACGTAGAGGATGGGCAGCTGGGTGCGGGCGCTGGCGATCTCGTCGGGGCTCAACCAGCCGGCGGGACGCTCGGGGCCGCGGGGGAACTCGGCAGATGCGGTCACTGACCATGTCTACCGCCCCGCCGGGGCCGACGTCGGCCCCGGCGCGCGGATCACCCCCCGCCGAGGTGTGCGTCGCGACACCCTCGGGAATAGTCGTCGGTGGCTGCGCGCTCTATCTGGCGGTAACCGAGCACTGGAGGAACTCATGGCGACGACTGAGCTGACCGGCAGCACGATCGGCCAGACCATCAAGGACAACGAGATCGTCCTTGTCGACTTCTGGGCGGAGTGGTGCGGCCCGTGCAAGCGCTTCGGCCCGGTCTTCGAGGACTCCTCGGAGAACCACCCGGACGTCGTGCACGCGAAGGTCGACACGGAGGCCGAGCAGGAGCTGGCAGCCGAGCTGCAGATCTTCTCGATCCCCACGCTGATGGCTTTCCGCGACGGGATCCTGGTGTTCAACCAGGCCGGCGCGCTGCCTGCTCCCGCGCTGGAGCAGGTGGTCGAGGCCGTGAAGGCGCTCGACATGGACGAGGTCCGCGAGAAGATCGCCGCGGCCGCGACACAGGCCTGACCCACCGGGAGGACCGGTCCCCACAGCAGGGGACCGGTCCTTTCTGCGTGGGATGCCGGGTTGCGAATGCGCAACGGAAGTCCCGTTCGCGGCACGGCACGTGGTGGCGCCCGCTAGCGTCCGGCCGTGCCCACACCCCTGAACGCCCGATGGTCGCGTCGAGCGGTCGCCCTCACCGTGCTCGTCCTCGCGGCGGGCGGGTGCTCGTCGGACCCCGCGAGCACGCCTGCCTCGGAGGCGACGGCCGAGGCGGTGGACCTTCCCGTCCAACCGCTCAACCTGCGCGAGGTCCCCGCACCGTCGCTCGAGGGGAACCTGCTCGGTGACCCGACCGAGCGTGAGGTGTGGGTCTACCTGCCGCCGCAGTACTTCGCGTCCGAGGATCCGCTGCCCGTCGTGTACTACCTGCCCGGGTTCGGTGAGGAGCTCGTCGTCGGGGTGGACATGCCCGCCGACCTGGACGAGGCGTTCGCGTCGATCGACCCGATGATCGTGGTGGTGGTCCCGGGGGTGACCTCCGTCGGGKGCAGCTTCTACGTGGACTCCCCGGCGAACKGGGACTGGGAGTCGTTCGTCACGCAGGACGTCGTGGAGTACGTCGACGCGAGCTTCCGCACCCTGGCGGACGCCGGGTCGCGAGGCATCGCGGGGTTCTCGATGGGCGGCTTCGGCGCGCTCAACCTGGGCATGCGCCACCCCGAGGTCTTCGGTGCGGTGTACGCCACGGCGCCCGGCCTGCTGGACGAGGGCGGCCTCACGGAGATGGACCTCTTCGCGTTCGACAACCAGATCGGCGCCACCCTGGACACCCTGGAGGCCGCCGAGTCGCTGGAGGGCGCGGCACTGGGCGAGGCGCTCGGGTCCTCGCCGCGGCAGTTCGACCTCGCGTACGGGCTCGCCTTCGCCCCTGCGACGGAGCCGCCCTACCTCGTCTACCCCTTCACGCGGACGGGAGACGTCCTCACCAGGGACGACGACGTGTGGGCGACCTGGGAGGCCGGGTTCGGCGACTGGGACCTCAAGGTCGCCGAGTTCGAGGACAACCTCGCCGGACTGTCGGGCCTCGGGTTCGACTGCGCCGGCGACGACGACTACGAGTGGATCCCCGACGGCTGCGCCCGTCTCGACGCCCAGCTCACGGCCGCGGAGATCGACCACCAGTACACGGTCACCTCCGGAGGCCACGAAGGCGGGTCCGGTCCGCAGATCGTCGGCGCGCTCCTGCCGTTCATGGCAGACCACCTCGTCGACGAGCCCACCGGGTAGTCACACGTCAGAAGGACCGGCCCCCGTGCAGGGGCCGGTCCTTCTGCGTGCGTCCGGAACCTCCCTCTACCGCTGGAGGGTCAGCAGGCCCGGGCGGTAGGGCAGCAGGCCGTAGTCCCCGCCCGAGCTGGGCGAGCGACCCTGGTAGAGCAGCTGCAGGTTGCAGGGGTCGATCGTCATCGTCTGGTCGGCGCTGGTGCGGATGAGCTCACCGTGGCTGATGTCGTTGGTCCACGTCGCACCGCTGTTGGCCTTGCCCGCGAACGGGTTGCTCTCGCTGGCGGCCTGCGG
>NZ_JBFULY010000037.1:0-37432 GCF_054049655.1 Cellulomonas sp. P5_C5 | reverse complement strand
GTCTCGCCGGGCGCGACGGCGGCGGCCACGGCGGCCGCAGCCGGGGCGACCGCAGCCGGCACAGCCGCTGCCGCGCCCGCGGCCGGTACAACCGCTCCCGCACCCGCGGCCGGTGTAACCGCTGCCGGACCCACGTCTGGCACAGCCGCTGCCGGACCCGCTGCCGGCACGACCGCTGCCGCTCCCGCCGCTGCCGCGGCATCCGCGAACCCTGCGGCATCTGCGACTCCCGCGGCAGCCGCACCGACTGCGGCAGCGGCCACCGCTGCGGCCGCCGCCGCCGCTGCGGCATCCGCCACGGCCGCGACACCTGCCGCCCCGACCGCCGCAGCGGCCCGGCCCCAGGTCCAGCCGCGACCGACGACCCCACCGGAACCGAAGACGCAGTCGCCGATCTCGTCCGGTCCGGTGCCGCCGTCGGAGCGCAGCGAGTCCCCGCTGGACGTGTTCGAGGCGGAGGACGGCAAGCGGCGCTGGCCCAAGCGTCTGCTGATCGCGGGCGTCATCGTCCTCGTGCTGGGCGCGGTGTACGTCGGCGCGTCGTACGCGCTGGCGGACCGCGTGCCCCGGGGCGCGACGGTCGCGGGCGTGGACATCGGCGGGCTGACGTCGGACGAGGCGGTCGCGCGGCTGGACGAGGAGCTGGCGGACGCGACGACCCAGCCTGTCGAGGTCGTCGCGAACGACGTCCAGGCGACCGTGGACCCGACGGCGGCCGGCCTCACGTTCGACTCGCAGGCGACGGTCGACCAGCTGACGGGCGTGGACCTCGCGGACCCGTCGCGGCTCTGGGCGCACCTCGCCGGGGTCGGCGCGCAGGATCCGGTGACGTCGGTCGACGAGGAGGCGCTGTCCGCGGCGATCGGTGACCTGGGGGCCTCGCTGGCGCTCGCGCCGGTGGACGGCACGGTCGTGTTCGTCGACGCGACGCCGCAGTCGACCGCTGCGGTGGACGGCTGGAACCTGGACCAGGCGGGTGCCGCGGAGGTGCTGGCGGACGACTGGCTGGTGGCTGCGCGACCCCTCGAGCTGCCGACCGCCACGGTCGAGCCCGACATCACGCAGGAGGAGACGGACGCCGCGCTCGTGGAGGCGCGGCAGGTGACGTCGGCTCCGGTGACGGTCTCGGTGGCGGGGCAGAGCGCCCTCCTCGACGCGCCGACCCTGGCGGCGAACGCGTCGTTCGTGCCGGTGGACGGCGGCCTGGTGCTGCAGATGAACGGCGAGGGCCTCACGGAGGTCGTCCTCGCGCAGCTGCCGGACCTGCTGACCCAGTCGGCGGACGCGCACTTCGAGTTCGTCAACGACGCGCCGGTGATCGTCCCCGGCATCCCGGGGACGTCGCTGGACCCGGCGGCCCTGGCCACGACCGTCGCCGCGGCGACCGCGGCGCCCGACCGCACGGCCACGGTGGAGCTGGTCCAGGCGGACCCGTCGGAGTCGACGGCCGAGCTCGAGGCGCTCGGGGTGAAGGAGATCGTGTCGGAGTTCTCGACGCCCCTGAACAGCGAACCGCGTCGCACGGTGAACATCACGAACGGTGCGAGCAAGATCAGCGGCACGCTGATCCGTCCGGACGAGACGTTCAGCCTGACGGAGGCGCTCGGTCCGATCGACGCCGCGCACGGGTACGTCGAGGCCGGCGCGATCGTCAGCGGCGAGCACACGGACGCGTGGGGCGGCGGTCTGAGCCAGGTCTCGACCACCACCTACAACGCGGCGTTCCTGGCGGGTTTCGAGGACATCGAGCACCGCCCGCACAGCGAGTGGTTCGCGCGGTACCCCGAGGGCCGTGAGGCGACGATCTTCACCGGCACGCTGGACATGCGGTGGAAGAACAACACGCCCTACGGTGCGCTGGTGCAGGCGTGGGTCTCCGACGGTCGCGTGTACGTCCGGGTCTGGGGGACGAAGCACTGGACGGTCGACTCCATCACCAGCCCGCGCTCTGGCGTGGTCGCGCCGACGACGGTGTACTCGCAGTCGCCGACGTGCGAGGCGCAGTCGGCGGGCAACCCGGGCTTCTCCGTCACGGTGACGCGCAAGACGTACCTGAACGGCGCGCTGGAGAAGACCGAGTCGAACTCCTGGCGCTACAAGCCGCAGAACAAGGTCATCTGCGGGGCGCCGCCGACGGCGACGCCGCCCGCCACGCCGTAGTCAGGCGCCCGTCGGCCGGTGACGCCGGTCGACGGGTGCGGGCGGGACCAGCTTGGTGAGCACGATGTCGTCGGCGGGGACCCGGACGTCGCCGTGCCGGGTCCGCACCAGGACGCCGTCGTCGTCGACGGCGATGAGCTCGCCGAGCACGTCGGTGTGCCGGGGGGCGCGCAGGTCGGGGTGATCGGGGTGCGGCTCGGGCAGGTCGTCGCGCAGCCGACGGACGACGACGCGCACCCCGGGGGACCAGCTGCGCCAGCCGCCGGTGCTCACAGGTGTCCCTGTGATGGACACCGCGTCACGGGGCTGCGCATGTGAGCGATACTAAGAGCACCCCTGGCCTGTGGAGGACCGACCGTGACGTATGTGATCGCCGAGCCTTGTGTGGACGTCAAGGACAAGGCGTGCATCGAGGAATGTCCCGTGGACTGCATCTACGAGGGCAAGCGGTCGCTGTACATCCACCCGGACGAGTGCGTGGACTGCGGCGCGTGCGAGCCCGTGTGCCCGGTCGAGGCCATCTACTACGAGGACGACGTCCCGGAGCAGTGGACCGAGTACTACAAGGCGAACGTCGAGTTCTTCGACGACCTCGGCTCGCCGGGCGGTGCCGCGAAGATGGGTGAGATCGACAAGGACCACCCGATCATCGCGACGCTCCCGCTGCGCGTGCACGGCGACTGACGCCCGCCGGATGGGTCTGCTGACCGGCGGCCTGCCGGACTTTCCCTGGGACACCCTGACGCCGTTCGCGGAGCGCGCCCGCGCGTACCCGGGCGGCATCGTGGACCTGTCCGTCGGCACGCCCGTCGACCCRACGCCGGAGCTCGTGCGCGAGGCGCTGGCGGCTGCGGCGGACTCGCCGGGGTACCCGACGACGCACGGCACCCTGGCGCTGCGGCAGGCGGTGGTCGACTGGTTCGCACGGCGGCGCGGCGTCCGTGGGCTCGACCCCGCGGCGGTCCTGCCCACGGTCGGCTCGAAGGAGCTGGTCGCGTTCCTGCCGTCGCTGCTCGGCCTCGGGGCAGGCGACGTGGTGCTGCACCCGTCGGCGGCCTACCCGACGTACGACGTGGGGGCGCGGCTGGCGGGCGCGACGCCCGAGCCGACCGACGACCCCGCGGGCAGGCTCGCCGGCGCCGACGACGTCCGGCTGGTCTGGCTGAACTCCCCGGGCAACCCGGACGGCTCGGTGCTCGGCGTCGACCAGCTGCGTGCGGTGGTCGACGCGGCGCGCGCGTCGGACCGTCCCGTCGTCGTCGCGTCCGACGAGTGCTACGCCGAGCTGGCGTGGGACGAGCCGTGGGCGTCGGACGGGGTGCCCAGCATCCTCGACCCGCGGGTGACCGGTGGTGACCTCACGGGCCTGCTCGCCGTGTACTCGCTGTCGAAGCAGTCCAACCTCGCGGGGTACCGCGCGTCGTTCGTCGCGGGGGACCCCGTGCTCGTCGCGCAGCTGCTGGAGGTGCGCAAGCACGCCGGGATGATCGTGCCCGGCCCGGTGCAGGCCGCGACGACCGCGGCACTGTCCGACGACGAGCACGTCGCCGCGCAGCGGGCCGTCTACGGGCGCCGTCGCCGCGTGCTGCGTGCGGCGTTCGAGGACGCGGGGTACGCGGTCGACCGCTCGCACGCCGGTCTGTACCTGTGGGTGCGCCCCGAGTCCGGCGGTCAGGACAGCTGGGCCACGGTCGCCGACCTGGCCGGCCTCGGGATCCTGGTGGCACCGGGTGCCTTCTACGGCGACGCCGAGCATGTCCGCGTGGCGCTGACCGCGTCGGACGACAGCATCGCGGAGGCCGCGGCCCGGCTCTCGGGGGCCTGAACCACCGGGTGTGATCGTCGTCACAGCAGTCCCAACGCCTCGTCGAGGATTGGTCACGGAACGGTTCGCGCGGGTACCGTCGATCCACGCCAACGAGGGCACGCACGCGCTGGCCCAGCAGGCCCACCAAGCGCAGTCGCCGACGACCGAACGCCGCGGGTCATCCCCGTCATCCGGGAGTCGCAGGAGAGGAACACCATGTCGGACGTCGTCACTGCGGTTCACCAGCCGGTCCAGCTCATCGTCGACGGACAGTCCAAAGACCTGCCGATCGTGACCGCGACCGAGGGCAACGACGGCATCGTCGTCTCCTCGCTGCTGCGCGACACGGGCAAGGTCACCGTGGACCCGGGCTTCATGAACACCGCCTCGTGCGAGTCGCAGATCACGTACATCGACGGCGACCAGGGCATCCTGCGCTACCGCGGGTACCCGATCGAGCAGCTGGCCGAGCACTCCACGTTCCTCGAGGTCGCGTACCTGCTCATCCACGGCGCGCTGCCCACCGTGAGCGAGCTCGAGGCGTTCGAGGAGCGGGTCAACCGCCATACGCTGGTGCACGAGGACTTTCGCACGTTCATGGGGACGTTCCCGCGCCACGCGCACCCGATGGCCGTGATGGCGTCGGCGATCAACGCGCTGTCCACGTTCTACCCGGAGTCGCTGGACCCGTTCGACCCGGAGACCGTCGAGCTGGCCACGGTGCTCATCCTGGCCAAGACGCGGACCATCACGTCGTACGTGCACCGGGCGTCCAAGGGGGAGCCGCTGCTGTACCCCGACTACTCGCGGGGGTACGTCGAGGACTTCCTGCGGATGACGTTCGCGGTGCCGTACCAGCAGTACGAGGCGGACCCGGTGGTCGTGTCGGCGCTCGACCAGCTCCTGATCCTGCACGCCGACCACGAGCAGAACTGCTCCACGTCGACGGTGCGCATCGTCGGCTCCAGCCAGGCCAACCTCTACGCGTCGGTCGCCGCCGGCATCAACGCGCTGTCCGGCCCGCTGCACGGCGGCGCCAACGAGGCCGTCCTGAAGATGCTCACGGAGATCCAGGCCGACGGCGGCGACGCCACGAACTTCATGAAGCGCGTCAAGGACAAGGAGCCCGGCGTCCGCCTCATGGGCTTCGGGCACCGTGTCTACAAGAACTACGACCCGCGCGCGGCGATCGTGAAGAAGAGCGCAGACTCCGTGCTGTCCGCCCTGGGCGGCAACGACGAGCTGCTCGACCTCGCGATGGGCCTCGAGGAGATCGCGCTCTCCGACGAGTACTTCATCTCCCGCAAGCTGTACCCGAACGTCGACTTCTACACGGGCCTCATCTACAAGGCGATGGGCTTCTCCGAGGAGATGTTCACGCCGCTGTTCGCGCTGGGCCGCATGCCCGGCTGGATCGCGCAGTGGCGCGAGATGATGACGGACCCGCAGACCAAGATCGGCCGCCCGCGGCAGATCTACACGGGGGCCGTCGAGCGGGACTACACCGAGCTGGACGCCCGCTAGCCCGCGAGGGTCAGCCGGACGGTCCCCGCGGGCAGGGGGGTCTCCGTCGGCGCCCACGTGCCCTCGACGCGGTCCCAGGCCTGGTCGGCGACGGCCACGGACGTCACCGCGAGCGGCTCGGCGACGGAGACGGCCCACTGCGCGACCGCCCAGTCGAGGCGGCTGCGGTCCTCGGGCGCCCCGAACGCCGACGTGTCGACGAGCAGCGCCCCGGTGTCGTCCGCGACGACGGGCAGGCCGCCGAGGTCACGGTGCACTCGCGCGGCGACCGCGTCGGACGAGGCGGTCGCCGGGTCCGCGTCGTCCAGCCGGCACGTGAGGGTGGCGGGGGACCAGCCGGTGAGGGCGGACGCCCACGCGCGTGAGCGCGTCTCGTGCTGCGCGTACGCGTCGGGGAACCCCGACCGTTGCACCGCCTGCGCCGCCTCGGTGATGGGCAGGTTCTCGTAGCCCTCGATCGTCACCAGGCCGTCGTAGAAGCGTCCGGTGGCGTACACCGGGTCCTGCACCTGCTCCGCGGTGCCCCAGCCCTGCGACGGACGCTGCTGGAAGAGGCCGAGGCTGTCGCGGTCGCCGTAGTCCACGTTCACCAGCCGGGACTCCTGCAGCGCGGTGGCCAGCGCGATCGTCACCGCACGGGCCGGCAGCCCGCGCTGGACGCCGGTCGCCGCGATCAGGGCGGCGTTCTGCGCCTGGTCGGGGCTGAGCCGCCACCCGGTCCCGTCCAGCTCCGCCACGCACTGCTGCGCGGCGGGTGGTGCCGGGTCGAGGCGCGACAGGACGGTGACCACGCCGACGACGCCGGCGACGAGCACCGTGGCCGCCGCGACGACGGCTAACCCGGCCCGGCGCGCACGCCGGCGTCGAGCACTCACTCGTTGGCGTGCAGCGTGGCGTTCAGCTGAACGCCGGAACCCGCACGGGCGACGGCCTCGACCCCGCCGGTCAGCGAGTTGCGGCGGAACAGCACCCCGTCGCGCCCGGCCAGCTCACGGGCCTTGACCACGCGCGGCGAGTCCTCGAACCCGACCAGCGCGACCTTCGTGCCCGCCGTGACGTACAGCCCGGCCTCGACCACGCAGTCGTCGCCGAGCGGGATGCCGACCCCGGCGTTGGCACCGAGCAGGGTGCGCCGGCCGATCGACACGACCTCGCGGCCACCGCCGGACAAGGTGCCCATGATCGAGGCGCCGCCACCGATGTCCGACCCGTCGCCGACGACGACCCCGGCGGAGACACGGCCCTCGACCATCGACGTGCCGAGCGTCCCGGCGTTGAAGTTGACGAAGCCCTCGTGCATGACGGTGGTCCCCGCCGCGAGGTGCGCACCCAGGCGGACACGGTCGGCGTCGGCGATCCGGACGCCGGAGGGCAGGACGTAGTCGACCATGCGCGGGAACTTGTCGACCCCGAAGACGGTGACGGGGACACCGGTGGCGGCGCGCAGACGGCCGCGCGTCTCCTCGAAGCCGTCGACGGCGCAGGGTCCCCGGTCGGTCCACACGACGTTCGGGAGGACCCCGAACAGCCCGTCGAGGTTCTGCCCGTGCGGCGGGACCAGGCGGTGGGAGAGCAGGTGGAGCCGCAGGTAGGCGTCGGCCGTGTCGGCCGGCGGGGCGTCCAGGTCGATCACCGTGCGGACGACCTCCACGCGGACGCCACGGGCGTCGTCGACGCGCTCGGAGGCGGTCAGCGACGTCGGCGCTGCGGCGTCGTCGGCGGGCGAGCCCAGGGCGGGGGAGGGGTACCAGACGTCGAGCAGGGTGCCGTCGTCGGTCACCGTGGCCAGGCCGTATCCCCAAGCCGGTCGCGCAGCCGTCCGTGCAGTCATGGCGACAACCCTAGGTCACCACGGGGACGGGCTAGGGTCGCGTCGTGGACACGGCCCTGGACCTTTCGTCGGATCTCGTCTCGCTCACCCGCGCCGTGTGCGACCTCCCGTCGGTGAGTGGCGACGAGCGTGCGCTGGCCGACGCGGTCGAGACGGCCCTGGCGCGGTACGCCCATCTCGAGGTGCTCCGCGACGGTGACACGGTCGTCGCCCGGACGAACCTCGGGCGGGCGTCGCGCGTCGTGATCGCGGGTCACCTCGACACCGTGCCGATCGCCGACAACCTGCCCACCCGGCTCGTCGGGGAAGGTGCGCAGGCGGAGCTGTGGGGCCGCGGCACCGTCGACATGAAGGGTGGGGTGGCCGTGCAGCTGGCCCTCGCGGCGGAGCTGAGCGAGCCGACCCGTGACGTGACGTGGGTGTTCTACGACCACGAGGAGGTCGCCGCCGACCTCAACGGCCTGGGCCGGATCGTGCGGGAGCACCCGGACTGGGTGACGGGCGACTTCGCGATCCTCGGTGAGCCGACGAACGGGGGCATCGAGGGCGGCTGCAACGGCACGCTGCGGGCCGAGGTGCGGCTCACGGGCGTCGCCGCCCACTCGGCGCGCGCGTGGATGGGCCGCAACGCCATCCACGCCGCCGGCGAGGTGCTGCGCCGGCTCGAGGCGTACACGCCCCGGGAGGTCGAGGTCGACGGGCTGGTCTACCGGGAGAGCCTCAACGCGGTGCTCGTCTCGGGCGGCACCGCCGCCAACGTCATCCCGGACGCCTGCGTCGTCACGGTGAACTACCGGTTCGCGCCGTCGGCGAGCGTCGAGCAGGCGTCGGACCACGTGCGCGAGCTGTTCGAGGGGTACGACGTCGAGATCGTCGACGCGGCACCCGGCGCGCGGCCCGGTCTCGACGACCCGCTCGCGCAGGAGTTCGCGCAGGCCGTGCTCGCGATCACCGGCGGGGCGCCCGCGGCCAAGTACGGCTGGACGGACGTCGCCCGGTTCTCCGAGCTGGGGGTGCCCGCCGTGAACTTCGGCCCGGGGGACCCGCTGCTGGCGCACAAGGACGACGAGCGGTGCGTCGTCGGCCAGATCACCGTGGTGCACGCGGCGCTGCGGGACTGGCTGACCGCCTGAGGTGAACGGCGGGCGTCGACGGCGAGAACCGCGCGTCCGTGCCCGCCAGGTCGACCTAGAGTCGGGGCCATGAGCGACGACGGCGTGTCCGCCCCGGGTCACGGGTACCGCAAGGGCCCGGTCCTGCTGCGCGGCCAGCAGATCCCCACCACGACCTCCGACCAGCGCCTCCTGAGCGGTGCGGGCGACGCGGAGTGGCTGCGCGGCGACCCGTGGCGGGTCATGCGGATCCAGAGCGAGTTCGTCGAGGGCTTCGGGGCGCTCGCGGAGGTCGGCCCGGCGGTCAGCGTGTTCGGCTCGGCGCGGGTGCCGGTGGACCACGCCGACTACGCGATCGGGATCGAGGTCGCGCGCCTGCTGGTCGAGGCGGGGTACGCGGTGATCACGGGCGGTGGCCCGGGGATCATGGAGGCCGCCAACCGGGGCGCGCTGGAGGCCGGCGGCCTGTCCGTGGGGCTCGGCATCGAGCTGCCGTTCGAGCAGGGCATGAACGACTACGTCGAGCTCGGCGTGAACTTCCGGTACTTCTTCGCGCGCAAGACCATGTTCGTGAAGTACTCCGAGGGCTTCGTGGTGCTGCCCGGCGGCTTCGGCACGTTCGACGAGCTGTTCGAGGCCCTGACCCTGGTGCAGACGCACAAGGTGATCAGCTTCCCGATCGTGCTGGTCGGCCGCGACTACTGGCAGGGCCTCATCGACTGGGTGAGCACCGCGGTGCTGGCCCGGGGCATGATCTCGACGGCCGACCTCGAGCTGCTCAAGGTCGTCGACACCGCCCAGGAGGCCGTCGACATCGTGCTCGAACGGGGTGCCCAGCTGCGTGCCGAGGAGCAGGCCGCCGCCGCGGCGACCGCACGCGCGCAGCAGGCCGCCGAGGGCTCGTCGCGGTGACGACGCCGCCGGTCGGTGCGCAGCTGCGCCTGCGCGGACGCTGGATCGCGCCCGACCGCCCGGCCGTGATGGCTGTCGTCAACCGGACGCCGGACTCGTTCTACGCCGCCGCCCGGTTCGACGACGCGTCCGCCGACGAGGCCGTCGCGCGTGCGGTCGACGAGGGCGCGGACATCGTCGACCTCGGCGGGGTGCGGGCCGGCCGGGGACCGCGCGTCGAGGCCGCCGACGAGATCGCGCGGGTGATCCCGCTGGTCAGGCGGGTCCGGGCGCGCCATCCGGACCTGGTGGTCAGCGTCGACACGTGGCGCGCGGAGGTGGCCCGGGCGGCCGCCGACGAGGGTGCGGACCTGATCAACGACACCTGGGCCGGTCACGACCCCGCGCTGATGGAGGTCGCCGCCGAGCGTGGCCTCGGGATCGTGTGCTCGCACACGGGTGGTGCGCGGCCCCGGACGGACCCGTTCCGCGTGGAGTACGCGTCGCCCGACGGCGGCGACCCGCTCGACGGCGTGGTCGACGACGTCCTTCGGACGCTCTCGACGGCCGCGGCACGGGCGGTGTCCCTCGGGATCGACCCAGCGAGCGTGCTGGTGGACCCGACGCACGACTTCGGCAAGAACACGTGGCACTCCCTGCACCTGGTCCGGCGCACCGAGGCGCTGGTCGCGCTCGGCTTCCCGGTGCTCATGGCGCTGTCCCGCAAGGACTTCGTGGGGGAGACCCTCGACCTGCCGGCGGAGGAGCGGCTCGAGGGCACGCTCGCCGCGACCACCGTCGCCGCGTGGCTCGGTGCCCGGGTCTTCCGGGCGCACGACGTGCGCGCGACCCGGCGCACCCTCGATATGGTCGCCACCATCCGCGGGGACCGTCCCCCGGCTCGGACGGTCAGGGGGCTGGCGTGAGCGAGGTGCAGGAGGTCGAGGAGTCCCCGGCGGAGGCCGAGCGGGCGCCCGGCCTGTGGGCGTGGGCGGTGAGCCGACCGTGGTGGGTGCAGGTGCTCCTCGTGTACGGCGCCGCGCGGCTGTTCACGGCGGCGGTGTTCCTGTGGGTCGCGAGCCTCCAGGAGCAGAACCCGTGGACGCCTGAGCACCCGGGCTACTTCCCGTACGTCGGCTTCATGTTCGACGGGTCCTGGTACAAGAACGTCGCCGAGAACGGCTACCCGGCGCAGCTGCCGGTGGGTGCGGACGGTCTGGTCCAGCAGAACGCCTGGGCCTTCTTCCCGCTGTTCCCGATGCTGGCGCGCGGCCTCATGATCGTCACGCGCGGGCCGTGGGAGGTCGTCGCCCCGCTGCTCGCCCTCGTCCTGGGCGCCGGCGCAGTGCTCGCCATCCACCGGACCGTCGTGCGCGGCGCTCCTCGTGCGATCGCTGCCCGGCCCGGCCTCCCGCTGGCGACGGTTGCCCTGGTCAGCGTCTTCCCGACGGCGGCGGTGCTGCAGGTCGCCTACACCGAGGCCCTGGCGCTGCTCCTCGTCGCGAGCGCGCTGCTGCTCCTCCTGCGGCGCGACTACGGGTGGATGGCGCTCGTCGTCGTCGCGCTGGGGTTCACGCGTGCGGTCGCGCTGCCGATGGCGGTGGTGGTCGTCGTGCACGCCGCGGTGCGCTGGTGGTCGGCGCGCCGTGGCGAGGACACGTTCACCTGGCGCACGGGGACCGGGCTGGCAGGGCTGGCGCTGCTGGCGGCCGCGTCGGGCTTCCTGTGGCCCGCGATCTGCGGCTGGGTCACGGGGGTGCCGGACGCGTACCTGCAGACGCAGGAGGCGTGGCGCGGGGTCCGTGAGGTCGCGCCGTTCGGGGGCTGGTTCTACGTGCCGCAGTTCTGGTTCGGGTCCCGCGCGCTGCTCGTGGTGGGCCTGTCCTTCGCGCTCGTCGTCGCGGTCCTCGTGGTGCCGGCCGCCTGGCGCCTGGGCAGGGAGCTGCACGCCTGGGCGGCCGCCTACATCGTGTACATCGCCGCCGTGGTGGAGCCGGGCAGCAGCMTGGCGCGGTTCCTGCTGCTCGCGTTCCCGCTCGCGGCCGTGACCGCGGGGGTGGTGACGCGGCCTCCGGCGGCACGGCGCTGGTGGTTCGGGGCCGTCGTCGTGCTCATGCTCGGGCTGCAGGTGCTGTGGGTCCGGCAGATGTGGCACGCCAACCCGGTGGCGGACTGGCCACCGTGATCCTGGACGTACGTCCGATCGGTGGGCCTGACCGGCATCCGGACAGGTGGGGGGCCTCAGGTGAACTAGGATGGACCGCGGACAACCGGTAGACGAGGCCGACGTGTGGTGCGCCAAAACGCCCCCACGAGCCGCGCGCCGGACGCACGAGCGAAGGAGAGGCCCCGCATGGCCGCGATGAAGCCGAGGACCGGTGACGGCCCGCTCGAGGTCACGAAGGAGGGGCGCGGCATCGTGATGCGCGTCCCGCTCGAGGGCGGTGGACGGCTGGTGGTCGAGCTCAACGCGACCGAGGCCGCGGAGCTGGGTGAGGCTCTGACGTCCGTCGTCAGCTGACGATGGCACGGACCAGTCTGAGATCGTCGATCGGTCGCCTCCCCCCGGAGGTGACGGTCGACGGTGGCAGCATCGCGACGACGACGCTGCTGACCGACGGGTCGACCGACGCGGTCGCCGTCCCCGTGGCACCCGCACGTGCGGGTGACGATGCGCTGCGCCCGCTGCAGGGCACGGCGGAGGCGGCGGCGCGCTACGGCGTGGACCTGGCCGAGATCGGCGAGCGCGCGCGGCTGAGCGGTGCGGCGGGCGAGATCTACGTCCTGCAGCTCCCCCGGCCGGTCGGCTCGTCCGTCACCCTGCCGTGGTCGGGGCTCCCGCCGCGCCTGGTGCTGGTCGGGGTCGGTGCGGGCCGGCCCGTGGACCTGCGGCGTGYCGGTGCTGCCCTCGCCCGGTCCTCCCGCGGTCTGCGCCGCGTGGTCACGACGCTCGGCGCCGAGGCCCACCAGGACGACTCGGCCGCCGCCACGGCTGCGCGGGCCGTCGCCGAGGGCTACCTGCTCGCCGCCTACGTCCCGCCGACCGCATCGACCGCGGACGGCCCGTCGCGCGACGCCGCGGAGCTCGTCCTGCTCGGACGCGACGGCATGCGCTCCGCCGCAGCAGTCTCCGAAGGCCGCACGGCCGCCACGGCGACGTGGCTGGTCCGGGACCTGGCCACCACCCCGTCCAGCACCAAGACCCCCGCCTGGCTCGCGGACCAGGCCAAGCGCCTGGCCACCCGGGCCGGGCTCGAGGTCACCGTCCGGAGCACCCGGGAGCTCACGGCCGAGGGCTTCGGCGGCATCCTCGCCGTCGGTGCCGGCTCTGCCTCGTCGCCGCGCCTCGTGACCGTCTCCTGGACGCCGCCGACCGCAGGTGGCCGGCACGTCGTCGTCGTCGGCAAGGGGATCACGTTCGACACGGGCGGCATCTCGATCAAGCCGCGCGAGGCGATGGTCCCGATGAAGACCGACATGACGGGCGCCGCCGTCGCGCTGGCCACCGTCCTCGGTGCTGCTGCCGCGGGTGTCGCCCACCGGGTCACGGCTGTGCTGCCGCTCGCGGAGAACCACTTCGGCGGCGCGTCGTACCGGCCCGGGGACGTCCTGACCATGTGGGGCGGCACCACCGTCGAGGTCGCGAACACCGACGCCGAGGGCCGCCTCGTCCTGGCCGACGCGCTGGCCTGGGCGGACGCCACCCTCGACCCCGACGTGCTCATCGACGTCGCCACGCTCACCGGCGCGGCCTCGCTCGGGCTCGGCAAGCAGTACGCCGCCCTGTACTCCGATGACGACGACCTGGCGGGCGCGCTCGCTGCAGCCGGTGACGCGTCCGGCGAGCTGGCGTGGCACATGCCGCTGGTCGAGGAGTACGAGGAGGCCGTGTCCTCGCAGGTCGCGGACCTGCGGCACGTGCCCGTCGACAAGCACATCGGGGGCGGCTCGATCACGGCGGCGCTGTTCCTGCGGCACTTCGTCGGGACGCGCACCTGGGCCCATCTCGACATCGCCGGCCCCGCGCGTGCCACGTCGGACAAGCACGAGGTCACCGAGGGTGCGACCGGTTTCGGGGCCCGACTGCTGCTGCGTTACCTCGACGACCTGCGCTGAGGATGGCGGGGGCCCAGGACCAGGCGGACTGGCGTTCCGCCGACGAGCTGTGGCTGGACCACGCCACGCTGCGACCGGCGGATGCGACGTGGCTGGAGCCGGTCAGGTCGCTGACCCTGTGGGCGGTCAAGGTTCCCGACGGGCTGCTCGCGTCCCTGCCGAACCTCGAGTACCTCGACCTGCGCGGCGGGACAGGCGTCTCGGTCGCACCCGCAGAGGGGTGCCGGCGGCTGCGGTACCTCCAGGTCAACCAGGTCCGCGGCGTGACCGACCTCGCCGTGGTCCCGACGCTCACGTCGCTGGAGCTGCTCAGCCTCTACGGGCTCCCGCGCGTCGAGACCCTGCCGTCGTTCGCCCCGCTCGGCCGGCTCCGCCGGGTCGAGCTCGGCTCGCTCAAGGGACTGACCGGGCTGACCGGGCTGCACGACGCGCCCGTGCTCGAGGAGATCCTGCTGCACAAGGCAGTCGGGTTCGCGCCCGACGATGCCGCCCGGCTCGCCAGGCACCCCACGCTGGGGGCGTTCGAGTGGGTCGCCGAGGACGTGCCGGTCGGGGTGTCGCGACCGTTCCGGGAGACCGTGGCCAGGCCGCCGGCGCGCTCGATGTTCGCGCGCGACTGGCTCGCTCGGAGCTGAGGGCACCCCGCGCCGCTCTGGCGACGGCGCGGGGTGCCCGGTCAGGTCAGAACGGGCAGCTGGAGCTCGCCTCGGACAGCGCGGTGCCGGACGGGGTCGGGCACAGGAACTGCGTGAAGCGGGTGTCGTTGTCGACGAACCGCTTGAGCCACGCGATCGAGTTCTCGGCGATCGTCGTGTTCGAGCTGTTCGGCGCGAAGTGGCTCGCGCCGCGCAGCTCCAGGTACGTGCGCGGCGTCGACGACGGGAGCGTCTGGTAGAACGGCTTCGCGTGCGACGCGACCGGCGCGACGGTGTCGCTCTGGGCGCCGATGACCAGGGTCGGGGTGCTGACCTCGGGCCACGTCTTGTCGGTGTTCCACGGGGTCAGCGGGATCGCCGCCTTGAGGGACGGGCGGTCCTTGGCGGCCTCGAGCGTCCCGCCACCGCCCATCGAGTGGCCGACGACGGCGACGCGGGTGGCGTCGATCCGACCGGCCACCGCGCTGCGCTGGGTCAGGTAGTCGGCGGCCGCGAGCAGCTGGTCGCCACGGGACGACGGCTGGTCGTAGACGGTGATCGTGTCGATGGTGAACACGACGAAGCCCTGGGACGCGATGCGCGGCCCGAGCCACGCCATGCTCGACTGCCGGGCGGTGTAGCCGGGGGCGACGACGACCGCGCCGAACGTGCCCTGGGACTGGTCGGTCGGGTAGTAGACGGTGCCGCCGCCGAAGCCGCTGACGGCGTACCGGGAGACCGAGGTCTGCGAGACCGCGAACGACCCGCGTGCGGCCTGGATGCTGGACCGCGTCGGGTCGGGGCCGCGCTGGTACGGGTTGTCCGCGGCTGCGGCCGGGTTGATGCCGGCGATGCCGCCGACGACGAGGGTGGCGCTGAGCACGGCGGTCGTGGCGGTGCGCCGCCACTGGGTCAGAGATGTCACGTCGTTGTGTCCTCTCGATGGTGCCCCGCCGACCGGTGACTCGCGGGGCATGGGTGGGAACTGCCTCCTCTACGACACAAACCGACCGGTCGGTTTCGCAACCTACACCGACAGCGCCCAGTTGTCATCGAATTCCTGTGACGTAGTCACGAGTCCAGGCAACCGGCAGCGCCGACCCACGAGGACGTCGGGGCGCTCGGAGCGCGGCGTCGGCGGTGCTGACCTGCGAGCACGTGGGACGGTCGAGGACACGCCGTCGACGGCGCCGAGCGGCTAGCGCTTGACGGCCACCAGCAGGCCGTCGCCCACGGGCAGGAGGGACGGGAGGAGGCGGTCGTCGGCACGCACGATGCGGCCGACCTCGCGGATGGTGGTCGTCGTCTCGTCGCGGCGCGCGGGGTCCGCGACGCGGTCGTGCCACAGGGCGTTGTCCACCACGAGCACCCCGCCGGGCCGCAGCAGGCGCACCGCCTGCTCGACGTAGCCGCGGTAGTTCTCCTTGTCGGCGTCGACGAACACCAGGTCGTAGCCGCCGTCGGTGAGCCGCGGCACGACGTCCAGCGCGCGACCGGAGATGGTGCGCGTGCGCGTGGGCTTGATGCCCTCCTCCGCGAACGCCTCCTTGGCAGCGCGCTGGTGCTCGACCTCGAAGTCGATCGTGGTCAGGACGCCGTCGGCCGGCATCCCGCGCAGCAGGTACAGCGAGCCGACCCCGGTCCCCGTCCCGATCTCCACCACGGCGCGGGCGGCGACGGCCGCGGCGAGCACGCTCAGCGCGGCACCCGCACCCGGCAGCACCGGGCTGCACCCCAGCTGCGCAGCGCGCTCGCGGGCGCGCAGCAGGACGTCGTCCTCCGGCAGGAACTCCTCGCAGTAGACCCAGCTCTGGGCCTTGTCGGTGGAGATGGTGGCCTCCCGGGGCGCGACGACGTGGTGGTGCAACGGTCGTCCGCCAGCGTAGTCGCGCGATGTCGGGGGGTGCCGTCGACGGGCCCGGCGCGCGCGGTCCGCTACGAGCGGAACTTCTCGCCCGCTGCAGGCGTTCCTAGCGTTCGAGGCTCACAGGTCGACCTGGGACACTGGGGCACGATGTCACGCACCGAGGAGACCGCCCCCATGACCACCCAGCCCGCCGCCTGGCAGGCTCCGTCGTGGGAAGAGATCGTCCGCGACCACTCCGCGCGGGTGTACCGGCTCGCGTACCGCCTCACGGGGAACAAGCACGACGCCGAGGACCTCACGCAGGAGACGTTCGTCCGCGTGTTCCGGTCGCTGCACTCCTACACGCCCGGCACGTTCGAGGGCTGGCTGCACCGGATCACGACCAACCTCTTCCTGGACCAGGCCCGCCGCCGCCAGCGCATCCGCATGGACGCCATGGGCGAGGACTCCGAGCGGTACGCGTCCGGGGACCAGCTCGGGGCGCCGGAGCGGGCGTTCGAGCACGGCAACCTCGACCTCGACATCCAGCGCGCGCTCGACCAGCTGCCCCCGGAGTACCGCGCGGCCGTGGTGCTGTGCGACATCGAGGGACTGTCCTACGAGGAGATCGCGGTGACGCTCGGCATCAAGCTGGGCACCGTCCGCTCCCGCATCCACCGTGCCCGCGCGCGCCTGCGGGTGTCGCTGGAGCACCGCGCCCCCTCGTCCGCCACGGACGTCTCCCCGCTGACGGTCCTCGGATGAGCCACCTCGGGTCGCGGATCAGCGCGCTGGTCGACGGGCAGCTCTCGGTGCCGGACACCGAGAAGGCCCTCGCGCACGTCGCGGTCTGCCCCGAGTGCTCCGCCGAGCTCGCCGCGTCCCGCGCTGCCCGCCGCGCCCTGGCCTCCGCCGACGAGGTCGCGCCGAACCCCGACCTGACCGCGCGGCTCCTGTCGCTGGCGGGCTCACCCGACCCGTTCGCCGGCGACCCCTTCGCCCCACCGGTCCGGCAGTCCCGCGACGAGCTGGCCTCGTACGGCGTGGCCAGCGGCGGGCTCGGGTCGCGCGGGTGGCGCGGCAACGGCTCGTTGCGCGGCGACGTCGGTCACCGGCGCTCGTCCGTCCGGATCGCCGCCGGCTCGATGGCAGGTCTCGGTGCGGTCGCCGCGATGCTCTTCGTCCTCGGCGAGCGCCCCGACGTGGTCCCCACCGTGCACCCCGGGGTCGACCTCGGGCTGCTCGGGCAGGCGACTGAGGGTCCCGCCGCGGACCGCGTGATCGACACGAGCCCGTGGCCGGTCGCCGACGGCTCCGCCGAGGCGTCGCACCAGACCGTGGCGTGGCTGCGGGCGCACGCCTGGACGTTCCCGGCCGAGCTTCCCGCGGGCTGGTCCGTGACCGCGGTGCGCTGGTCCGGCGACGACTCCCGGGTGCTCGAGGTCGACGTGACGGGCGCCGACGGGACGTCGCTGGTCGTCACGGAGCAGCAGGGACGGCTCGAGACGGGCGCGCTCGCCGGGGCTCCCACCAGCGAGGTCGGTGGACGGCAGGTGTACGTGCTGTCGTTCGAGCCGTGGCACGTCGTGTGGCAGGCCGACGGCACGGTCGTCCAGGTGGTCGGGTCGCAGTCGTCCGGCTCTGCCGAGACACTTGTGGGAGCCTTTCCTGGCGGCGCCTTCGACGACGGCGTACCCGCGCGGATCACGCGCGGCTGGGACACCGTGACGGGAGCGCTCGAACGGCCATGACGACCCCCGACGACGCGCAGCCCGTGGCGGTCCCTGCCGGCGAGGACGCCGAGCAGGTCCCCGCCGGCCTGTTCGCCTCGCCGTCGGGCCGCCGCGAGCTGCCCCCGACGCCGCCCGCGCCCGAGGCGCCCCCTGTGGGCACCGACTCCACGCCGCCGTCGGCTGCGCACGCACCGACAACGCCGGCACCGGCCACGCCCGCACCGGGCGCTCCCGCCGCGCCGCCGTCGGCCCACCCGCCGGGCAGCCACTGGTCGGTGCCGCACGGTTCCGTGCCGAGCTATGCACCGCCCGCGTCGTCCGTCCCCCCGAACCCGTACGGGCCGGCCGTCCAGCAGCCCGTCCCGGCGCCGTGGGCCGGCGTCCCGTACGTCACGACGGGCACGACGGCGGGTGCCGAGCCCGGGCCGTCCTTCGGTCAGCCCGGTCAGCAGCCTGGTCAGCCAGGCGTGCCGCACACCGTCGTCCTGCACCGCAAGCGTCGCCGCACCCTGTCCGCCGCCTGGGTGGTCCCGCTCGTCGTCATCGCGCTCGCGGCAGGTGCCGTCGGTGGCGTCCTGGGAGCCCGGCTCACCGACGACGACCACCTCGCCGACGCGGGCCTGCCCATCGCTCCCGTCGGTGCGGGTCCGGTGCAGCGGGAGCCGGGCTCGGTGGCGGGAATCGCGGCCGGGGTGCTGCCGAGCGTCGTGTCCATCCAGGTCGACGGTCCCGACGGCAGCGCGACCGGCTCGGGGTTCGTGCTCCGGGGCGACGGCTACCTCGTCACCAACAACCACGTGATCGCGCAGGCCGACGGTGCTGCGTCCGCGACGATCACCGTGACGTTCGTCGACGGCAGCGAGCAGGAGGCGTCGATCGTCGGGCGGACGTCCGACTACGACCTCGCCGTGCTCAAGGTCGACGTCGACGGCCTGACGCCGCTCCTGCTCGGCGACTCCGACGCGGTCGTCGTCGGCGATCCCGTGGTCGCCGTCGGCGCACCGCTGGGGCTGGCCGGCACCGTCACGACCGGCATCGTCAGCGCCCTGAACCGGCCGGTGTCCGCGGGCGAGGCCACCGACTCCGACGACCAGGCCTTCATCAACGCGATCCAGACCGACGCCGCCATCAACCCCGGCAACTCCGGGGGCCCGCTGGTCAACGCGGCGGGCGAGGTCATCGGGATCAACTCGGCGATCGCACAGCCGCCGGGGTCGCTGTCGATGGTCGGCGGGAGCATCGGCCTCGGGTTCGCCATCCCGTCGAACCAGGTGCGCCGCACGGCGGACCAGCTCATCGAGACGGGCAGCGCGACGTACCCGATCATCGGGGTGCTGCTGGACCAGCGGTACACCGGCGAGGGTGTGCAGGTCTCGACGGACGTGCAGGACGGGCGGCAGCCGGTCACGTCCGACGGGCCGGCGGAGCGCGCCGGGATCCACCCCGGTGACGTCATCCTGGCCATCGACGGGCGCCCGGTGACGGACCCCGACGAGCTCATCGTGGCGATCCGCGCACGCACCCCGGGGGACACGATCGTGCTGCACGTGCGCAGCGGTTCCAGCGAGCGCGACGTGCGCGTCAAGCTCGACGAGTCGCCGACGGACTGACCTCCGGGCCCCGGTGGCCGGCATCCACAGGGCCGCCCGCGAGGCCCAGGCTCGGGGGGTACTCTGACCCGGTGTTCGGGATCAACGGCGGTGAGCTGCTGGTGCTCCTCGTCGTCGCCGCGCTGGTCATCGGCCCCGAGCGGCTCCCCGGCTACGCCGAGCAGCTGGGCCAGTGGGTGCGCCGCGGCCGCCGGTTCATCCGGGACGCGAAGGCGCGCGTCGACGAGGAGCTGGGCGACGAGGTCGGCGACGTCGACTGGGCGGCGCTCGACCCCCGCAAGTACGACCCACGCCGGATCGTGCGGGACGCGCTCCTGGAGGACGACGAGCCGGTGCGGCCCGTGAGCACGCCTGCCACCCGCCCGCGTACCGGCGCTGCCGCAGCCCGCGCAGCGACCGGCGGTGCCGCCGCAGCGGCGGCGACGGGCGGCGCCGGCACCGCACCCGCAAGCACCCCCTACGACGACGAGGCCACCTGACCGGTCCTGCCCCGTCCCCCTCCCTCGGGAGCGCCCGGCCCGCCGGTCCTCCCGCCCTGACAGAATGGTCCGATGGTCTTGGCGCCGCAGCAGTCGCGCATCTTCTCGGGGATGCAGCCCACGTCCGACTCCCTCCAGCTGGGCAACTACCTGGGCGCCCTGACCCAGTGGGTGGCGCTCCAGGAGGAGCACGACGCGATCTACTGCGTGGTGGACCTGCACGCGCTGACGGTGAGCCCCGACCCGGCGGTGCTGCGCGACCGCACCCGTCGGACCGCCGCCCAGTACCTCGCGGCGGGCGTGGACCCGGACCGCTCGATCCTGTTCGTGCAGTCGCAGGTGCCCGAGCACGCCGAGCTCGCCTGGTTGCTCTCGTGCCACACCGGGTTCGGCGAGGCCAACCGGATGACGCAGTTCAAGGACAAGTCCGGCAAGCACGGGACCGACGGCACGACGGTCGGGCTGTTCACCTACCCGGTGCTCATGGCGGCGGACATCCTGCTGTACGACACGACGCTCGTGCCCGTGGGGGAGGACCAGCGCCAGCACCTGGAGCTGACCCGGGACCTGGCCCAGCGGCTGAACTCGCGCTTCGGCCCCGACACGGTCGTCGTGCCCGAGCCGCACATCGTCAAGGCGACCGCCAAGATCTACGACCTGCAGGACCCGACCGCCAAGATGAGCAAGTCGGCGGAGAGCCCGAACGGACTGATCGAGCTGCTGGACGACCCGAAGGTCGTGGCCAAGCGCATCAGGTCGGCGGTCACGGACGCGGAGCGCGAGATCCGGTTCGACCCCGAGGGCAAGCCCGGCGTCTCCAACCTGCTGACCATCTACTCGGCGCTGACCGGCCGGGACATCCCCGCGCTGGAGGCCGACTACGCGGGCAAGGGCTACGGCGACCTGAAGGTCGACCTGGCGAACGTCGTCGTCGACTTCCTCACGCCGTTCCAGGCCCGGGTGCACGGGTACCTCTCCGACCCGGCGACCCTCGACGAGGTCCTGGCCGACGGTGCCGACCGGGCGCAGGACCTGGCCCGCGGCACGCTCGAGCGCCTCTACGACCGCAGCGGGCTGCTGCCTCGGCGGTCGCGCGCCCGGGTCGGCGCGTGAGGTTGCCGGAACGATCCGGCAACCAGGTCCGGATCGGGGTGGCCATCACCGTGCCGGAGCCGTACGGCGCGGTGCTGCAGACCGCGCGCGCCCGGTTCGGTGACCCCTGGGCGGAGTTCATCCCGCCGCACATCACCCTGCTGGGCCCGACCGTCATCGAGCACGACGAGGTCGTCCCCGTCGACGAGCACCTGGCAGCCGTCGCAGCCCGGCACGCACCCTTCGTCGTGACGCTGCGCGGGACGGCGACGTTCCGGCCCATCTCTCCGGTGGTGTTCGTCCAGGTGGTCGACGGGGTAGCCGGCTGCGAAGGCCTCGAGGGGAGCGTCCGGTCGGGCGTGCTCCACCAGGAGCTCCGGTTCCACTACCACCCGCACGTCACCGTCGCGCACGAGGTGCCCGACGACCAGCTCGACGCCGCGTTCGCCGGTCTGGCCGACTTCGACGCGTCCTTCGTCGTCGACAGCTTCCACAGCTACGCGCACGGCGACGACGGCGTGTGGCGTCCCGCGCGAGACTTCAGCCTCACCGGACCGCCCGCAGATGCCGGGGTCGGCACCTCGACCTAGGGTCGGGGAATGACGGCCGACGGCACCTCCGCGCAGGACTCGACGGGTCCCGCCGCGGGAGCGGGGGCGGCGCACGCACAGGCCGTCGCGACGGTCCCTGACCCGGTGGAGCCGGCACCGAAGCGGTCCCTGGTGGACCGTGCGAAGGCCCTGTTCGCGTGGTGGCAGCACACCCGGCCGGCCCGGGCGAACGCTCGGTTCGGTGCTCGCGGCGGCGGGGTGCTGACCGGTGGCATCGCGTATGCGGCGCTGTTCTCCGTGTTCGCCGCCCTGACCATCGGCTACACGATCTTCATGGCCGTCCTGGGCAACAACGACGAGCTGCGCCAGCAGGTCCTCGACGCGCTCGACGAGTCGCTGCCCGGGCTCATCGACACGGGCGAGGGCAGCACCGGGATGATCGACCCGGACTCGCTGGTGCTCAGTGGCAGCCTCACGGTGACCGGGATCATCGCGGTCGTCGTGCTCCTGCTGAGCGCGATCGCAGCGATGGCGGCCCTGCGCCTCGCGGTCCGGGCGATGTTCGCCCCGGAGACCGGCGCGGGCGCCGGCGGCAACGCGGTCCTCGGCAAGGCCCGGGAGCTCGGCGGGTTCGTCGGCATGGCGTTCGCGGTGCTGCTCTCCGCGGTGCTCACCACCGGTGTGGCCAGCGCGGCGTCGTGGATCCTCGACGCCCTCGGCTGGGGAGGCTCGACCACGGTCGTGCTCCGGGTTGTCGGGATCCTCGTCGCGTTCGTCGTCGACGCGGCGATCTTCCTGCTGGTCGTCACCGTCCTGGCCGGTGAGCACGCGCCGTGGCGGGACCTGCGCTGGGGAGCGGTCATCGCTGCGGTCGGCATCGGGGTGGTCCGCATCCTCGGCACGGAGGTGGTCGCCGGCAGCGTGAGCAAGAACCCGCTGTTCACGTCGGTCGCGGTGATCGTCACGCTGCTGGTCTGGGTCAACCTCATCGCACGCATCGTGCTGCTCGCCGCGGCATGGACCGCGAACCCGCCGTTCGTCGAGCCCGCGACCGACGCGGAGGAAGCCTCCACCACCTGACCTCTCCGCGCGTCCGTGTGCTCGGTCGCCAGGACGCTCGGTCGTGCGGACGTCACCGAGCAGGTCGCCTGTACCGGGTGCGTCGCCCGCCCTAGGGTCAGCGCATGTCAGCCGAGGAGACAGGTCCCGCGATCGCGACGGGTTCGGCGCAGGTGCCTGCCCGTGCGGCGCGCGCACGGCCCACGAACCGCCCGTCGCTCGTCGCCCGAGGTACCGCCCTGTTCGTGTGGTGGAAGCACACCCGGCCCGGCCGAGCGAGCGCGCGGTTCCGTGCGCGCAGCGGCGGCGTGCTCTCCGGTGGCATCGCCTATGCCGCGCTGTTCTCCGTGTTCGCTGCGCTGACCATCAGCTACACGACGTTCGTCGCGATCCTCGGCGACAACGACGAGCTCCGCGCGAAGGTCGTACAGGCGGTCGACGACACGTACCCCCATCTCCTCGACACCGGCGACGGCCTGGGTGCGATCGACCCGGAGGCGCTCGAGCTCACCGGCAACCTCACCGCGGCAGGCATCGTCGCGGTGGTGGTGCTCCTGCTGAGCGCGATCGCGGTGATGACGGCCCTGCGCAGGTCGGTGCGCGCGATGTTCGCGACCGAGCTCGGCGGCAACCCGATGCTGGGCAAGGCGCGCGACCTGGGCGGGTTCGTCGGGATGTCGTTCGCGGTGCTGCTGTCGGCGACGCTGACCACGGGTGTCGGGACGGTGGCGTCGTGGATCCTCGACGCTCTCGGCTGGAGCGGGCTGACGACCGTCGTCCTGCGGGCGGTCGGCATCCTGGTCGCCTTCATGATCGACGCGGCGCTGTTCGTGCTGGTGGTCAAGGTGCTCGCAGCGGAGCACCCGTCGTGGCCGGACCTGCTCCGGGGCGCGGCGATCGCGGCGGCCGGGCTGGGCATCGTGCGGACGCTCGGCACGACGGTCGTGGCCGGGAGTGTCAGCTCGAACCCGCTGTTCACCTCTGTCACGGTGCTGGTCACGCTGCTCGTGTGGGTGAACCTGATCGCCCGGATCATGCTCCTCGCGGCGGCCTGGACCGCCKACCCGCCCTACGTCGAGCCGCCCACCGCCGACGGCCTGCCGGTGGTGACCTGAGCCGCCTCCCTGGCCTCAGCCGGCGTCGAGCGCCGCGTGCAGCTCCGGGAGCCGGGCTCCCAGCACGGTGAGTCGCGCGCGGGTGGCGGCCGGCTCGCCGACGGTCCCCAGCCGCAGCATC
Organism: Cellulomonas sp. P5_C5; assembly: GCF_054049655.1. Taxonomy (NCBI): domain Bacteria; kingdom Bacillati; phylum Actinomycetota; class Actinomycetes; order Micrococcales; family Cellulomonadaceae; genus Cellulomonas; species Cellulomonas sp. P5_C5. The sequence goes on along the minus strand of NZ_JBFULY010000037.1, from coordinate 13,750 downwards.
CCCGGGTCGCCCGCCTCCTGCGCCGCTGCGATGCGGTTCGCGGCGTCGGTCATCCGGACGAGCACGTGGTCGAGGACCGCGTGCGGGTCGAGGCCGCCGTAGCCGTCGGCGATCGTGCGCAGGACGTGCGCCACCTCGACGACGTCCGCGTCGGGGAACAGCACGGCGGTGTTCCACGCGAAGATCGCGACGTCGTCCAGCGGGATCCCCGGTCCGGCGACGTCCCAGTCGAAGACCCCGGCCAGCTCGTCGCCGTCGAACGCCATGTTGTACATCGCGCTGTCGTGGTGGCACACGATCTCGCCCGGCTGCAGCGCACGCTCGACGAACCGCCAGCGACGGCTCTCGCGGGGGAAGCCGGCGACGACCGCGTGGTACTCGCGCAGCCAGTGCATCGCCGACCGGACCTGCGCGTCCGTGAGCGTCTCGCGGCCGATGTCGAGCACGCGTCCGGGCAGGAACGTGAGGATCTCGCGCCCGCGGTCGTCGACACCCAGGACGTGGGGGATCCGGGCCAGCCCGGTGCCCGCGAGGAAGTCCAGCAGCTCGTGCACCGCGGGCGTCCACGGCCCCGTCGGACGACGCACGGTGTCGCCGACGCGAACGGCGCCGCCGACGTTMCCCCCAGGCAGCGGGATCTCGTCGTCGGGGCCGTCCGGGGTCGCGAGGGAGTCAGTGAGCACGCGTGATCATCGCGCGCGGACGCCCGCCGCGCGACAGGTTTCGCGGCGTGGCCCCGTGCTCAACCAGAAGACTTCGTCCTGTCAGGCGGGACGAAGTCTTCTGGATGATGACCGGAGGGCGCGTGCAAGGTGGTAGGTCAGAAGGCGCGCGTGATCATGGCGCGCTTGACCTCTTGGATCGCCTTGGTGACCTCGATGCCGCGCGGGCACGCCTCGGTGCAGTTGAAGGTCGTGCGGCAGCGCCACACGCCCTCCTTGTCGTTGAGGATCTCGAGGCGCTGGGCGCCACCCTCGTCGCGGCTGTCGAAGATGAACCGGTGCGCGTTGACGATCGCGGCCGGGCCGAAGTACTGCCCGTCGGTCCAGAACACCGGGCAGGACGAGGTGCACGCGGCGCAGAGGATGCACTTGGTGGTGTCGTCGAACCGCTCGCGCTGCTCGGCGCTCTGCAGGCGCTCCTTGGTGGGCTCGTTCCCGGTGGTGATGAGGAACGGCATGATCTCGCGGTAGGAGGCGAAGAACGGCTCCATGTCGACGACCAGGTCCTTGATCACCGGCAGGCCCTTGATGGGCTCGACCAGGATCGGCTTCTTGATGTCGAGGTCCTTGAGCAGCGTCTTGCAGGCCAGCCGGTTGCGGCCGTTGATCCGCATCGCGTCGGACCCGCACACGCCGTGGGCGCAGGAGCGACGGAACGTCAGCGAGCCGTCCTCCTCCCACTTGACCTTGTGCAGGGCGTCRAGCACGCGGTCGGTGCCGTGGGCGCGGACGGTGAACTCGTCCCAGTAGGGCTCCGGGGCGCCGGCTCCGTCGTCCGGCAGGTAGCGCCGGATCTTCAGCGTGACGTCGAACGAGGGGATGGCTCCGACCTCGGGTGCGGGAGCGTCGAGCGTCGCRGTCATCAGTACTTACGCTCCATCGGCTGGTAGCGGGTCAYCGTGACGGGCTTGGAGCCCAGCACGAGCTGGTAGTCCTCGAACAGCGTGGTGTGCGCGAACGAGCCCTTGTGGTCGCCGTCGCCCTCCGTGCCCCACAGGCGGTGGCCCTTGACGGGCAGCGGGCGCCGGTAGGCCATCGTGTGGCGCATGTAGTTCTTGTCGTCGCGGTCCGGGAAGTCCTCGCGGAAGTGGCCGCCGCGCGACTCGTCGCGGTTGAGGGCGCCGACGACGACGGTCTCCGCGATGTCGAGCAGGAAGCCCAGCTCCACGGCCTCGAGCAGGTCGGTGTTGAACATCTTGCTCTTGTCCTGCACGGACACGTGCCGGAAGCGCTTGTGGAGGGCCTTGATGTCCTCGAGCGCCTGGGTCAGCGACTCGGAGGTGCGGAAGACCTGGGCGTTCCTGTCCATGGTCTCCTGCAGCTCCTTGCGGATGTCTGCCACGCGGTCGCCGTCGGGACGCGTGCGGATCTCCTCGAGACCGGCGACGACGGTGGCCGCGGGGTTCTCGGGGAGGTCGACGAACGACGCGGTGAGCGCGTACTTCGCGGCCGAGATGCCGGCGCGCTTGCCGAACACGTTGATGTCGAGCAGCGAGTTGGTGCCCAGGCGGTTGGAGCCGTGCACGCTCACGCACGCCACCTCGCCGGCCGCGTACAGGCCGCGGATGACGTCCGTGGAGTTGCGCAGGACCTCGGCCTCGATGTTGGTGGGGATGCCACCCATCGCGTAGTGGGCCGTCGGGTAGACCGGCACGGGCTCCGTGTAGGGCTCGATGCCGAGGTAGGTACGCGCGAACTCGGTGATGTCCGGGAGCTTGGCGTCGATGTGCGCGGGCTCCAGGTGCGTCAGGTCGAGCAGCACGTAGTCCTTGTTGGGGCCCGCGCCGCGGCCCTCGCGCACCTCGTTGGCCATGGACCGGGCGACGATGTCCCGCGGTGCAAGGTCCTTGATCGTCGGGGCGTAGCGCTCCATGAAGCGCTCGCCCTCGGAGTTGCGCAGGATGGCGCCCTCGCCGCGCGCGGCCTCCGACAGAAGGATGCCGAGGCCGGCCAGACCGGTCGGGTGGAACTGGAAGAACTCCATGTCCTCCAGCGGGATGCCGCGGCGGTACGCCAGCGCCATGCCGTCGCCCGTGAGGGTGTGGGCGTTGGAGGTCGTCTTGTAGATCTTGCCCGCGCCGCCGGTGGCCATGACCACGGACTTGGCCTGGAAGACGTGGATCTCGCCGGTGGCCAGCTCGTAGGCGACGACGCCCGAGACGTTGACCTCCTCGCCGTCCGGCACGTGGCCGGCGGCGAGGTCGTGGTCGACCAGCAGGTCGAGCACGTAGAACTCGTTGAAGAACTCGACCTCGTTCTTCACGCACTGCTGGTAGAGSGTCTGCAGGATCATGTGGCCSGTGCGGTCCGCGGCGTAGCAGGACCGGCGCACGGCCGCCTCGCCGTGGTTGCGGGTGTGCCCACCGAACCGGCGCTGGTCGATCCGGCCCTCGGGGGTGCGGTTGAACGGCAGCCCCATCTTCTCCAGGTCCAGCACCGCGTCGATGGCCTCCTTGGCCATGACCTCGGCGGCGTCCTGGTCCACCAGGTAGTCACCGCCCTTGACGGTGTCGAACGTGTGCCACTCCCAGTTGTCCTCCTCGACGTTGGCCAGCGCGGCGCACATGCCGCCCTGCGCCGCGCCCGTGTGGGACCGCGTCGGGTAGAGCTTGGAGATGACGGCCGTGCGCACGCGCGTCGAGGACTCCAGGGCCGCGCGCATGCCGGCGCCGCCCGCGCCGACGATCACGACGTCGTACTGGTGGGTCTGCATCGGGGTCGATGCCTTCCTGTCTCTGGGGGAGGAGCTACGCCGTGCAGAACGAGGGCAGCAGGTCCGCCGGGGAACCCGACGGGCACGGGTCGAACGTGAAGATGACGAGCGTGCCGAGCACGACGACGATGACGAACGCGAGGTAGAGCGCCGCCTTCAGGGCCAGCCGCACACCGTCGCGCTCCGCGTAGTCGTTGATGATCGTCCGCACGCCGTTGGTGCCGTGGATCATCGCGAGCCAGAGCATGAGCAGGTCCCAGACCTGCCAGAACGGCGACGCCCACTTGCCGGCGACGAAGCCGAAGTCGATCGCGGAGACGCCCTCACCGGCGACCAGGTTGACGAACAGGTGCCCGAAGATCAGCACGATCAGGATCACGCCGGACGCGCGCATGAACACCCAGCCGTAGAGCTCGGTGTTGCCGCGCGTGGTGAGGCGGGCGGGGCGCGGCCGGGGGGGCCGCGGGGCCTTCGGGTCGGCGATGGTGGTCATCACTCGCCTCCGAACACGTGCATGAGGTGGCGGGGCAGGAAGCCGGCCATGGTGACGACGAACAGGCCCATCACGACCCAGAGCATCACGCGCTGGTACTTGGGGCCCTTGGACCAGAAGTCCACGAGGATGATCCGGATGCCGTTGAACGCGTGGAACACGATGGCGGCGACGAGGCCGGCCTCACCGAGTCCCATGATCGGGTTCTTGTACGTGGCGATGACGTCGTTGTACGCCTCGGGGGAGATGCGCACGAGCGACGTGTCGAGCACGTGCACGAGCAGGAAGAAGAAGATGGCGACGCCGGTCACGCGGTGGGCGACCCACGACCACATGCCTTCCCGCCCGCGGTAGAGCGTTCCGGCCGGTACCTTTCGGGCGGCGGGCGCTGGGGGCGCTGCAGGCACTGGGGCCCTCCTGGCGAGTCAGAGGTTCGGACGACGGCGTCCTTGTCTCGTCAACTGTAGTGAACCGATCAGTACGCAACCCGTCGGCACAGGGCGCTTGTGAGGTATTGCACAGCGCGGACCGCGATCCCGGGGCTCGCTACCCTGGCGCGCATGTCCCTCACGATCCCCGGATTCCACGCCGTCGTCCCGGCCGGCGGAGCAGGAACCCGCCTGTGGCCGCTGTCGCGCGCCGGCCACCCGAAGTTCCTGCTCGACCTCACCGGGTCGGGCCGCACCCTGCTGCAGGCGACCGTCGACCGGCTGCTCCCGCTCACCGGGGCCGGGKGCGTGCTCGTCGTGACCGGGACCCGCCACGCGGACGCGGTCGCCACGCAGCTCCCGGAGCTCGGGGAGGCCGACGTGCTCGCGGAGCCGTCGCCCCGCGACTCCATGGCGGCCATCGGCCTGGCGGCGGCGGTGCTGCTCGAACGGCACGGTGAGGACGTGGTCCTCGGGTCGTTCGCCGCCGACCACGTCATCGACGGCACCGAGGCGTTCGAGCAGACGGTGCGTGAGGGGGTCGTGGCCGCCCGGCAGGGCGACGTCGTCACGATCGGCATCGCCGCGAGCGGCCCGTCGACCGCGTTCGGGTACGTGCGCTCMGGCGAGTCCCTCGGGCTCGCGGACGCGCCGAGCGTCCGGCGTGCCGCGGGGTTCACCGAGAAGCCCGACGCGGTGACCGCGACGGCGTACCTGGCCACCGGCGAGTACCGCTGGAACGCCGGCATGTTCATCGTGAAGGCGCGCGTGCTGCTGGACCACCTGACCACCCAGCTGCCGACGCTCGCGGCCGGTCTGCAGGAGATCGCCGCCGCGTGGGACGGACCGGACCGCGCGGAGGTCCTCGAGCGGGTCTGGCCCGGGCTGACCAGGATCGCGATCGACCACGCCATCGCGGAGCCGGTGGCTGCCGCCGGCGGGGTGGCCGTCGTGCCGGGCGACTTCACCTGGGACGACGTGGGCGACTTCGACTCGCTCGCGCAGCTCCTCTCCGTCGACACCCTCGGCGACGAGGGCCTCGTGCTGCGGGTCGAGGCCGACGGTGCGTTCGTCGCGCCCGGCTCCGGGCGGACCGTGTCGGTGGTGGGCCTGTCCGACGCGGTGGTCGTCGACACCCCCGACGCCGTGCTGGTGACCACGCGGGCGCACGCGCAGTCCGTCAAGGCCGCGGTCGACGGGTGGCGGGCGCGCGGTCGCGACGACCTGCTCTGACGCGGACACCGGACACCGGTTCCGACGGGCGCGGCTAGGGTCGAAGTCGTGTCTCTCGTTCCTGCAGAACCCCTCGTCGCCCCGCTGACCAGCCTCCGACCCGACCCGACGGAACCGATGTCGGCCCGGCTCGTGGCCATCCTCGCGGGGCTGCGGGACGAGCTCGTCGAGATCCGTCGCGACATCCACGCGCACCCCGAGCTGGGGCGGACGGAGGTCCGGACCACCAAGCTCGTGGCCGAGCGCCTGCGCGCCGCCGGGCTGACCCCGCACCTGCTGCCGGGCAGCGGCCTGGTCTGCGACATCGGTCCGGGCCCGGCGGCGAGCGGGCGCAAGCGGATCGCCCTGCGGGCGGACCTCGACGCGCTGCCMGTGCAGGAGACGAGCGGCGTGCCGTGGGCGTCGACCGTCCGCGGGGTCACTCACGCCTGCGGCCACGACGTGCACACCGCCGCGGTGCTCGGCGCCGGGCTCGCGCTCGCGCAGGTCGCCGACGAGCTGCGCACCGGCGTGCGGCTGGTCTTCCAGCCCGCCGAGGAGGTGCAGCCCGGGGGAGCGCTCGACGTGGTCGCCGCGGGCGGCCTGGACGGCGTCGGCGAGATCTACGCGTTCCACTGCGACCCGAAGGTGGACGTCGGGCAGGTCGGCACGCGCATCGGGCCGATCACGTCGGCCAGCGACGAGGTGACCGTGACCGTGTCGGGGGCGGGCGGGCACACGTCGCGCCCGCACCTGACCGGTGACGTGGTGTTCGCGCTCGGTCAGGTCATCACGCAGGTGCCGGCGATCCTGGGCCGGCGGCTGGACCCGCGCTCCGGCGTCAACCTGACCTGGGGTGCCGTGCAGGCAGGGTCGGCGCACAACGCGATCCCCGCGTCGGGCACGGTGAAGGGCACGCTGCGGTGCCTCGAGGTCCGGGCCTGGGAGAAGGCGTCGGAGGTGTTCCACTTGGCGGTCGAGCAGGTCGTCGCGCCCCTGGGCGTGACGGTCGACATCCGGCACCACCGCGGGGTGCCGCCGGTGGAGAACGCGGAGCACGCGACCGGGATCCTGGAGGCCGCCGCGCGCGACGTCCTGGGTGCGGGGTCGGTGCTGCTGACCGAGCAGTCGCTCGGCGGCGAGGACTTCGCCTGGTACCTGACCAAGGTGCCCGGGGCCATGGCGCGCCTCGGCACGCGGACGCCGGGCGGCCACACGTTCGACATCCACCAGGGCGACCTGCGCGTCGACGAGCGTGCGATCGAGGTCGGCGCGCTGCTGCTCGCGCGGACGGCGGTTCTCGCGGGCTGAGACGGAAAGTCCGTCACCTGGGCGAACACATACCAAGTCGGTAACGGAACCTGGGCGGATACCAGTCGGTAACCTGCGCGACACCTCCTGATCGTTATGGTCCGAGAATCAATGCCGGGCAGCCACCAGACCTTGTGGCGGAACACCGTCGTGCCACCCGCACGGTCGGCCCAGCCGGACCGGTTGCTGACGAGATTCAGGAGAGTCGCGTGAAGAAGATCATTCGAGTGGCCGCGCTCAGCGGGGCCGTCGCCCTCGCCCTTGCCGCATGTGGGAGTGCCCCGGAGGAGACCGAGGAGACGACTGGCGGCGAGACCGCGAGCACCGTCGACTTCAAGGCCTGCATGGTCTCGGACGCGGGCGGCTTCGACGACAAGTCGTTCAACCAGGCCGGCTTCGAGGGCCTGACGCAGGCCGAGGACGAGCTCGGGATCGAGGTCGCGAGCGTCGAGTCCGCCGCCGACACCGACTACACGCCGAACATCGACAGCCTCGTCGCCGAGAACTGCAACCTGATCATCGGCGTCGGCTTCCTGCTCGAGGACCCGATCCAGGCGGCCGCCGAGGCCAACCCGGACGTCGACTTCGCGCTCGTCGACAGCTCCTTCTCCGACGCGGACTTCGCTCCCGTCACGCTGGAGAACGGCAAGCCGATCCTCTTCGACACGGCGCAGGCCGCCTACCTCGCCGGCTACGCCGCCGCGGCGACCTCCACCACCGGCAAGGTCGCGACCTTCGGTGGCATCCAGATCCCGTCCGTGACGATCTTCATGGACGGCTTCGCCGACGGTGTCGCCAAGTTCAACGAGGACACCGGCGGCGCCGTCCAGGTCCTCGGCTGGGACAAGGCCACGCAGCAGGGCGTCTTCGCGGGCAACTTCGACAGCCAGGACGACGGCAAGAACATCGGCCAGTCGTTCATCGACCAGGGCGCGGACATCATCATGCCCGTCGCCGGTCCGGTCGGTCTGGGCACGGCGTCCGTCGCCGAGGCCGCGGGCAACGTCGCGCTCATCGGTGTCGACGCCGACTGGTTCGAGACCACGGAGTACGGCCCGATCCTGCTGACCTCGGTCATGAAGGAGATCGGCCCGGCCGTCTTCGACACGATCAGCGAGGCCGTGGACGGCAACTTCAGCTCCGACCCGTACGTCGGGACGCTGGAGAACGAGGGCCTCGGCCTGGCGCCGTTCCACGACTTCGAGTCGAAGATCCCCGCCGACCTCGCCGCCACGCTCGACGAGCTCAAGGCGTCGATCATCGCCGGTGACATCACGGTGGAGTCCGAGGCGTCCCCGAAGTGATCTGACGCAGGACCGCAGGACGACGGCCCGGGCCCAGCGCCCGGGCCGTCGGCCTGTCCAGCACCGACCTCGCGAGGGGATGGATAGTGTCTGAGGACAGTCGTGACGTCGAAGGAGACGACCGGTGAAGCTGGAGCTGCAGGGCATCACCAAGACCTTCGGGTCGTTGGTCGCCAACGACCACATCGACCTCGTCGTGGAGCCCGGAGAGATCCACGCGCTGCTCGGTGAGAACGGTGCCGGGAAGAGCACGCTGATGAACGTGCTCTACGGGTTGTACGACCCGGACGGCGGTCAGATCCTCGTCGACGACGCGCCCGTGACGTTCGCCGGGCCCGGAGACGCGATGGCCGCCGGCATCGGCATGGTGCACCAGCACTTCATGCTCGTCCCGGTGTTCACCGTCGCCGAGAACGTCGTCCTCGGGCACGAGCCCGTGCGCGCCGGCGGGCTGATCGACCTTCCCGAGGCGCGTCGCCGGGTCAAGGAGATCTCCGACCGGTTCGGCTTCCACGTCGACCCCGACGCGTACATCGAGGACCTGCCCGTCGGTGTCCAGCAGCGCGTCGAGATCATCAAGGCGCTGTCCCGGCAGGCCAAGGTCCTCATCCTCGACGAGCCCACGGCCGTGCTCACGCCGCAGGAGACCGACGAGCTGATCGTCATCATGCGGCAGCTCAAGGAGTCCGGGACGTCGATCGTCTTCATCACGCACAAGCTGCGCGAGGTCCGTGCCGTCGCGGACCGGATCACCGTCATCCGGCGCGGCAAGGTGGTGGGCAGCGCCGAGCCGACGTCCACGGAGACCGAGCTCGCCTCGCTCATGGTCGGCCGCTCGGTCTCGCTCGGGGTCGCGCGCACCGCGGCGGAGCCCGGGGAGGCGACGGTCCAGGTCCGCCACCTGACCGTCATCGACGAGGCCGGGGTGCGGCAGCTGGACGACGTCTCGTTCGACGTGGCCCGCGGCGAGATCGTCTCGATCGCCGGCGTCCAGGGCAACGGCCAGACCGAGCTCACCGAGGTCATGCTCGGGCTGCAGGCGCCCGTCGCCGGGTCGGTGAAGCTGGACGGCGTCGAGCTGGTGGGCAAGTCCGTCAGGGACGTGCTCGACTCCGGGCTCGGGTTCGTGCCGGAGGACCGCTCGACCGACGGTGTCATCGCCGACTTCTCCATCGCGGAGAACCTCATCCTCGACCTGCACCGGCACGAGCCCTTCGCCAAGGGGGTCGCCCTGAAGCCCGCCGCCGTGCGGGCCAACGCCGAGAAGCGGATCGCCGAGTTCGACGTCCGGACGGGCTCGATCGACGCGCACGCGAGCACCCTGTCCGGAGGCAACCAGCAGAAGGTCGTGCTGGCGCGCGAGATGTCGCGGCCGCTGCGGCTGCTCATCGCGTCGCAGCCGACGCGAGGCCTGGACGTCGGCTCGATCGAGTTCGTGCACTCCCGGATCGTGGAGGAGCGCGACAACGGCACCCCGGTGATCATCGTGTCCACGGAGCTGGACGAGGTGCTCGCGCTCGCGGACCGCATCCTCGTCATGTACCGCGGGCGGATCGTCGGCGACGTGCCCGGCGGGACCGACCGCGACGTGCTGGGCCTGATGATGGCCGGCGTCCCGCTGGAGGACGCCGTGCGGCAGGCCGCCGAGCACCACACGACGCTCGGCGAGGCCGACCTCGAGGCCGTGCCCGACGAACCCGCGACCACTCCTGAGGAGGAGCAGCTGTGAGCAGCCAGACGCCGGTCCCGCTGCCGGACGCGCAGGTCCCGCCGCCCGGGCAGACCGGCGTGGTCGAGCCGACGGAGGAGTCCGACGGCGGCCGTCGGATCCTGCACGAGATGCTGTCCAGCAGCTGGCTCGTGTCGGTGCTCGCGGTGGTGCTGGCCCTGATCATCGGCGGCCTGCTCATCGCGGCGGCCGACGCCGAGGTGCAGGCCGCCGCCAGCTACTTCTTCTCGCGTCCCGGGGACCTGATCTCCGCGGCGTGGACGGCCGTCTCCGAGGCGTACGCGGCGCTCTTCGCCGGGGCGATCTACGACCCGCGGGCCGAGACGTTCGCCCGCGCGATCCGCCCGCTGACCGAGACGCTGACCGTCGCGACGCCCCTGATCCTCGCCGGTCTCGGCCTGGGCATCGGCTTCCGCGCCGGCCTGTTCAACATCGGTGCCCAGGGCCAGATCATCCTCGGTGGCATCTTCGCCGGGTACATCGGGTTCACGTTCCACCTKCCGTTCCCCCTGCACCTGCTGCTCTGCGTCATCGGTGCCGCGCTCGGTGGCGCGCTGTGGGCGGGCATCGCCGGTGTGCTCAAGGCACGCACGGGTGCGCACGAGGTCATCGTCACGATCATGCTCAACAACATCGCGATCTACCTGGTCGCGTACCTGCTGAGCCTCGACGCGTTCCAGCGGCCGGGCAGCAACAACCCKGTGAGCCCGCCGATCCCCGAGAGCGCCTCCTACCCGTTGCTGCTGGGCGAGGGGTACCGCCTGCACGCCGGGTTCCTCGTCGCCATCGCCGCCGCGGTGTTCACCTGGTGGCTGATGGAGCGCTCGACGATCGGCTTCCGGTTCCGCGCGGTCGGCTCCAACCCGCACGCGGCGCGCACCGCCGGCATCTCGGTGAACGCGACGTACGTGTGGGTCATGCTCACCGCCGGTGCGTTCGCGGGCCTCGCGGGCTCCGCGCAGGTGCTCGGCACGGAGCACGTCCTCACCGCCGGCGTCGCGGCGAGCTACGGGTTCGACGCCATCACCGTCGCCCTGCTCGGCCGCTCCAAGCCGCTGGGCACGGTCCTGGCCGGCATCCTGTTCGGCGCGTTGCGCGCGGGCGGCGTGGTCATGCAGGCCCGCACCGGGACGCCCATCGACATCGTGCTCGTCGTGCAGTCCCTCATCGTCCTGTTCATCGCGGCGCCGCCGCTGGTCCGGTCGGTGTTCCGCCTGCCGTCACCGGACACGCCACGTGCCCCGAAGCCGATCGTCCCCGCAGCGCAGGAGGTCAGCGCATGAGCGCCCCCACGATCGACGCGACGGCGCCGTCCCGGCCGGCGTCCGAGCTGGTCCTGCCCCCGATCAAGTGGCACGCGCCCATCGCCTACGCGGTGGTCGCCCTGTTCGGTCTGGTGGCGTTCGGGCTGCTCGCACCGACTGGCGAGCACAGCACGTTCGCCATCTCGACGCCGCGCGACTTCATCCAGTTCACGCCGTTCTCCGTGCCGTCGAAGCTGACCGCGATCATCCTGTGCCTCGCGGCGCTCGGGCTTGCCGCGGTGTCGTTCTACGAGACGCGTCGCCGGGAGAAGGCCGGTGCCTGGCTGCCGATCACCTACGGGTTCCTCATGGTGTTCGCCTTCCTGGTGTGGGCCGTCGCGGGCAAGGACAGCGGGCTGCCGCTGACCGGTCTGCTGCAGGGCTCGCTGTTCCTCGCGATCCCGCTCGTGTTCGGTGCGCTTGCGGGTCTGCTCTGCGAGCGGTCCGGCATCATCAACATCGCCATCGAGGGCCAGCTGCTGGGCGGCGCGTTCCTCGCCTCCGTCGTGGCCACCCTGACCGGCAGCGCGTACGCGGGCCTCATCGCGGCACCCGTCGCCGGGGCGCTGGTCGGCCTGCTGCTGGTGCTGTTCTCGATCAAGTACGTGGTCAACCAGATCATCGTCGGCGTCGTGCTCAACGTGCTGGTCATCGGGGTCACCAGCTACCTGTTCTCCACGGTGCTCAAGGAGAACCCGGACACCTGGAACAACCCGCCCGGCCTGCCGGTCATCAGCATCCCGGTGCTCTCGCAGATCCCGATCATCGGGCCGGTGCTGTTCCGGCAGACCGCGCTCGTCTACATCATGTACGTCGTCGTGATCCTGCTGCAGATCATGGTCTTCAAGTCCCGCTGGGGCCTGCGGCTGCGGTCCGTCGGTGAGCACCCCAAGGCCGCGGACACGGTCGGCATCAAGGTCAACCGCACCCGCCTGCGCGCCACGGTGCTCGGCGGTGCGGTGGCCGGGCTCGGCGGGGCGTTCTTCACCGTCGCGGCGGGGCTGGCGTTCGGCAAGGAGATGACGAACGGCAAGGGCTACATCGCGCTCGCCGCGATGATCCTGGGCCGGTGGAGCCCCAAGGGTGCGCTGGCGGCCGCCCTGCTGTTCGGGTTCGCCAACAACCTGCAGCTCCAGCTGAGCATCATCCAGACGCCCATCCCCAGCCAGATCATGCTGATGACGCCCTACATCGTGACGATCTTCGCCGTCGCGGGGCTCGTCGGACGGGTGCGCCCGCCGGCCGCTGAGGGCATCCCCTACACAAAGTGAGTCCTGCTGTGAATATCGATTGGGACGCCTTGCGGGCGGCCGCCACGGACGTCATGCACCGGGCGTACGCCCCCTACTCGAACTTCCCGGTGGGCGCTGCCGCGCTCGTCGACGACGGTCGGGTGGTCGTCGGCTGCAACGTCGAGAACGCCTCCTACGGCGTCACGCTGTGCGCCGAGTGCGCGCTGGTCTCGGGGCTGCACGTCTCGGGTGGCGGGCGGCTGGTCGCGTTCACGTGCGTCGACAAGCACGGCAACGTGCTCATGCCCTGCGGCCGGTGCCGGCAGCTGCTGTGGGAGCACGGGGGAGCGCGCCTGCTCGTCGAGACGACCCACGGCGTCAAGCCGATGACCGAGGTGCTCCCGGATGCGTTCGGGCCGGCCGACCTGGAGGAACGCGCATGAGCTCCGAGGCATTCGACGCGGTCGACGTGATCGTCGCCAAGCGGGACGGGCACCGGCTGTCCGACGCACAGATCGACTGGGTGATCGACGCGTACACGCGCGGGGTCGTCGCCGAGGAGCAGATGTCGGCGCTGAACATGGCGATCCTGCTCAACGGCATGGACCGTGCCGAGATCGCCCGCTGGACCGCCGCGATGATCGCGAGCGGTGAGCGGATGGACTTCTCCGGGCTGTCGCGACCGACCGCGGACAAGCACTCGACCGGTGGGGTGGGCGACAAGATCACGCTGCCGCTGGCGCCGCTCGTGGCGGTGTTCGGGGTCGCCGTGCCGCAGCTGTCCGGCCGCGGCCTGGGCCACACGGGCGGCACGCTGGACAAGCTCGAGTCCATCCCCGGCTGGCGGGCCGCGCTGAGCAACGACGAGATGATGGCGCAGCTCGACGACGTCGGCGCGGTCATCTGCCAGGCCGGGTCCGGGCTCGCGCCCGCCGACCGCAAGCTCTACGCGCTGCGCGACGTGACCGGCACGGTCGAGGCGATCCCGCTGATCGCGAGCTCGATCATGAGCAAGAAGATCGCCGAGGGCACCGGCGCGCTCGTCCTCGACGTCAAGGTGGGGTCCGGGGCGTTCATGAAGGACGTCGACCGCGCCCGCGAGCTGGCCCGGACGATGGTCGCGCTCGGCACCGATGCCGGGGTGCGGACCGTCGCGCTGCTCACCGACATGTCGACGCCGCTGGGCCTCACCGCGGGCAACGCGCTCGAGGTACGGGAGTCCGTCGAGGTGCTGGCGGGCGGGGGACCGGCGGACGTCGTCGAGCTCACCGTGGCGCTGGCCCGGGAGATGCTCGCGGCGGC
>NZ_JBFULY010000036.1:0-39964 GCF_054049655.1 Cellulomonas sp. P5_C5 | reverse complement strand
CGGTGATCGTCATCGACTGCTCCTTGTTGGTGCCGCGGTCCTTGGCGGACACGTGCACGATGCCGTTCGCGTCGATGTCGAACGTGACCTCGATCTGCGGCACCCCACGCGGCGCCGGCGCGATGCCGGTGAGCTCGAACGTGCCCAGCGGCTTGTTGTCCCGCGCGAACTCACGCTCGCCCTGGAACACCTGGATCAGCACCGACGGCTGGTTGTCCTCGGCCGTCGAGAAGATCTCCGACCGCTTGGTGGGGATGGCCGTGTTGCGCTCGATGAGCTTGGTCATCACGCCGCCCTTGGTCTCGATGCCGAGGCTCAGCGGGGTGACGTCGATGAGCAGGACGTCCTTGCGGTCGCCCTTCATGACACCGGCCTGCAGCGCGGCACCGACGGCGACGACCTCGTCCGGGTTGACGCCCTTGTTGGGCTCCTTGCCGCCCGTGAGCTCCTTGACGACCTYGGTGACCGCAGGCATGCGGGTCGAGCCGCCGACGAGCACGATGTGGTCGATCTCCGACAGCTTGATGCCCGCGTCGCGGATGACCGACTGGAACGGCGCCTTGGTGCGGTCGAGCAGGTCCTGCGTCATCTGCTGGAACTGCGCGCGCGTCAGCTTGGTGTCCAGGTGGACCGGGCCGTTCTCGCTCATCGAGAGGTACTGCAGCGAGATGTTGGTGCTCGTCGCGGACGACAGCTCCTTCTTGGCCTGCTCCGCCGCCTCGCGCAGACGCTGCACGGCGATCTTGTCCTTGCCCAGGTCGACGCCCGTGGAGTTCTTCACCTCGGAGATGAGGAACTCGACGATGCGCTGGTMCCAGTCGTCGCCGCCGAGCCGGTTGTCACCGGACGTCGCGCGGACCTCGATCGTCGAGAAGCCGTCGTCGTCCTTGCCCACCTCGAGGAGGGACACGTCGAACGTGCCGCCACCGAGGTCGAAGACGAGGATGAGCTCGTCCTCCTTGCCGCGCTCCAGGCCGTAGGCGAGGGCGGCGGCGGTGGGCTCGTTGATGATGCGCAGGACGTTCAGGCCCGCGATGGCGCCCGCGTCCTTGGTGGCCTGGCGCTCGGCGTCGTTGAAGTACGCCGGAACCGTGATGACGGCCTCCGTGACCGGCTCGCCCAGGTAGGCCTCCGCGTCACGCTTGAGCTTGGAGAGCACCCGCGCGCTGATCTCCTGCGCGGTGTACTTCTTGTCGTCGACAGCCTGCGACCAGTCCGTGCCCATGTGGCGCTTGACCGACGTGATGGTCCGGTCGACGTTGGTGACGGCCTGGCGCTTGGCGATCTCGCCGACCAGCACCTCACCCGTCTTGGAGAACGCCACGACCGACGGCGTCGTGCGCGACCCCTCGGCGTTGGCGATGACCGTGGGCTCGCCGCCCTCGAGGACAGAGACCACCGAGTTCGTGGTGCCCAGGTCGATGCCGACTGCTCGTGCCATGTGTGTGCCTTCTTTCGTGTCGTACTGGGGGTGTGTCGTCTCGCTCTTGAGTCCGGCTGGCTCAAGTCTGCGTCGGGTTGTCGCTCCGCGCAAACTCGGGTGGGCCGAACCTGAGTCTGTTGGGCTCAACCTTGCGAGAGGCCAGCACATTCCCGGAGCGGGGCACGACCCCGGAAGGCCTGCCAGCTGGAAGACACTCAGATCCCTTGGGAGTTGTCCGAGTCTCGTCTGCGCTCGGACCGGTCGGTCGTCGTGACGCAGGTCCTCCGAGCTGGGCCCGATAGTCCGATGACGTCGGCGCGGCCCCCGCCAACCCCGGAGACTCTGATGTGCTGATGTCCTACCCGGCGGGGAGGATGGGCGCGGGAAGGTACAGATGAGCGACATCGCGGACGTTCCACCCGCCGTTGTGGGCCGGCTCCGGGTGATCTGCGGGGAACTGCCCGAGGCGTACGAGGAGCCGGCGTGGATCGGCCTGCGGTGGCGGATTCGCCGGCGGACGTTCCTGCACGTCTACACCACCGACGAGAGGCGGTCGGCGTATATCGATCTGGACCATCCGGCCATCCTGATGACCTTCAGGGCACCGCCCGGGGAGTTGGCCGCGCTGGCGCATGCCGGCCCTCCGTTCTTCCGGGCCGACTGGGGTGAGAATGTCGTGGGAATGGTGCTGGACGACGAGACGGACTGGGTCGAGGTTGCCGAGCTGGTGACGGACAGCTATCGCGTGCAGGCGCCCCGCCGCCTCGCGTTCCGGCTGAAGGCAAGTGGATGAACCAGTCACGTGGCTCACCGCCGGTCTCTAGGATCGTCCGCGTGGACCACGCAGACGCCGTCGACGCAACACGCGCCCTGGTCGCCGCCGCGGACGAGTCGGCGCTGCGCGCCTGGTGGGTGGACAGCCTGACGTCGCGCGACCTGGAGGTCCGCGGCCTGTGGCCCGCGTGGACGGCACTGCGCCACCTCCCGGCGCACGACTTCACGCCGTCGCGGCAGTTCAACGAGGCGAACTGCGAGGTCTGCGGGCGCCGTCGCGAGCCGGACGATGCAGTGCCCGCCGAGCTGACGCCGGCCGCGACACTGGGCGCGCCGAGGCACCCGGTCGACACCGCGCCCCTGCACACACTGATCGCGGCGGTCGCTGCGCTGGGGCCGCAGGCACAGCTCACGGAGCTCGGACGGTGCGGGATCGGCGTGTACCGGTCGACGAAGTGGGAACGCGTCGCGGTCCTGGAGCAGCTCGCCCGCGTGGGAGTGCTGCGCACGGGTCGGCCGCTGCCGTCGGACGCGTGGGTCACCTGGGACGAGGAGAACGCGAGTCAGCCCGCGCAGCGCGGCAGGCGCGAGTGGCGTTACCCGGCGCGATGGTGGACCGGCGAGCACGGCGTCGACCTCGGACGCGCCCACGCGCTCTTCGGTCCGCTCGACGACGGGGCCGGTTGGGACCAGGGGCAGCCGTGACCCGGCGCGCCGGGGCGTGGGCCGGACCGCGCCCAGTCGACGCGCGAGCGGCGAGGGTCGCCAGGACGACGCTCCGTGGGGACGGCTACGTCCACGACCGCGCCGTCGTCACCATCGGCGCGGTTGACCATCTCCGCACCGTCGACGCTCGAGACCGTCGCGCCCGAGTCCCAGCAGCTGCCAGGTCGACGCGGCACGCCCGCCGCCGTGGTGGGCGACCGTCGATCTGAGGATCCGGAGCTCTGGTGGGTTCCTACAACCACCTCGACACTTCGGCTGGAGGAAGACCACCGCGCCGAGAGGCTTCGCGGCACAGCCCCTGTAGGTTCGCACCGCACGTGTCCGCCGAGGCTGAGTATCTTGACGTCGAGATACTCGCCGGATCGGTGGTCCCGGACTGTCGATGGCGAGCGGCCCGGACAAGGAGAGCTCGTCATGCCAGTGGACTTCCACGATCCCGCGAATGCGCGCACCTACTCGGGCCGTGACGCAGACCCCGCCTGGGGGCGGGCCATCACCACCCTCCTCGACGCCACGGGGTGCACCGTCGTCGATGTCGGGTGCGGTGGTGGCACGTACTCGAGGGCGTGGCTGGGGCTCGGCGCGTCAACCGTGATCGGCGTCGACTCCAGCATCCCGATCCTTGAGGCGGCGCATGTGGACGCTCCTGCGGGCCTCGCGTTGCGCGTGGGCGACGCGACGGCCACGGGTCTGCCCGGAGCCAGCCACGACGTCGTCTTCGCCCGGGCGCTCGTCCACCACGTGCCCGACCTGCGGTCCGTCGTGGCTGAGGCGCACCGCCTGCTGCGTCCGGGCGGGCGCTACCTGGTGCAGGACCGGACGATGGAGGATGTCGACCAGCCCGGGTCGCCGGAGCACCCGCGCGGATGGTTCTTCGAGGTGTTCCCTCGACTTCGAGAGGTCGAGATCCGTCGGCGCCCGGACGACGGCGCCCTGCGGGACGCGATGGCCTCCGCCGGCCTCGACGCGCCGACCGTCCGCACCCTGTGGGAGGAGCGGAGGCGCTACCCCCGCCGCGACGCCTACCTCGCCGACGTGGGCGCCCGAACCGGACGTTCGCTGCTGCACGAGCTCGACGACGACGAGCTCGTGCAGCTCGTGGCCGAGCTACGTGGGCGCCTACCGGACGGGCCGGTCGTGGAGCAGGACCGCTGGACGCTCTGGTGCGCGACCCGCTCGGCCTGACCCAGCCCGCCCCTGGTGATCCTGTGCACTGAGGATGAGGACAACTAGTTGTCTCGGCGTGACTCGGGCGACGCGCGTGACCACCTCCAGGCTCGTTCGAGTGCCGACCCTCGGCGCCGCGACAGCGGTCGATCGTGCTCGTCGAGGTCGTAGGCGAGCCGCCGCGCGGCATCGACGGGGGACGCGTCGCGCTCGTCGTCCGGGGCGTCGAGGTGTACCCGACGGGTGCCTGACAGGCAGCTGCGACGGGGCCGCACCGCTACCGTTCCGGGTGTGGTCGTGTATCTGATCCGGCACGGTCGGCCTGTCGTCGTCCCCGGGACGCCGGCGCAGGGGTGGGAGCTGGACCCCGAGCACGAGCGCGACGTCGCAGAACTGGCCGCTCGTGCGGCATGGTCCGACGACGCTGCGTGGTTCACCTCGCCCGAGCCCAAGGCGGCGCGTACCGCGTTCCTGCTGGCGGGCCGGAACGTCGACGTCATCGACGACCTCCGCGAGCACGACCGGGGTGAGGGCGCCTGGGTCGACGACTTCCAGGGCGCGATGTTCGAGGCGTTCGCGCAGCCTGACACGGCGGCCCGCGATGGCTGGGAGACGCTCTCCGAGACGCGCCGCCGTGTCGTCGAGGCGGTCCGCGACCTCGTCGCCGCCTGCCCCGGGCGGGATCTGGTGCTGGTCGGTCACGGGACCGCCTGGACCCTGCTCGCGGCCGAGCTCACCGGCACCGAGCCCGACCTGGAACACTGGCGGGCCCTCGCCATGCCCGGTGTCATCGTCGTCGAGACCGACGGCCAGCCCTGAGACCGGGTACGTCTCTCTGGATACCGAGCTGAGGTGTGACCCGATGCTGACCTACGACAAGCCGGCGCTGCTCGAGCAGCTGACGGCTCTTCCGTGGCAGGCGCGCACAGCCTTCTCTGCTGCGTGCGCGGAGCTTCTGATCCCCGCCGTCCAGAGCTCGCCGGGCCCGCTGGGAGCGGAGGGTCTTCTGACGCTGCGAGCCTCGGTGGACGAAGCGTGGAGCTCTGCTCGACGGTCCGACGATGCGCGCTCCGACACGTCGTCCGAGCTCGAGAGTCTCCTCTCCGGGGACGAGGGCGAGGAGGGTGGAGAGGTGTGCGAGAACGCGGTCGCGGCAGTGATCTACGCCCTGAGGTCCGTCGGCGGCGGTGACGCTCAGGACGCGGAGTGGGCCGCACGGCAGCCGCACGACGCAGCCGACTGGTGGGCGCAGCAGCAGGTGGCGGACCTCGACCTGAACGATGCCGGTGCTGAGCTGGTCCTGGCTTCCCATCCTGCGGTTCAGTCGGCGCTGGAAGGTATCTGGGCCAACCTGCGCGCAGTCAGCGAACCCGAGCCCTCGTCATGGGAGACCCTGCAACGCGAGTCACAGGCGCKAGGTKCGGAGCTGGCCAGGCTGCTTCGCGCGGAGGGAGCTCCGACGAGCCGCGCAGCGCAGCCGGTTGCCGGCTCCGAGCACACGCCGGAACCCGAGCTCGTGGAGCTGCACCTGATCGAGCTGCGCTCCGCCCCCGCGGGCAGGTGTGCGGCCGTGTTCCTCGACGGGAACGGCGAGCGGGTCGAGACGGTGTTCACGCCGGTCGCACGAGGAGGGCGCATCCTGGGCGCCGCACCCGACCCCGACGTCTTCACGACGTTCGCCGGATCGATCGAGGAGCTGCGGGCAGTCGTCGCGGCTGTCGTGGCGTTCTGCCAGGCTGCGGGAGCCCGTACCGTCGGCTGAACCATTCGGGCCATGTACGCGACCGGCCGCCCCCTCGGAGATCGATCTTCGTCGCGTCGACTTCGGGTAGCCGTGAGGTCGATGTGTGGGTTTGCACCCAAGCGCTGCGGGCGGCAGCACGCGCGGTCCCCTCCCGCCGCCTCTCGCCCATCCGGGTATCTTGACGTCAAGAGACACCCGGAGGGACCGATCTGTGATCCACCACGTCCAACTCATGTGCCCGCCCGGTTCGGAGGACGCCTCCCGCGTCTTCTACCGCGACGTGCTCGGGCTCGAGGAGGTGCCCAAGCCTCCCGTGCTCGCCGCCCGCGGCGGATGCTGGTTTCGCGGCGTTGGCATCGAGCTCCACCTCAGCGTCGACGAGGACTTCCGGCCCGCACGGAAGGCGCACCCGGGGCTGCTCGTGACCGACCTGGACGACTGGGCGCGACGCCTGGCGGCGGCCGGCTACCCCGTGGACTGGGACGGCAACTTCCCCGGCATGCGGCGCTTCCACAGCCACGACCCGCACGGCAACCGTCTGGAGCTCCTCGAGCCGGTGTGACCGTCCCCCGCAGGCGGCTCGTCCGATAGGTGAAGGGCGAGCACACTTGCGCGACCCTCTTCTCGCTCGGAGCAGCCGTGCGTCCTACTGCTTGGCGGCAAGCTCTGAGCGGAGATGCAGGATCTCCGCGATGAGGATCGGGAGCGCGTTGCGCGCTTCGGCGATCAAGTCATGGCACGCAGCATCTGCCGGTCCGCTGTCGCGTGTCAGATACAGGTCCTCGCGGCGGTCGCCTCCTGCGCCGATCATGATGAAGGTGTCGCCAGACGTGAGATCCCGACCCTCCACCGACGACGTCCATGGGGGCGGATCCCCCTTGTCTGAGAGACGAACGAGTCGCTTGAGCGCGTCATCATCGAGTCGGGTCGGATCCATACCGGGCATCCTCCCGCGGGCACTCGCCGAAACGGCCGCGGCGGCGTCAACTGGCTACGGTCCACGGGGCGACCTCGGGTCAGTCGGCGCGGCCGAACTCCCGCAGCCAGTCCCGCGGGTCGGTGGAGAGCAGCTGCCGGGCCATGTCCTGGCTCGCACGCACCGGGTCGTCGGCCGCGCTGTGCAGGTCGAGCCAGCGGTGTCGCACCTCGCGCTGCGGTGAGCGCACGACCTGCTCGAACAGCAGCCCGACGCCGGAGCCGCTCGGTGTCGGTACGACCAGCGACAGGGTCAGTCCGGGCGGCAGGACGAGCGCCTCGGGCTCGAGCCGTTCGTGGAGCAGGCGGGCAGCGCGCCGGCGCGGCGTCTCCCAAGAAAGGTCGCGGGAGGCCCGCTGGATCTCTGCCACGTACTGCGCACGGTCGAAGTGCACGTCGCCGAGGCCGCAGGGGTCACCGTCGTACGTCTCGGTCGCACGCAGTGGTCCGTCGAACGTGCCCGCACCGAACTCGCGGAAGTCGATCCACGACACGCGCCGTCGGTCGGGCGACGGGATCACGAACGGGGCGATCGCGCCGCAGCCGGCGTACCCGCACGAGCAGCAGCACACCGCCACGCGCCGCCCGAGGTCCACCGGCAGCAACGGGGAGTCGGCACCGAGCACCGTGGCAGGGGCGAACCCGTGCCACGCGCGTTCGGCGAGGACGCGGGATCTGGAGTGGCGTCCAACGGGGTCGGTCCCGTCCACGAGGAGGGTGACGACGGGCCAGTCCGGCCGGTCGTCGACCACGTCGAACCGCAGGGTGAGGACGGACAGCTGCCGGGGGCCGGTTCGCGGCTTGCGCATGTGGATCGACGCTTCGCGGCGCGTCGGGGCCATCGTCTGAGCGGGGTGGTGATGATCGCGCGCTCGGGATCTCGCTGTCCAGCCCTCGCGACACGCGCGCCGCGCTCCGGACAGATCCGCTGGGTTCCTCCAGGGTCGTCGACGACCAGTCCTGGCTCTCCCAGGTCTGGTGTCAGTGCCTCGGGTTCGGCGTCGAGCTCGACGAGAGCGTGAACCCGGCTCCCGGCGTCGGGGACGGTGACCGCGACCCGGACCCGCGGCGCGGCGACGTCGCGCTCGCGGGCGTCGGCTCCGTGACGAGCTCGGTGATCTCGAGGTCCGACTTGAGGTCGACGAGGGCGCGCTTTGCTCGGTCGACACTCTTCTCGAGGTAGCCGGCCCAGTACGTGAGAATCTGCGCCTCGCCGCGGCGATTCAGCTCGTCCAGGGCGCGGTTCGCGATCCTGACGTAGTCGTTCATGTCCATGACGGTGCGCGTGAGGTAGGGAGTCTCGTCACCCGGCTCCTTGACCTCCAGGTCGTCGATGCCCGTCTGCATCGCGTACTCGAGCTCGATCGAGTGCGCCTCGATCTCGCGCAACGCCTGGCTGAGCGCGTAGGCGGGGGCCTTGGTCACCTTGTTCTCTGCGTCGTCCCGCACCCGCACGAACACGGCCTCACGCCGGTCCTCTTCCGTCCCGCGTCCTCGGCGGGGTGGTGGGAGCGTCAGGAGCGCCTCACGCTCGACCGCGTCCACCGTCTCGGCGTTGTAGATCCACGCGTCGTCCTTCTTGCTGCCGTCCTTGAGCTCGTCAGGCATCTGCGAGTTCTGCAGTGCGTGGACGAACTCGTGCAGGACCGACGAGACGAGCACCTGGCCCTGTTTCTTGGCCGAGAGCAACGCCGGCCGGTTGAGGAAGATGACGACTTTCTCTCGTTGCGGGAAGGTCACGGCGATCACACCTTTGACGCGTCGGAACGTGACCTCCAGTGCCACCTTGGTGGCGTTGTCACCACCGGTGCCCGACTGCAGACGAAGGGCCTCCCACGGTTTCTGGAGGGCTTTCGACACTGCTTCTGCGAGGCTCTCCCCGTCTTTCTGAGCGTCCGACTGYCAGCTCTGCACGGCCGCCCACAGCGCCTCCACGACGCTGCTCAGCTCCTCTCCTGGGGAGAGGCGCCGCCGCTTGGGGAGCGGCTCGTCCGGGTCGGAGGAGGACCGCGGCCGTTTCATGGCCGGCGGCTTCCGGCCCGTCGCGATGTAGCTCTCGATCAGGTGATCGAGATCGCGTACCCGGTAGACCCGGCGCTCACGCATCCAGGCCGCGCCCAGGTTGCGTTGAGCCGGCGTGAGGCCGTCCCAGCTGGGGCCTTCCAGCTTCACGACGGTGTCGGCGTCGTCCAGCACGACGCGGCGGATGGTTCCCTGTGACCGAGTCGCGGCGAACCGTCTCAACCGGTCGATCGGCAGCACGTCGACGGCCCGCACGTCTGCGCGCTGCTCCTCAGGGCTGTCAGCGCGACCGACGACGAGTCCCGCCACGGGCACCGGGTGCATCGGGGCATCGGCCCGTGGTGACTGCGCTCCGCTCCCCGCATCCCGTCGGTCGACCCGATCCCGCTCAGGTCCCGCCTTCGACTGTCTCTCCATCGGCCCCCCAGCCCTTTCACGACCGACCCTAGGTCGTCGGCTCACGGCTTGGGGATTCGTGGTGGCGTGACGCCACCGTCGCTCCCGCCCGCCCTCGCCGACGGAGTCGAGGTAGGCGTCCGGCACGAGACCGCGGTAGGCCTCACGCCAGCACGCGGTCTGGAACGCAGCGATGGCCCGGGCATCGGACGGCGTCGCGTCGCGGAGCTCGTAGTCCTCGGTCACGGCCCGAACCTCTCAGGTCCGGCACCACTCGACGAGAGGTGTCCGAGGATGTGGACGACTCAGAACCGTCCAGGTCGCGTCCGGCAGGATGGCGCCATGGATGAGGACGCCCCGACGCTCGGCCGGATCCGGGCTGACCTCGCGGCGCTCGACACCACCGACAGCCCGGAGGCGCGGGCGCTGCGCAGGGTCCTCGGGTGGGCCGACTACGCCGAGTTCAAGGAAGGCAGCCCGTATCACGAAGGTCGCGTCCCGAGCCTCCTGGAGCTGGCCGTCCAACGGTTCGAGCGCGAGGCGAACGTGTGCGCCAGCGCCCGCGACCCCGCGGGCGCCGAGGCACACCGGCGCAGCGCCGCAGCCCTCGCTCCCTACCTCTGAGGGTCCGTTCGGCGTCACGGTCAGAAGTCACCGCGTCACCAGGGCAGCGCGCCCGCGTCGTCGCGGAAGGTGCCGTTCGGCCCGCCGTCGGGCAGCGTGGCGAGCTCGAGGAAGACGGCGGCGCCCTCCTCGGGCGTCCGGGTGCCGCGGTGGCCGTTGAGGTCGGTCGACACGTACCCGGGGCACCCGGCGTTGACCAGGATCCCGGTCCCGGCGAGCTCCTTGGCGTACTGGACCGTGACGGCGTTGAGGTAGGACTTCGTCGGCGAGTACGCGGCGGAGACCGGGCCGACGGCCTCGGCCTGCGCCGTCTGCAGGGTGAGCGATCCGACCGTGCTGGAGACGTTGACGATGCGCGGCGACCCGGCGCGGCGCAGCAGGGGCAGCATCGCGTTGGTGACCCTGATGACGCCGACGACGTTCGTGTCCACGACCCGCAGGACCTGGTCGGCGCTGACCTTGCTCGGCTCCTGCGGCACGCCGCCGGTGATGGCGGCGTTGTTGACGAGCACGTCGAGACCGCCCTGCTGCTCCAGCTGGGCAGCGGCGGCGGCGACGCTCGCGTCGTCGGTCACGTCCAGCGGTACGCCGAAGACGTCGAGGCCTTCGGCCAGGAGCTTCTGCACGGCGTCGTCCCGTCGGCCGGTGTCGCGCGCGCCGACGCCGACGCGGAACCCGAGCCGAGCCAGCCCGGCGGCGATCTCGTAGCCGATGCCCTTGTTCGCGCCGGTGACGAGAGCGGTCTTCTTGTTCTCTGACATGCGTCGATCGTGCTGTCGGCTCGCCGCGGGCTCCAACACCGATCGGGTGCAGCGCGATACCGCACCGATATGACACGAGGCCACGGGCGTACGCTGCCCGCGTGGAGACCCGCGAGCTGCGCTACTTCATTGCCGTCGCCGAGGAGTCGCACGTCGGCCGCGCCGCCGAGCGCCTGGGCATGGCCCAACCGCCGCTGTCGCGGGCCATCGCCCAGCTCGAGCGCCGGCTCGGGGCTCACCTGTTCGTCCGCTCCCCCCGCGGCATGACCCTCACGAGCGCCGGACAGACCCTCCTGCGCGAGGGTCGGGCGGCGCTCGCCGCGGTCGAGGCGGCCGAGCGGCGCACCCGCCGCACCGTCGCGGCAGCCGGCCGGGCGTCCGTGGTGCTCACGGCCAAGGCGGGCGCGTCCAGCGAGCTGATGGCCAAGCTGCTCGACGCGTACGCCGCCGAACCGGATGCCGTCGACGTCGAGGTGCTCCTGAGCCCGCCGGGCCACCAGGCGCCGATGCTGCGGGACGGGCGCGCCGACGTCGCGATCCTGCACCAGCCCTTCGACGACCTCAGCGGCTTCGACGTGGACACGCTGAACGTCGAGGACCAGGTGGCGATCCTTCCTGCCGGCCACCCGCTGAGCCGCGCGCCCTCGCTCACGGTCGCCGAGGCGACGTCGATCCCCGACCTGCCCCCGCCGCGCTGGCCTCGGCTCGACGGCACCTACCCGGACGGCCCAGGTCCCGAGCTGCGCGACCTGACGCAGGTGCTGCAGCTCGTGCGGCTCGGCCGCGCCGCGCTCGTGATGCCGGAGTCGGCGCGCGTCAACGTGCGCGACGGGCTGGCGGTCGTGCCGGTCTCCGACGCCCCGCGCGTCAGGACGGTCATCGCCTGGCCGCCGCAGAGCGTCTCGTCGGGCGTCGCCGGCCTGGTCCGCACCGCGTCACGTCTCTACGCCGCGCCGCACGACTGACCGGCAGCAGCACCTGGACTGATGTCCTCCGGTCGACCGGGGTGTATGAAGACGCATGGGCAAGCTGATCTACGCGGCGAACACCTCGCTCGACGGCTACCTGGAGGACGAGGACGGCTCCTTCGACTGGTCGGTACCCGACGAGGCGGTGCACGCGTTCTGGAACGAGCACGAGCGGCAGATCGGCACGTCGCTCTACGGCCGGCGCATGTACGAGACGATGCGCGTCTGGGAGGACGACGACTGGCTGACGGACGAACCAGCCGTCGTCCGCGAGTACGCCGGGATCTGGCGCGACGCCGACAAGGTCGTCTACTCCACGACGCTCGACGCCGTGTCGACGGCGCGGACGAGGATCGAGCGGMAGTTCGACCCMGAGGCGGTACGACGGCTCAAGGAGGCGTCCGGCGCGGACCTGAGCGTCGGCGGCGCGACCCTCGGGGCGGAGGCGTTCCGGCACGGGCTCGTCGACGAGTGCGTGCTGCTGCTGTGCCCGGTGCTCGTGGGCGGCGGCAAGCCGGCGCTGCCGCGCGGCGTACGGCTCGACCTGGAGCTGCTGGACCACCGACGGTTCGCCAACGGTGTGGTCTACGTGCGCCACGCGGTACGAAGCGCTCTCTGACACCCTCTGCCGACCGCTCGCCTAATCGATTCCGCTTTCTGTAGCGCGCCAGAAGGAGACACGGACCGTCCTACCGTGGCTCGAGCGCTCCCTACGACGGCCGTCCCAGCGCCGGGATGTCGCCGTGCGTGGTGATCGCCGTCCACCCACGTCGCTCGCCCAGCAGAGGACCGCCATGTCACCGAGTACCCACCGTCGCCACGGGCTCCCCCGGCGGCGCACCGCCGGCCTGGCGGTCGCCGCTGCGCTGGCGGTCTCCGGCCTCGTCGCCGCGCCGCAGGTCGCCGCCGCCGCCACCGATCCCGGCTCCCCGGTGAAGGTCAACCAGGTCGCCTACGTCCCCGGTGTCGCCAAGGTCGCGACGCTCGTCAGCACGTCGACCTCGCCCGTCGCGTGGACGCTGCGGAACGCGGCCGGGACGGTCGTCGCGTCGGGCCAGTCGACGGTCAAGGGCTCCGACGCGCTGTCGGGCGACTCGACCCACCTCATCGACTTCTCGACGTTCGACACACCTGGATCTGGCTACGTGCTGTCCGCCGCGAACGCCAGCAGCTACCCGTTCGACATCTCCGCCGACCCGGTGAAGAGGCTGCGGTACGACGCGCTCGCGTTCTTCTACCACCAGCGCAGCGGCATCGCGATCGACGCCCAGTACGTCGGCAGCACCTACGCGCGCGCGGCCGGTCACCTGGGCGTCGCGCCGAACCAGGGCGACACGAGCGTCCCGTGCCGGCAGTCGTGCGGCTACAGCCTGGACGTGCGCGGCGGCTGGTACGACGCGGGAGACCAGGGCAAGTACGTCGTCAACGGCGGCATCGCCACGTGGCAGCTGCAGAACGCCTACGAGCGGACCCTGTACGTGACGGGAGCCGACAAGGCGGCGCTCGCCGACGGCACGATGGCCATCCCGGAGCGCGCCAACGGTGCCCCGGACATCCTCGACGAGGCGCGCTGGGAGGTCGAGTTCCTGCTCCGGATGCAGGTGCCGGCCGGTCGCACGGACGCCGGGATGGTGCACCACAAGATCCACGACGAGAACTGGACGGCCCTGCCGACGATTCCCGCGCAGGACAGTCAGCGCCGGCTCCTGTCGCCGGTGAGCACCGCGGCGACGCTCAACATGGCCGCGGTGGCGGCGCAGTCGTCGCGGCTGTGGAAGACGCTCGACCCGACGTTCTCCGCCAAGGCCCTCGCGGCGGCGCAGACCGCGTACACCGCCGCGAAGGCGAACCCGAACCGGATCGCGTCCGCGACCGACGGCACGGGCGGTGGTGCCTACGGCGACACCTCGGTGACGGACGAGTTCTACTGGGCGGCGGCCGAGCTCTACGCGACGACCGGCTCCGACACGTACCGCGCCGACGTCACCGGCTCGTCGCTGTACAGGGGCGGCAGCTTCGCGCAGCGCGGGTACGACTGGGGCTGGACCGGTGGTCTCGGCGACACGACCCTCGCGCTGGTGCCGACCGGGCTCCCGTCGTCCGACGTGGCCGCCACGCGCGCGGCCATCGTGACGTTCGCCGACGCGGCCCTGGCGCGCGCCACGAGCCAGGCGTACCCGGCGCCCAACAACGCCGGGAGCGTCTACTACTGGGGCTCGAACGGGCAGGTCGCCAACAACGCGAACGCCCTGGCCCTCGCGTACGACTTCACCGGGCAGGCGAAGTACCGCACCGGCGTGTACGCCGCGCTCGACTACTTCCAGGGCCGCAACCCGCTCAACCAGTCCTACATCGCCGGCTACGGCGAGAAGGCGGTCCAGAACGTGCACCACCGGTTCTGGGCGCACCAGGCGAACGCGTCGCTGCCCATCGCGCCCCCGGGCTCGTTCTCGGGCGGTCCGAACAGCGAGCTCCAGGACCCGATCGCCGCGGCGCAGGCCGCGGGCTGCGCGCCGCAGAAGTGCTTCGTCGACCACATCGAGGCGTACTCGGTCAACGAGGTCGCGGTGAACTGGAACTCGGCGCTGGCGTGGCTCGCGAGCTGGGCGGCCGAGCACGCGGGCGGCACGCCCCCGGTCGACACCACGCGGCCGAGCACGCCGGGCACGCCGACGGCGAGCGCGGTCGGCGACACCTCCGTGACGTTGACGTGGACCGCGTCCACGGACGCGGAGAGCGGGATCTCGCGGTACGACGTCGTGCGCGTCGCCGGGGACTCGCTGGAGGTCGTCGCGACGTCGACCACGACGTCCGCCACGGTCACCGGCCTGCGTGCCGGCACGTCGTACGTGTTCGTCGTCATGGCGCACAACGGCGCGCAGCTGAGTGCGACGTCCCCGTCGACGAGCGTGACGACCACCGGCGGCACGACCGACCAGCCGCCCACCGCACCCGGCGCCCCGGTCGTGTCGGGCATCACCCAGACAGGCGCCACGCTGGCGTGGTCGGCCTCGACCGACGACAAGGGCGTCGCCGGGTACGACGTCCTCCGCCTCCAGAACGGCACGTCCACGGTGGTCGCGACCTCGACCACCACCTCGACGACGCTCACCGGGCTGACCGCCGACACGGACCACGTGTTCGCGATCCGCGCCAAGGACACCGCCGGGCAGGTCTCGCCGGGGTCCACCTCCGTCGCCTTCCGGACCCTGCCCACCGCCACCACACCGCCCGGCGCGTGCAAGGTGACGTACTCGGCGAACTCGTGGGGCACCGGGTTCACCGCGAACGTCACCCTCACGAACACGGGGTCGACGGCCTGGACGTCGTGGAAGCTGGCGTTCAGCTTCCCGGGCAACCAGTCGGTCACGCAGGGGTGGAGCGCCACGTACAGCCAGACAGGTTCGGCCGTGACCGTGACGAATGCGGCGTGGAACGGAAATGTCCCCGCCGGCGGCTCGACGAGCATCGGCTTCAACGGCTCGTACAGCGGCACCAACTCCCCGCCGACGGGCTTCACCGTGAACGGGGCGCCCTGCGCCTGATCAGCTCGCTCCTGCAGTGCGGCGAGGGCCGCCGGTCACCCGACCGGCGGCCCTCGCCGCACATGCACCCCGAACACGTTCCTGCGGGTGGCAGCGCAGGGAACCGCTTGCGTGAATCGCTTCACACCGCTGCGCGAACGACGTTCGTCTGATGGGCTGAGCCCCTTCGTTGCCAGCGTCGCCGCGATCCGTGCGCGGTCCCGTTTCCCTGAGAGGGATCCCTCCCGTGCACCCACTTCGCAAGGTCCTCACCCTCGCCACGGCGGCTGCGGTCGCCGTCGCCGGCTCGGTCGCCATCACCAGCCAGGCGAACGCCGCTGCCGGCTGCCGCGTCGACTACACGGTCACCAACCAGTGGCAGAGCGGCTTCGGAGCCGACGTGAAGGTCACCAACCTGGGCGACGCGGTCACCGGCTGGGACCTGCGCTTCTCCTTCGGCGCAGGCCAGACCGTCTCGCAGCTCTGGAACGGCTCCGTCACGCAGTCCGGAGCGGCCGTGTCGGTGCGCAACGCCGGGTGGAACGGGAACATCGCGACCAACGGCACCGCGTCGTTCGGCTTCAACGGCTCGTGGGCCGGGAGCAACCCCGCACCGAGCGCGTTCACGCTCAACGGTGTCGCGTGCACCGGGAGCCCGGTCACCCCGACCAGCACTCCCACGACGTCGCCGACGCCGACGCCGACCCAGACCCCGCGGCCGACGACCACGCCGACCCCCACCCCGACGCCCACGCCCACGCCGACCACCGGACCGATCACGGGCAGCGCCGCCCAGCTCGTCGCCGACCTGGGCAAGGGCTGGAACCTGGGAAACCAGCTCGAAGCCAACGTCAACGGGGTGCCCAGCGAGACGGCGTGGGGCAACCCGGTCATCACGGGCGCCCTCATCGACCGGGTCAAGGCGTCCGGCTTCTCGACGATCCGGATCCCGGTCTCCTACCTCGGCAAGATCGGCTCCGCGCCGAACTACACCGTCGACTCGGCCTGGCTCGCCCGGATCCAGCAGGTCGTGAACCTGGCCTACGACCGCGGCCTGAACGTCGTCATCAACATGCACGGCGACGGCTACAAGGGCGTCAGCGGCTCGTGGCTCATCTGCGACGCGTCCGGGCAGGACACGATCAAGGCCAAGTACCAGAAGGTCTGGCAGCAGGTGGCGACGACGTTCAAGGGCTACGGCGGACGCCTGATCCTCGAGTCGATGAACGAGAACTTCGACGGGCAGTACGGCGCACCCACCCAGCCGTGCTACTCGAACATCAACGCGTACAACCAGGTCTTCGTCGACACCGTGCGCCAGACCGGCGGCAACAACGCCTCCCGCTGGCTGCTGGTCCCGGGCTGGAACACGAACATCGACTACACGACCGGCAACTACGGCTTCGCGATCCCGACCGACCAGTACCGCTCGTCGGCCATCCCCAGCAACGAGAAGCGCCTCATGATCTCCGCCCACTACTACGACCCGTGGGACTTCACGGGCACCGAGGACGGCACCATCACGCAGTGGGGTCCGAACGCGACCAACGCGGCGAAGAAGTCGGTGTGGGGTCAGCAGGACTTCATGGACGCGCAGCTGAAGAAGATGTACGACAAGTTCGTCGTCAACGGGTACCCGGTGTTCATCGGCGAGTACGGCTCGATCGACAAGACCAACTTCGACTCGACGAACAACAAGTACCGCGCCGACTACGCCCGGACGCTGGTCACCACGGCGAAGAAGTACGGTGCCGCCACCGCGTACTGGGACAACKGCTGGAACGGCCAGTTCGGGTTCGCGCTGTTCGACCGCAGCTCGGCGACGGTGACCCAGCAGGGCATCATCACCGCCATCACGGGGTCGTGACCGCGTCCTGACGACGACCGGGCCCATGATCGCGCTGCTCGACCTCGACGAGACGCTCGTCGACCGCTCGGCAGGCTTCGCGGCGTGGGCCCGGTCCTTCGTCGACCGGTGGTCGCTGCCCGGCGATCAGCGGGTCTGGATCGAGGAGCTCGACCGAGCGGTCACGCAGCGGGAGCAGTTCTTCGACGCCCTCTGCGAGCGGTTCCCGCAGGCCGGACCACCTGACCGGCTCTGGCAGGACTACCGCAACCAGCTCCCGCTGCACACGTCCGCCTTCCCCGGCGTCGTCGAGCACCTGGAGACCCTGCGCTCCACCGGCTGGCGCCTGATGGTGGTGACGAACGGACGGACGGAGACCCAGGTCGGCAAGCTGCGGCGCACCGGCATCGCCGATGTCGTGCACGGCTGGTGCGTCTCCGAAGAGGCGGGCGTCCGCAAGCCCGACGCCGCGATCTTCGCCCTGGCGCTGAGGCGGCTGGGAGCAGCCGTCGGCGACCGCTGCTGGATGGTCGGCGACGACCCGGCCGCCGACATCGCGGGCGGGAGCGCCGCTGGTCTACGGACGCTCTGGATCAGCCACGGGCGACGGTGGCCGCTCAGCGACCTCCGCCCCGAACGGACGGCGGTGTCTCCGCGCGACGCACTGGCTGCGCTCGCGGCCGGCGATGCGCGCGACGACGCGGCGGCGGTCGCGACACACCTATCCTGACCAGCGATGATCCCGATCGAGCTCGTCATCTTCGACTGCGACGGCGTGCTCGTCGACAGTCATGGCCGACGGGCTGTCCTCCAGCGGGATCGCCGCGACCGTCGTGCTCAGCCCCGGGGACGGTCACGACGTACGTGTCACGCATCCTTGCCAAGCTCGACCTGCGAGGACGGGTGCAGGCCGTCGCCTACGCCTACCGACGAGGCCTGGTGACCTGAGGGCCCCGTCAGCGTGGCTGTACCGCCGGGTCGAGCAGCGACAACGTCCGCTGTCCCGCGTCGAGGCCGGCGCGGACGCCGACCGGCATGGGCAGGTTCGGGCCGGCATGCCCGACCTCGACGTTGCCCAGGACGGGGATGTCACGGTCGCCGAGCACGTCGAGGACGATCTCGGCCAGGGTCGGCGACGCGTCGGGCGCCTCGAGCCCACCGATCTCGCGCGGGATCCCGACGACCATGCCGGAGATCCGGTCGAGGATGCCGGCGTGCCGCAGCACGTGCAGGTAGCTCCACACGTACGAGCTCAGGCCGCCCATCTCCTCCCAGAACAGCACGGCGCCGTCGAACCACTCGAGCGGCACCGCGAACCGCGTGGCCTGCACCAGCGCGATGCGGTTGATGACCCCGCCGATCAGGGGGCCCTCCGCGCGCCCCGGACGCCAGCACTCCCACGTCGGGCTCGCGGGCAGCGCACCGATCGCCTCGGTCCCGGTCAGCAGCCGGGAGTAGAGCGACTCGAGCTCCGCCCGGCGCGAYGCCGCCGCGGACTGCCAGCTGCCGCCGAACCCCGGGGTGGCCATGTTGGCATGGAACCCGACCAGGCCGGTGCGTGCGTAGAGCGCGAGGTGCAGCAACGAGATGTCGCTGTAGCCGAGGATCGGCTTCGGGTCGGCACGGATCGCGTCGAGGTCGATCAGGTCGAGGTAGCCGAACGCGGTCTGGCCACCGTCGTTCGCGACGATCGCACGCACCTCGGGATCACGGAGCAGACCGTTGAGCTCGGCGGCGATCACTGCGGGTTCCGCCGCGCTCCACCACCGGCTCCGGCCCACCTCGAGCAGCGGAGCCCGACGCACGCGGAACCCCATCCGCTCCAGCACGACCACCGTGTGCTCGACGTTCGGCTGGTACTCCGCGGGCAGCGGTCCGGACAGGGCGGCCACGACGACGAGATCGCCGGCCCGAAGAGCACGCGGTCGCAGCAGCGGAGGCGGTGCAGAACCAGTCACCGGCGCAGTATCCGCGCGCACACCCCGGCACGCGACGTCTTTCGCGCGCTCTCACCAGCCGCGCTCAGACCCGTTCGACGCCGTCGGCCTGCGGTCCCCGGTCGCTCTGGCGCACCTGGTACCGGACCCGGTCGCCCTCCTCCAGCGCTTCGGCGCCCCTCACGACCGACACGTGCACGAACAGGTCCGCGCCGCCCGCGTCCGGGGTGATGAAGCCGAACCCGCGCTCCGCGTCGTAGCGCGCGACCACGCCCTCACCTCCCCGCACCGGGCCGTCCGACTCCCTCGGAGGGCCGGACCGTCCGCGAGCCGGCGCCGCAGGGGTGCTCCCCACGAGCCGGATGCTGCGAGCCTGGAGCCCCTTGTCGCTCGTGCCGACGTCGTAGGTCACGCGATCGCCCTCGAAGAGCTCGGTCACGCCCCCGGGCAGCGCCCGGACGTGGACGAAGAGGTCCTCGCCGCCCGAGTCGGGGGTGACGAACCCGAAGCCCTTCTCCCCGTCGTACCAGGACACGGTGCCGTCCGCCCCGTCGGACGCCTGAGGTCGCCCGACGGCGTCCGCGCGGAGCGGCAGCAGGTGGTCCGCCTGCGGACCCTTCTCCCCGTCGACGACGAGGAACGCCACCCGCTGCCCGTCCGAGACCACGCCGCCGCCCACGATGGCCGAGCTGTGCACGAAGATCTCCGCCCCACCGCCGTCGGGCGTGATGAAGCCGTACCCCTTGCCCGGCTCGTACCAGGAGACCGTGCCGAGCACGCCCAGGAGCGCGTCGGGGGCGTGCTCGCCCGTGACCCGGACGCGGCGCGCCTGCGGTCCGCGGTCGCCCTCGCCCATCTCGAACTCGACGATCTGCCCCTCCCGGAGCAGCCTCGGCCCGTCGTCACCGACGATCTCGGACGCGTGCACGAACAGGTCGTCGGCCCCGTCCCCGAGGGCGAGGAAGCCGAACCCCCGCTCGGCGTCGAACCATCGGACAGTTCCCTCGGGCACGGTTGACTCCTCGTCGACGTTCACGTTGCTGCCACCAGTGTCCCTGATCGAACCGCGGACCTGGGTCCGGAGTTGGGCGACCGCAGTGGCCGTCTCCGCGGTGGCGAGGGATGACGTGCACGGAAAGTCTCTGAACGTGCCGTACGACGCAGCCGTCATCCTGGACCGGTGCACGCACACGGAGCCCCGGACGGGCTGGCTGAGGAGCTCGCCAGGCTGTTCGTCCGGTACGACCCGCTGGAACCGTGGCTGACGGAGAGCCACTGGGACGACTCCTCCTGGGACAAGGAGGCGCTCCGGCTCGCCGGCCGGCTCACCGGCGACATGTCCGTCGGCGAGGTACGGGCGGCTCTGCTCGCGGTCCTCGCCGAACCCTTCCCCGGCTCAGTCGTCGACGGCGGCCTGCTCCGTGGCGACCACGTCGATGCCCTCGCCGAGGCGTGCTGGCGGCTCCACCGGTCCCGCACGCAGGCAGACGACCTCTGAGCGCACCGCCATTGTCGTTGGCGGCCGCACGCCGGTCCGGGACCATGGCTCGGTGCCCGATCTGACACGTGCCGAAGCCACCGAGCTCCTCGCCGACGCTGCGGCCCTCTGGCGGCTCGACCACGCGAGCTCGGGATGCAGGTCCTGCTGGCCCAGACCCCGCGCTCGGGAGCGATGGCGGTGGCGCGCAGGTTCGCGAAGGGCGAGCTGAGCGCGCGCGAGCTGTGCCGATGGGCGCACCGCGTCATCGGCCATGACGGCGACCCCGACTGTCAGGTGTTCGTCGTGCTGGACGACACCCGGGTGCCTCGCGGCAGGTCCAGGAGGTTCGGGCCCCGAGTGGCGATGTTGTCGCCCAGCTCGAGGAGCTCGTCGTGCAGCTCGTCGTGCTGCTCGCCGTGGACGAGGTGCACCTGGCGCAGGGTGGGCTGAGTCGGTCGGCCGCGACACGGAGCGGTGCCGGGTCAGGTGACTGCCGACGCGACAGCAGCACGCGCCCCCGGCCACAGCGCCGTCAGGCGAGCGAGCCACGGGGTCGCCAGCCGGCGTCCCTCGACCTCCCCGACCGTGACCCACTCCGCCTCGTGCACCTCCGTCGGGTCCAGGCGCACCGTCGGGAGGCCCGACGCGACGGCGACGTACAGGTCGACCAGAGCGGTGCGCTCGGCGAACCGCCCGACGAGCTGGAGAGCCGGCTCGGCGACGACGAGTCCCGTCTCCTCGCGCAGCTCCCGTGCGGCAGCCCCACGGCTCGTCTCGCCCGCGAGCGCGCTGCCGCCGGGGAACTCCCACGCGAGCGGAAAGTCCTTCGTCGCCGCACGTCGCGTCATCAGCACCCGACCGTCGGCCCGGACGACGCACGTCGCGACGACCACGTGCCAGCGGCCCACCGGCCAGCGCGGCTCCCCTCGACGCACGACCTCGCCGGTGCGCCTCCCGTGCTCGTCCGTGAGGTCCCACAGCTCCGCCTCGGTCACCCGCGCATCGTCGCACCCCGTGCGACCGGGCGACGCGACGGGCTCAGGGGGTCCAGCCGTCCCATCGGCTCCACCACGGGGTACCCGCGTCGAGCTGCGCCGTGACGTCGGCCGCGGCAGCCAGCACGAGGGCGACGGTGTCCTGGTCGATGCGTCCGCTGACCCGCTGCCAGTGCAGGTCGGCGACGTCCTTCCACTCCCGCCGGCCGTCGGGGAGGACGATCAGGTCCAGGCCGTGGTCGTCGGTCTCGAACCCGTCGCGCCGACGGACGACGGGCGCCTCGAAGTTGACGTACCAGTGCAGGAACGTCCCGGCGGGGTCGAAGAACTTCCAGACCCCGTAGTGGTCGCCGGTCCGGTGCAGCTGCAGCACGACGGTGGAGCCCCACGCCGGGTGCGCGCTCCACGGGTGGGGGCCGAACGGGTGCGGCGGGAACGTGAAGCGCGAGCCGGGATCGAGGCGGACGGCCAAGGTCGTGCCGTCGTCGGACACGACGGTCACCGGATGCTGCAGCCACACGCGGTCGTGCAGCACCTCGAACCGCTGGATCAGCGAACCCGGCTCATGGCTCCACACGGTGGACGTCCCTGTCGATCGCGCTGACGCCTGCCGCGTACCCCTCGGACGCCTCCTCGAGCCAGGCCGTCAGCAGCGGCCCGGGCGGGTTGAGCCGACGGGCGAAACCGGCGTCGGACTCGTCGGGCGGCATCGTGGCGACCAGCAGCAGCACCCGCTCGCGGGCCTGCCCGGTGCCGAACAGACCGTCGGCGTCGAGCAGCCGGAGCGCGGCCTCCATCGAGGCCAGCCGGAGCCCGTACTCGCGCTCCGCGGCCTCGGGCGTCCGGTCGACGACATCGCCACGCTCGGCGTAGAGCGGCTCCACCGCGGCGAGGTGCTCGTCGCCGACGATCGCCAGCGGGCTGTCGGCCAGGTCCCACCGCTCCGGGCCGTCGAGCGTCACGCTCAGGTACGGGCGCAGCGCCTCGCCGGTGGTGACCAGCGCGAACGCGCAGAACGGGCCGGGGTGCTCCGCGCGCACCTGCTCGACGGCACGCCGGGTCGCGACGGCGATCGCTGCGGTCAGCGCCGGGTCGCCCTGCACGTCCTGACCCATGATGCTCGCCCCCTGACCTCCGGACTCCCGACGACGCCGACCCTAGAGGACCGTCGCGCTCGCCCGTCGGCAGGTCGTCCTAGTCTCGTGCGCGTGACGACCTTCGACGACGACCGAGCGCTCGCAGACCAGTTCGTCGCCGGCCGCTTTCCCACCGCCTGCGGCGCCGTGCTGGCCGGGAGCAGCGCCACCGGCGCCAGCACGCCGACCAGCGACCTCGATCTCGTCCTGCTCTGCCCGCCTGACTCCTTCGACGGCGAGCGCTCGAGCCTCGCCGCCACCTACGAGCACGGTGGGCGCGTCGTGGAGGTGTTCGCCTACTCCCCCGACGCGTACCGCACCTGGGCCGGCCGCGAGGTCGCCGCGCACCGCCCGGTCATCCTGGTCATGCTGAGCGAGGGCGTGATCCTGCGCTCGGGGCCCGAGCTCCTCGAGCTCCGGGCGTGGGCCGGCGAGGTGCTGTCGGCCGGCCCCCGGATCGAGACGCACGCGCTCGACCTGCGCCGATACGCCGTGAGCGCCCTGCTCGACGACCTCGCCGACTCGGACGACCACGCAGAGCGCGCGCTCCTCCTGGCCGAGGCGTTCACGGCGCTGTCGGAGCTGCTGCTCCTGGCGCACGGGCAGTGGCTCGGGTCCGGGAAGTGGCTGCTGCGCAGGCTCCGCGCGTGGGACCGAGCGGCGGCCGCCCGTCTCGGTGACGCGTTCGCGTCCGGCGACCGGCGCAGCTTCCTGCGGCTGGCCGACGACCTGCTCGCACCTCTGGGCGGCCGGCTCCAGGCAGGCATCGTCCGCTGACCGGCGAGCAGTGGACCGCGAACGCTTGCTGTGGATCGCCCCGGAGAGAGGTGGGGGGCGTCGGTTAGCCTCGCGCCGTGCCCTCGTCGACGCCCGTCTCGATCCGCCGGTTCGTCGTGGACTTCGTCCGCGAGTCCGGGCACACCGTGAGCGACCCCAGCTGGCTGTACGTCGCGGGTCCCTCCACGGACGTCATCGTCGACGAGGACGAGGGGACCCTCACCGCGTGGCGTGTCGACGGCGTCGACGTGCTGGGCATCCGGCTCGTCACCACCGACCCGCACGTCATGGAGACGTTCCTCGTGACCGAGGTCGCCCCGGGGTGGCGCCGCTCGCACCACCTGCGACCACTCGGCGACCGGTTGCTCCGCCGGCCCCGCACGCACCACGTCGTCCGCCAGCCCGGCGGGACGGCCGCGGTGCTCCGCAGGTCGGACGGCGCGATCGTGGCGTGGCGGCTGTCGAAGACGGACGCGGTGCGGCTGGCGTCAGCGTGCGAGCACCCGGTCGAGACGGTGGTCGCGGCAGTGAAGGAGCCGCGGGGCCGGCCGGTGTGGACCGGGTCCACCCTGGCGCCGCTCGTGCGGTCACTCGTCTTCCTGGTCGTCATCCTGGGTGGCATCGCCGTCATCAAGCTGCGGAAGCATGCGGGGTCGACGGAGCTCGTCATCAGCGCGGTGCTCGGTCTGCTGATCACCGTCGGGTTCCTGGCCTGGCTCGTGGTGCGGTCGGCGTGGGCGCGTCACCGGACCAACCAGGCGCTGGACCGCGCGCGTCCCGGCGCTGCGAGGTGGCGCTGCCTGACGGGGCCGGGGTTCGCGGCGGCGATGGCCGCGTCCGGCGTACGGGAACGGCTGCCGAAGAGGCGACAGTTCGAGGTCACGCTGGTGGAGACCCCGACGGGCATCGAGGTCTGGCGGGGCGGCGCGCAACCCCTCCACCAGGTGCCGTGGGACCAGGTCGAGTCCGTGGAGAGCGAGCCCGTCTCCGAGTCCCCCGTCAGCGTGCTCGTCGTGCGGGACGTCCACGGCGGGCGGGTGCCCGTGGTCCTGATGCGGGTTCGCACCGGCGGGCAGCGGGGCGCCACGGCCCAGGTCACCGAGCAGTACGCGGCGCACCTGCGGGATCGCTACCTGACCCACCGMTGACCMCGGCTCGACCCCGCTGTTCCTGAGTTCCGGCAGGCCCGTCGAATCACGGCATCGCTCCCCGACCTGCACTGCGTGCTCGTCGGCGCAGGAAGGCCCGTCGGTGGCGCGGAGATGCCGGATTAGCGGGGTCTTTCACCGTGGCGTGCCCGGCGAGTACCGTCGGACGGGGGCCCGGTTTGTCCGGACCGGCGGCAAATGTCCGCTAGGGGGCGGCGATGGACGCTGATCGGCGTGAGGAATCTCCAGAAGGCACGGATGAGTCCGTCGGTGACGACGACGCCCGGCCTCTGAAGCCGCGGGAGCACATTCTGGAGCTCCGCGTGCACGGCGTGAGCAACACGCCGCCCGCGGCGCTCCTGGAGGTCGGCCAGGACGACGTCCAGAAGGTGCGCGGCGACAGCCTCGGCAGCTTCTGGATGCTGACGCCGGCGGCCCTGAAGCACGCGCGCACCGTCAGCGCGGCGCATCACGACCACGTCGCGAAGGAGGTGCGCCGGGAGGCGTACTCGTGGGGGCAGATGGCCCGGAACTCGACCACTGCTCCCGGCGGGGCGAGCAACGCGTGGGTGCAGCGCGCGAGCCGCGCGGGGTGGATGCTGCTGGTCCCGCTCGGCCTGGCGAACACCGCGTACTGGAGTCGGCGGCTGTCCCGCGACCCGAAGAAGTTCGCGCGCGGAGCCGGTCCGATCCGTGTCTTCGGGCTCGGCCTGACGCTGCTTGTCGTCATGGCGTTCTCCACGGTCGCCCTCGATCTGGTCGCGACGCAGTGCTTCGCGACGACGGGGTCCGCGTGCCCGTCGCGACCGGGCTTCCTCGCCACGCTGGAGACGTTCACCTGGACCCAACGGCTCGCCGTCATGTCGTTCGTCCCGGTCGCGGTGCTGCTCCTGCTGCTGTGGCTGTCGGCCGGCTCTCGGGTCCGGTACGAGCAGGCGATGCCGGGGACGACCCACTCGGGCGGCGACGCCGCCCAGGGCGGGCCCACCGAGAGCGCCGGTGCCGGCGAGGCGGGACACCCGTGGACGCTCGCGCACGCCGACCTGTGGTCGCGGTGGAGCCTGACGAACGCCATGGCGCAGCTGCACGTCGCCGCAGGTCTGGGCGTGGTGCTCATGGTCCTGGCCGCGGCCCACGCCTGGGGCTCGCACCCGGACTGCCGCGACCTTCATGACCTCATCGAGAACGTGCCTGCCTGCGCGGTGGACCTCGTGCACGGCACGCAGCAGGCGTCGGTCGCGCTCCTCGTGGGCGGCGTCGTCGTGGAAGGGGTGGCCGTCTACCTCGTCTGGAGGGCCCAGCACCTGACGATGCACAGCTCCACGGCGGGGAACCGCTACCGCGCCTGGACCCGCGGGGTGCTCGTCGCCGCCGTGCTGCTCTTCCTCGCCGAGGTGGTGCTGCTGGCGATCCCGGGCACCGAGTCGACGGACGAGACGCTCATCGGGCTGTCGTTCTTCCCGGCCGCGGTGGTCGTCGTGCTCCTCCTGATCGCCCTGGTCGCGACCACGTGGCGTGCCGCGAGGAGTCGGACCGCGCTCGCGGTGGTGGGGGCTCTCCTCCTGGCGGTGCCCCTGTGGTACTGGGCCGTGAAGCAGTGGCCCGGGAGCGCGGAACCACCGTCCTGGACCCTGCTCGTCGCTGCCGGAGCGGGGATCGTGCTCATCGTCGCGACCGCCTTCGGCTGGCGGCTCCGCGCCCCCGCCCCGGGATCGCCCGATCCCAAGGTCGAGGGCTGGCGAGGCATGGCGCCCGCCGTGCTGCTGGTGCTCTCGCTCGGCTCCGTCGTGATGCTGACCAGCCTGGTGGTCGTCGCGGCCGGCGACTGGCTCAACGGGAACGCGCCGGTGCCGTGCCTGGACCAGGACTACGCACCCGCTCAGCAGCAGGTGTGCACGCCGCAGGAGGGCGGCAGGCTGGTCCTGCCGCCGATGTACCCGCTGTTCACCGTCGCGCTCCCGGTCGGGCTGGCACTCTCGGCCGCGGCGATCATCGCCGGTGCCCTGGTGCGCGTGACACCCCTGGGCAGGCGGTCGGCGACCGACGTCTCGGAGGCGGAGACGGGCGAGCCGGCCGACGCGCTCACGAGTGCGCTGAGGGAGGACTACGACCGGCAGCAGCTCGCGGGCACCTTGACGACGCTCCTCGACCGCGACGACCTGTTGGACTCCCGGCAACGCACCCGGCGGCTGGCCGCGGCGGCCAAGTACTCGGAGCGGGTCCTCGGCGCCGTCGCGATGGCGTTCGCGATCGCGCTGATCGCCATGGTCCTCGTCTCCGTCGACCCGACGGGGCTCGACGTCCCGGCTGCGTCGATCGCGCTCCTCACGTTCGTCGGGATCTGGGGGACGGCGCTGCTGTGGACCACGCTGCTCATCCGGGTGGTCACCAAGCCCTCGGGTCAGCGACCGGCGGGGCTGCTGTGGGACCTCATCTGCTTCCTGCCCCGCAGTGCACACCCGTTCGGGCCGCCGTGCTACGCCGAGCGCGTCGTCCCGGAGCTGGCGGGCCGGGTGTCGAGCTGGCTGGACGACGACTCGGTCGCGCCGGAGGATCGCGAGCGACGTGTCGTCGTCCTCTCGGCGCACAGCCTCGGCGCGGTGCTCGCGGTCGCCACGCTGTTCTCCCGGCCACCGGACAAGGACCGCCGCCGGGTGGCTCTGCTGACGTACGGCTCGCAGCTGCGTCCGTACTTCGGCAGGTTCTTCCCCGAGCTCCTCGGCCCGCAGGTGCTCGGCACGGACGCCTGCCGGGCCCCGCGGCTGGTGGACCGGACGCCATGGCCGGTGCCCCCGGACTACTCGACCAGGGTCCGCCCGGGCGCGCCGCTCGGGAGCGGGATCGCTCCGCTGGCCGAGCGGGGGCCGGACGAGGCCGCGCGCACCCTCGTGGCGATGCTGCGCTCTCCCGGATCGGCCGAGCCCGCGTGGATCAACCTGTGGCGTGCCACCGACCCGCTGGGCATGCCGGCCGCGAGCGACGTCCCGAACTACATCGACCGGGCGGCGGAGGAGCTCGACGCCACCGCCTTCGTCGCGACGGTCGGCACGCACGGCGGGTACCCGCGCACGACCGCGTACCAGCGGGCGTTCCGCGAGGTGGTCGCCCGGCTCGGCGCTCCGCCTCCCCCGGACACCCGAGCGGTGCAGACGCCGGGCGGCGGCGGCTGAGCGCCGACTTTGTCGTCGCCCGGGGACCGCGCCCGGCCTACGGTGCTGCCATGCCGCCGGACACTGCTCCCGTCATCGTCGTCACGGGCGCGATGGCTTCCGGCAAGTCGACGGTGGCGGACGCGCTGGCGCGGTCGTTCCCGCGGGCCGCGCACGTGCGCGGCGACATCTTCCGCCGCTTCGTCGTGAGCGGCCAGGCCTCCATGGAGCCGCCGCTCTCGACCGCCGGGCGCACCCAGCTCGACCTGCGGCACACCATCGCGGCCCAGACCGCGGACGCCTACGCGGCCGCGGGGATCACGGCCGTGGTCCAGGACATCCTGCTCGGCCCCGACCTGGCMCGCTTCACCGGTCGGGTGCGCGCCCGCCCGCTCTACGCGGTCGTGCTGACACCCGGTGCGGAGGCGCTCGCGACGCGGGACGCGGCCCGGCACAAGCGCGGRTACGGGGCCTGGACCCCCGAGGAGTTCGCGGACGCCGCGCGCGAGACGCCCGGTGGGCTGCACGTCGACACGACGGGGTGGACCGTCGCCGAGACGGTGGCCCACGTCCTCGACCACCTCGACGACGCTCGGGTCGCCTGAGGCCTGAACCGTTTCGAGCCCTCTGCCGCGGCACGCTTTATCGATACATTTCGTCGACCCGGGGGTGCCGTCCCGCGGACGCCGTTCCCCGCCGCACGGCGGGGGACCTGCTGGAGGGAGCGACACATGCGACACCCCGGACCGTCCCGAGGACTGCGGGTCCTCCTGGCCGCCGCGCTCGCCGCGCTCGCGCTCGGTGGGCTGGCCGCCCCCGCGCCGGCGCTGCCCGGGGTCGCCCTCCCGGCGGCCGCGACGGTGGGCTGCGGCCGACCCGCCGGCCTGGCGACCGGCACCCACACCATCTCCAGCGGCGGGCAGAACCGCACGTTCCGCCTGGACGTCCCCTCGGGGTACGACCCGAACCGCCCCTACCGCCTGGTCGTGGGGCTGCACTGGTGGCACGGCACGTCCGCGGACGTGGTGAACCAGGGCTTCTACGGCCTGAAGCCGCTCGCGGGCAACAGCACGGTGTTCGTGGCCCCGCAGGGCATCGACAACGCCTGGCCCAACACCAACGGCCAGGACGTCACGTTCATCGACGGCGTCCTGCGCGCCGTCGAGGCCGCGCTCTGCATCGACACGACCCAACGGTTCGCGACGGGGTTCAGCTACGGCGGCGGCATGAGCAACGCCCTGGCGTGCGCACGGGCCGACGTCTTCCGTGCGGTCGCGGTGCTCAACGGCGCGCAGCTGTCCGGGTGCGCCGGCGGCACGCAGCCCATCGCGTACCTCGGGTCCCACGGCGTCGTGGACGACGTCCTGGCAATCTCGCAGGGCCGCGCGCTGCGGGACCGTGCCCTGCGGACGAACGGCTGCCAGGCGCAGCAGGCAACCGAGCCCGCCGCGGGGAGCGGCACCCACGTGCGGACCGCCTACACGTGCCGCGACGGCTACCCGGTGGTGTGGCTCGCGTCCGACAGCGGCCACCAGTGGGACGCGCGCGACCGTGGGCAGCAGCAGTCGTGGGTGCCCGGCGAGGTCTGGCGGTTCTTCAGCTCGCTGACGTCTCCGACGCCCACCCCCAGCCCCACGCCGACGCCGACGCCCACGCCCACGCCCACGGTCTCGCCGACCCCGACGCCGACCTCGGAGCCGACGACCCCGCCCCCGGCCGGCGCCTGCTCGGCGACGTACCGCACCGTGAACACCTGGCCCGGCGGCTTCCAGGGCGAGGTGACCGTCAAGGCCGGCTCCGCGACGACGTCGTGGAGCGTGCGCTGGCGCCTCGTCGGCGAGCGTGTGGACCAGGTGTGGAACGGCACGGTGACGTCGCAGGACGGCCTCGTGGTGGTCCAGAGCGCGGCGTGGAACGGCCGGCTGGCGCCCGGTGGCACGACGACGTTCGGCCTCCTCGGCAGCGGCACGGTGCCGACGCCGGCACTGACCTGCACGAGCTCATGACGAGCACCTAGGCTCGTCGGGCTGCTCTCGGGCACCTGACGGTTCTCCGGCAGATGGTCGGATCCGCGGCGTCCTGTTCGTAGAACAGGTGAGAGGCCGCCGGGGGCGGCCGCCGGACGAAGGAGTCGTGAGATGCCGCAGTTCCTGATCTCGTTCAACGACGGCGCGATGGACCACATCACCGCCGACGAGCTACCGGAGGTGGGCAAGGCCGCCCAGGCGGTGGTGCAGGAGGCCGTCGACGCCGGGGTGTGGGTGTTCGCCGGTGGGCTGAACAGGCAGCGGGCGAGCGTCGTGGGCACCGACGGGATCGTCACCGACGGCCCGTACCCGGAGACCAAGGAGGTCATCGGCGGGCTCGTGGTCGTCGACGTGCCCTCCCGCGACGACGCCCTGGCGTGGGCCGCCAAGATCGCCCACGCGTGCCGCTGCGCGCAGGAGGTCCGCCAGCTCGGGCCCGACCCCGAGCTGGCCGAGGTCCTCGGCCTCGCCGACGGGGGATCGGCCTAGCCGAGCTCGATGCGCAGCGCGGGGAACCCCGTCAGGTCGTCGTCGACCAGCGTCTCCGGGCCGGGCACGTCCATTGCGGCCCGGAACGTCACGGAGGTGCCGGTCGACGCCCACCGGGCGACGGCCAGGAGCTCGCCGTCCGGCACGCCGTGCCGGTAGGTCTGCGACCACGAGCCGCCCGCAGCGTGGTTCTCGTGGACGAGCACCGGGCTCAGCGCCGAGACGACGGAGATCCCCCGCCGCGGCAGGCCGTCGGGCAGGCGGGCCGCGTCCGGCGCGTCGAAGAAC
Source organism: Cellulomonas sp. P5_C5 (assembly GCF_054049655.1). Classification (NCBI taxonomy): domain Bacteria; kingdom Bacillati; phylum Actinomycetota; class Actinomycetes; order Micrococcales; family Cellulomonadaceae; genus Cellulomonas; species Cellulomonas sp. P5_C5. The sequence goes on along the minus strand of NZ_JBFULY010000036.1, from coordinate 9,588 downwards.
CGGACGTCCCGGGTCGACATCACCGGCTTGCGGACCACGGTGCCGTGCGCGTCGACGCGGGTGTCCGTGCCGCGACCGTCGTCGGCGACGGTCACCGTCCCGTCCGCCCGCACGGTCACGACGACGTGCCCCGCGCGGCCGAGCGACTCGGCCTCCTCGTTCGCGTACGCGAGCACCTCCAGGACGAGGTGGCGTCGACCACCGGCCCCGTAGAGGGACGCGTGCGACCGGATCTCTGCCAGGTGCTCGCGGTCGAGGTCCGTCGACCAGTCGTGCGTGGTCGCGGTCCAGGTCGCCCTCTCGGTCACGGTCGCACAGTACCGAGGCGCGGTGCGTGAACGGTGTGATGAGGTGGCCCGATGAGCCCTCTGCCCGTGCGCGCCGTCCGGGTGCAGGACCAGGAGCCCGTGCCGACCGGCGTGTGGTTCACGCAGGTGCCCGCCGTCGCGCAGGTGCTGCGCGAGGGGTGGCCGCTGGACCAGGTCACCGTCCTCGTCGGGGACAACGGCGCCGGCAAGTCCACGCTGGTCGAGGCCGTCGCCATGATGTTCGGGATGGGCGCCGAGGGTGGCTCGACGGGCTCGATGCACGCCACCCGGCGCACGGAGTCCGAGCTGTGGCGGTTCCTGAGGCTCGAGCGCGAGATCGGCGCCCCGCGCAGCGGGTTCTTCCTGCGCGCCGAGACGATGCACTCCTTCTACTCCTACCTCGAGGACAACCCCGGCCGCGGGCCGGAGCCCGTGTTCCACGAGATGTCCCACGGCGAGTCGTTCCTCGCGCTGGCTACCGAGCGGATGACGTGGAAGCGCCCCGGCCTGTTCCTGCTCGACGAGCCCGAGTCCGCCCTCTCGTTCACCGGGTGCCTCGCGCTCGTCGCACACCTGACGACGCTGGCGCGCACGACGCCGTCGCAGGTCCTGCTCTCGACACACTCCCCCGTGCTCGCGGCGATCCCGGGCGCGACGATCTACGAGGTCGGCGAGTGGGGCCTGCGGCGCTGCGCGTGGGACGAGCTGGAGCTGGTGCAGCGCTACCGCGGGTTCCTCGACGACCCGCGTCGCTACCTGCGGCACGTGATCGACGACCTGGACGGCTAGCAGCCGACCCGCTCGGTGTCGAGCGTGATGTCGTCCATCCACACGTCGAAGTGGTCCGGCGTCGGGCCGCCCTGGTAGAGCTGCCAGCCGATCTTGACGGTCTCTGCCGTGGGCAGGACGAAGTCGACCGGGGCGCCGCCGTGCTCGGTCGTGCTCACGGTCAGGTCGGGCTGGGCGACACCGTCGAACCACACCGCGACCCGGTTGTCCGGCCCGGACCACTCCAGCTCGACGCACTGCCAGCGGCCTTCGATGGTCGGGGCGGACTCGCGCCAGCTCGTCCAGTCGCCCGTCGGGCCGCCGTCGGCGCCGACACCCCAGAAGGTCGCGTCCGGGCCGACGGTCGGGGCGAACTGGCCCCCGAGCGGGCGGACGACCTCGGCGCTGCCCGAGCCGGTCACCTCGACGAGCGTGAAGTGCGCCCAGTCCGGAGCCGTCGGGAAGTCGTCGACCTTGAGGCGCAGCCGCACCCAGAACGTGTTKCCCGGCGCTGCGACGTCGAGCACGCGCAGGAACGCCGTGCCGTTCCCCTCGGTGTGCACGCGCAGCACGTTCCCGGCGCGCCGGTCCCTCTCGACCTGCAGCGTGCCGTGCCGGGTGTCGACCCCCCAGTCGAGGCTCGCCGCGCCGCCCACCGGGAGCGACTCGAAGTCCTCGCAGAACAGCGCGTCCGAACGCGTGCACGGACCACGCTGATGGTGGCCCCCGCCCGGCCCGTGCGGCACGGTGGCCAGCACCGCGGCGGTGAGTGTGAGCAGCGTCATTCCCGCCCTGATCCTGTTCATGCGTGCGCCCCCTGCGACGTCGACGTGCCAGGACCTCGCAATCTAGGCCCGCCCCACCGGACTGAAACGATTGGTCGCCTCAGCCGCCCTCGACCGGCAGCCAGAGCTCGACGGTGGCGGTGCTGAAGTCGTCGGCACGGTCGAGCACGGCGACCACCTCGGGGCCGGGGCGCAGGCGCCACGGGTTCGACGGGAACCACTCGGTCGCGGTCGCGGCCCACACCGTCTGCAGGGTCTGCGGGTAGGGACCGGCCGCCCGGAAGACGGCCCAGGACCCCGCCTCGACGGGCAGGACGTCGAGGTCGTCGGGGACGTCGACCGCCTCCGTGACGGCGACCCCGTGCAGGTACGTCAGCTCGGTGCCCTCCCGGCGGTCCGGGTCGATGTCGGCGCTCACGGCGAGCAGCCCGTGCGGCTCCGCGTCGCCCAGGTCCTTGAGCCGCTGGTGCTCCTGCGGCGGCAGCGAGGTGACGTGCTGCTGGATGGTGGCGTTGACCCCCTCGTGCACCAGCGGGACGCGCGTGGCGTGCCCCGCGAGGCGGAACGCGGGCCGGGTGGCGATGCGGACGTCCATGGGGTGTGCTCCTTCGACGGTCAGACGGAACGTGAGGCGTGGTTGCGCGCGGAGGGGACCGCCGTCGCGCCGGGCCTGTCCGGGGGTGACCCCGTGCACGGCCTGGAACGCCCGGCCGAAGGCCTCTGTCGAGCCGTAGCCGTAGCGCACGGCGATGCCCAGCAGGTCCCCGGACCCGCTGACCACCTCCGCCGCGGCGACGGTCATCCGCCGGCGACGCACGTACTCCGACAGCGGCATCCCGGCGAGCGAGGAGAACATGCGGCGCAGGTGGTACTCGGAGGTCCCGAGCGTGGCGGCGAGGCGGGCGACGTCGAGCTCCTCGGTGAGGTTCTCCTCGACGACGTCCACCAGTCGGTTCAGCCAGGCGATCACGTGACTACTCTGGCGCTCCCGCGCTCCGGGCACCCGATCATCGGTGCCCGGTGCGATCAGGCCCCTCCGCTACCGGGTGCCCGCCACGACGGCGGCGCTCTCGCGGCTCGACCCGAAGGTCCAGCCGCCGCCACGCAGGTCGGCGATGACGCTGAGGCCCGACGGCAGCGCGCCGAGGTTCCCGCGGACCTGGAAGACGTGCGCCCACACGAGCAGACCGCCACCGACCTGGTCGTGGATGCTCACGATCTCCTCGATACCGTCGCCGCTGACGTCTGCGGCGACCTGCCGCGACCCGTCATAGCTCCAGCCGCCCGCGCTCAGGTCGGAGCGAAGATCCCAGACGTTGAGCACATCACCCCAGCGCTCCCAGATGAGGATTCCCCCGCCGGGCTGCCGGTGGATCGTGAAGAGGCTGTCGACCCCGTCGCCGTTCGTGTCTGCGGACAGGTCACGGCTCTCGTCGAACGACCACCCGTGGTGCCGGAACGCACCCGTGCCGTGGGCGGGCGTCCTGAAGCCGCTTCCGGTGTTGATCCAGGGGAGGTAGAACATCGAGTCGAACGCATTCCAGGCCGAGCCCCCGCGGTGGGTCGAGGCGAGGTCCGCGAAGCCGTCGCCGTTCAGGTCGGCGACGGTGTAGCGGACGTCGACGAACGGCTCTCCGGGCAGGTTGTCCCTGGTCATCAGCTCGTCGACGGCGCGAGGGATCGTCGCCCACAGGACAGGGTCCTGGAAGCCCGCACCGGTGGTGCGGTGCACCCACACGTTGGCGGCGGGGCCGTCGGCGGTGTCGGTGCGGTGCACGGAGATGACGTCGTCGTACCCGTCGCCGTCCGCGTCGCCGACGAGCTGCCGGGAGTTCTCCCAGCTCCAGCCGCCGCCGCGCAGGTCCGCCCACAGCCGCGGCGTCGAGTCGGGTCCGCCGCCGACGACCCACAGCAGCACGCCGCCGTTCGGCTGGCCGTGCGAGATCAGCCAGTCGGGGCTGCCGTCGTCGACCCCGGTCACGTTCCCGAAGTCGCCGCTGGCGGTGCGCGACCGGGCGTACTCGAAGCCGCCCGTCTGGAGKGTGGCCTTCAGCGCCGGCTGGCCCAGCGTCGGGTTCTCCGCGGCGAGCGGGAGCCGCCACAGGTTGAGCCCCCCGGACGGCAGCGAGTGCGCGATGTCGAGCTCCGGCTCACCCGGTCCCGCGTAGGCCGACGCGGCGGCCGGCAGGGCCGACACGAGGGCCACCCCGAGGGTCGCTGCGACGAGGGAGGAGACAAGGGACCGGCGCACGAGGACCTCTTCTGGGGGCGTCTTCGGTGACGTGGGAGGGCGTCGGTCCGAGGCTAGGGCACGCACGCCCAGGCCCGGGGGCCTTCTGGCGCGAGATCGTCGGGTCGGAGGACCTTCACCCGCACGGGGACCCGGGGGCGTCCAATCGGGCGAACCGGTGCGAATCGGGCACGCGTCCCCGTCGCGCGGCGCACACTCGACCCCGGCGCGGAGCGCGCCGTCATCGACCCCGGAGGACCGACACGTGCTCGGCAGCCGCACCACCCTCGTCGACCCGCCCCTTCCCGAGCGTGGCGAGGACTGGTCCGCCGACCAGCTGGCAGCCGTCCAGCGGCGGCTCACCGTCGCCGTCACGGTGGACCCGGACCCGGGTCGGGTCGAGGCCCTGCTCGACGAGGTGCCGGACACCCCGCGGAACCTCGCCGCCCTCATCGAGCACCTCGTCGGCGAGCACGCCCGACGGGCGCACAGCGAGGGCCGCGCACGCCAGGTGGTCAAGGCACCGCGTCCCGACGGCGCCGTCCCCGGGGTCGGGCACCTCCTCGTCGTGCGCTGGCTGACCCGACGCGAGGCGATGGGCCGTCGCGTGATCCGACGCGTGTCCTACGCCCCGGCGACCACCGAGCCGTCGGAGCGGACCGGTCGCCTGGTGCTCCGCCACCTGGCCGACGAGCTCTCGGCTACCGCGCGGGCGTGAGGCCGGCCCGGTCTCACTGCACGCTCGACGTGGTCGACGGCGTCAGAGCGACCACGGGCGTGCGTGCACGTCGCCGGATCAGGACGAAGACGAGGCCGGCGGCGGCGAGGTGCACCAGAACGAGCAGGATCACGTCGGGGTGCACGAGGGTGACGTCGACGCCGGTCGGMAGCCAGCTCGTGCCGCCGAGCACGAGCCGGTTCACGGTCAGCTGCCCGAGGTGGAACGCGACCGCCACCAGCAGGGCGCCCCGCACCGGGACACGGCGCGCGGCGACGAGCACGAGCCCGAACGCCACGAGCTGCACCACGTAGGCGACGGGGTCGGCGCCCGGCGGGAACACGGTCGGCGCGTCGGGTGCCGACCCGAGCACGCTGCCCGACGCCCAGTGCGCCACGCTGACCACCAGGCTCGTGAGCGGGAACAGGGCCGTCGTGACCAGCGTCGCCGCGGCGACCCGCCAGCCGTCGCGGATCGTCGTCCACGTGTAGCCGCGCAGCGCCAGCTCCTCCGGGAACGCCTCGAACAGCAGCAGCACGACGGTGTTGAGCACGACGAACCGGGCGAGCGCCGGCAGGTCGACGTCCCCGATCCCGACCCAGCCGAGCAGCCACGCCGGGATCCAGACGAGCGCGCCGGTGCCGAGCGCGACGGCGAGCCCGAGGGCGATCGGCGGCGTCACCGGCCGGTCGAGGCCGAGGCCCGGGAGTGAGCGCCGGTCGGCGCGGGTGCGCAGGAGGACGACCGCCGGCACGACGAGCGCGGACGCGAGCACCGCCTGCAGGACCATCACGCCGGTCGTCCCGATCGACAGCCACCGTCCCGCCGCCTCGGCCACCCCGACGGCGACACCGACGCCCACCCCGAGCACGAGCCAGCCGATCACTCCTCGCACCACCGCACGTCCGTCGCCCATCGCTCCCCCTGTCGGCCTGATCCGCGTCCCATGGTTGGGGCGGCCGGCCGGGACCGCGTCCATCGAAAGGCTGACGGCTCGCTGCCGCGCTCAGCTCCCGTCAGGCCACGTCGGGCCGGGTCATCAGCGGTGACCGCAGGTGCAGCTCCAGGTCGGGGCTGGTCAGCGGGATGGTGCTCCACGTCGCGACCGCCGCCCCCGCCTCGACCACCAGCCGCACCCGGTGCGGCGTGGTGATGACGTACAGGTCGGCGACGAAGGTCCCGCCCTGCCAGGCGCCGGACGCGACGACAGGGCGGCCGAGCGGTGCGCTCTCCCGCCAGGTGCCGTGACCGACGTCGATGGCGAGCGACGGCCCGAGCCCCACGACCCATCCGCCGTCCACCGGGTCGACGGTCACGGTGGACCCGTCGGGCAGGGCCGAGCCCTCGGCGCTCGCGTCGACCGTCGCCTGGACGGCACGCTCGACGAGCTCCCCGGCCACCGGCGGCAGGGCCAGCTGCCGCAGCCGGTCGGCGAGGTGCTCGTCGCCCTCGGCGCTCACCGCGTCGTCCAGGCCGGGCAGCAGGCACTCCCAGAGCGCGTCGAGCACCTCCTGCGCGTCCGACTGAGCGGTCACGGCGACCACGAGGTCGTGCGACGGGACCACCACGCAGAGCTGGCTGTAGGCACCGCTGCCGTGGAACCCGTGGCGTGACCTCCAGACCTGGTAGCCGTAGCCGCAGCTGAAGTCGACATCGTCGGACCCGTCGTCCTTGTACGGCACGCTGTCGACGTGCTTGCTGGTCGCGCGCTCGACCCAGTCCCGCGGGACGAGCTGCTGGTCGTTCCAGCGACCGCCGCGCAGGAGCAGCTCGCCGACGGCGGCGACGGCCTCGGTCGTCAGGTGGAGCCCGTGGAACCCGAAGGYGGCACCGCTGGCCACCCGGTCCCACTCCGCGTGGTCGATGCCCATGGGCGTGAACAGGCGGTCGTCGAGCAGCTCGGGGAGCCCGCGGCCGGTGACCTGCTCCACCATCCGGGCCAGGACGTACGTGGTCGCGTCCTCGTAGACGTGCCGGGTCCCCACGGCGTCGGGGAMCGGCACGCGCAGGAAGCCCTTCGTGAGGTCGTCGGGCTCCAGCCCCCAGGCCTCGGCGAGGCTGTCCGTGCGGCGTCCCGTGGTCATCGTGAGCAGATGGTGGACGGTGACGCGGCGCGCATTCTCCGAGAGGCCGTCGGGGACGTGGTCGGGCAGCACGTCGACGACGCGGTCGTCCAGGGAGAGGAGCCCGTCGGAGACCGCGAGGCCCACGGCGACCGACGTGACCGTCTTCGTCAGCGAGTAGAGGAGGTGCGGACGCTCGGCGGTGTACGGCGACCACCAGCCCTCGACGACGACGTGACCGTGCCGCACGACCATGATCGAGTGGCACTCGACGGAGCGTGCGTCGAGCCGGTCCAGCAGGGCGGTCACGCCGCGGGCGGAGACGCCGGAGGCGGCCGGGGTCGACCGCGGCAGCAGGGGGCGAGGCATCCGGGCACCGTATCCGGACCCTTCAACCGCAATACCGTCATGCGACGGCGGTGGCCTCGAGCTCGACGAGCTGACCGGGGACGGCCAACCGGCTCACCTCGAGCATCGTCATGGTCGGCACGACGCCCGCGGCACCCAGCCGCGACGCCAGCACGCCGTAGTGCGCGAGGAGCTGGTCGACGTCGGTGGCGTAGACGGCGAGCCGGACGACGTCGGCCAGCGACATGCCGGCCGCGGCGAGCACCCCCTCCAGGTTGTCGACGCTCAGCGCCAGCTGCCCTGCCATGTCACCGTCGTGCTGCGGTGCGCCGTCGGGACCCGTCGCCGTCTGCCCGGAGCAGTACAGGGTCCGGGTGTGCCCGGAGACGACCTCGCCCTGGGAGAACCCCAGCGCCAGGGACCACTCCACCGGGTTGACCGCCGTTCGCTCGATCGCCACATCAGCTCCATTCGTCGTCGGGACGTCGTGCCGATGACCCTTCCGGCAATACATGACACCTTGTGTCGTGTATCGCCGTAGGGTTCCGACGTGCGCGCAGACAGGCTGGTCTCGCTGGTGCTGCTGCTGCGCCAGCACGGCCGGCTCTCCGCGACCGCGCTGGCCGACGAGCTCGAGGTCTCCACCCGCACCGTCCTGCGCGACATCGAGGCGCTGTCGTCCGCGGGGGTCCCCGTGTACGCCGAGCACGGCCGGCACGGCGGGTTCGCGCTGCTGCCCGGCTTCCGCACCGAGCTCACCGGGCTCAGCCACGACGAGGCCCTCGCGCTGCTGATCGCCGGGTCCCGGCGCGGCGGGCAGTCGTTCGGCCTCGACCCTGCGCTGGCCTCCGCCATGCTCAAGGTGGTCGACGCCCTGCCCGAGGGTCACCGGGCCACCGCTGCCGGTGCGACCCGACGACTCCTGGTCGACCCGGAGACCGACCTGCTGGCCCGCCGGCTCGGCGCCGACGAGGTCCCCGACGCCGTCATGACCGAGGTCCGGCGCGCGGTGCTCGTCGGGCACAGGCTGCGGATCCACTACGCGCCCGTCGGCCAGGACCCGCGCTGGCGCACCGTCGACCCGATCGGCCTCGTCACCGTCCGGGACCAGGGCTACCTGCTGGCGACGAGGTCGGGCGCGGACCGTACGTACCGGCTGTCCCGGATCCTGGCCGCCGAGGAGCTCGCCGAACCGGCGCAGCGACCGGACCTGGTCGACCTGGACCGGGTCTGGCAGGACCGCAGCGCACGGTTCCGGGCCGACGGCGTCCTGGTCACCGCCCTGGTGCTGGTGGACGCGGCACGGCGCGACGACCTGGTGCGCACCGCGGTGGCCGTGCTGTCCGAGGAGACCGACGCCGACGGCCGGCTCCGGCTCGAGGTCACGTTCCAGGACGCCCGGCACGCCCATTGGGCGCTGTGGCAGCTCGCCGCGCACGCGGAGGCCCTGCGCCCGCCCTGGTTGCGCACCGCGCTGCACGAGGTCGCCGTCGCGCTGGTCGCCCGCTACGCCCCTCCGATGTGAAACCGCGGCTGAAACACGACCTTGAACGATTCACCCCTGTTGCGGACAGGCACGTCGGTGGTTCCTTCGCGTGGAAAGCGCTTTACCACCCGAGAGGAAACCCATGCCCAGCACATCGCCGCACCAGAGACGACGACGCTCGTTGCGCGTCACGCTCGCCGGTGCCCTCGCACTCGTCCTCACCGGCCTGCTCGGAGTCTCGACCGCCCTCACCGCGAACGCGGCCAGCGTCGACACGAGCGCCTGGTACGTCCTCGTGAACCGTCAGTCCCAGAAGGTCCTGGACGTCGCCGGGACGTCGACGGCCGACGGCACCGTCATCCAGCAGTGGTCCCGCAACGACGGGCCCTGGCAGCAGTGGCAGTTCGTCAGCGTCGGCGACGGCTATTACAAGCTCAAGGCGAAGCACTCCGGCAAGGTCGTCGACCTGTKGGGGTGGAGCACCTCCGACGGCGGTGAGTTCCGCCAGTACCAGGACCTGAACGGCTGGAACCAGCACTTCAAGCTCGCCGACTCCGAGGGCAGCCGCATCCGCCTCATCAACCGGCACAGCGGCAAGGCCCTCGGCATCCAGGACCGGTCGACGGCCGACGGCGCCTGGGCCACGCAGTCGACGGACAACAACCAGTACAACCAGCAGTGGGAGCTGGTGAAGGTCGGCTCCGGCGGCGGCAGCACCACGCCTCCGCCGTCGGGTTCGTGGCCGTCGGCGTCGGGTGAGAAGAAGGTGTCCTCGACGATCAATGTCTCGGGCACCCTCGATGGTGGGTACGTGCGGTACTACGGGATCTCCTCGGGTGACCAGGACGAGTCCCAGCCGCCGATCTTCCAGCTCTCGGACGG
>NZ_JBFULY010000035.1:0-39976 GCF_054049655.1 Cellulomonas sp. P5_C5 | reverse complement strand
GTGGCCGACGGGCCCACCGTCGGCCAGCCGCCCTGGTCGAGCGGCACGGAGCCGCGCCCGGCCGCGAACKGGGCGAACGTCGACGCCTTGCGGCCCGCGTGCGCCAGCTGCACGCCGACCAGGGTGCCGCGCTCGTGCACGAAGTCGGTGATCCTGCGCCACTCGGCGATGTGCAGGTCGTGCCACAGCCCCGTGTCCTGCGGGGAGATCCGTCCCTCGGGGACCACCGCCGTGGCCTCCGCGAGCAGCAGGCCGAACCCGCCGGAGGCCCGGGAACCCAGGTGCACCAGGTGCCAGTCGTTCGGGCTCCCGTCCACGGCCGAGTACTGGCACATGGGCGCCAGCCAGGCCCGGTTGGCGAACGTGGTGCCGCGCAGCGTCAGCGGCGAGAAGAGAAGGGTCACGTGCGGTCGCAACCGCGGTGGGGTTCCGCCGATTCCCCGGGCCCTTCGGCCCTCCCCCCGGCCGCGGCGGCTCGCGACGATGGACGGGTGCTGAGCATCCCCGACACCGTCGACGCCCAGGCGACAGCCGCCCGCCACAAGGTCGAGCTCGTCAGCAGGCCGGGGTTGTTCCTCGTGCGCACCATGCTGGCCGGGGCGTACATCGGCATCGGCGTGCTCATCATGGCCACCGCGGGCGGTCCGCTGGTGGTCGCCGGGTCGCCGTTCGCGCCCCTGGTGCAAGGGCTGGTGTTCGGGGTCGCGCTGACCGTGGTCCTGGTCGCCGGGGCGGAGCTGGCCACCTCCGCGATGATGATCCTCACCCAGGGTGCCCTGCGCGGTGTCATCGGCTGGGGGCGGGCGGGGGTGACGCTCCTCGCCTGCCTGGGCGGCAACCTGGTCGGTGCGCTGCTGTTCGCGTTCCTCGTGCACGTCTCCGGCGTCGTCGCGCCCGGCACAGCCGGCGGGACCGTGCTGGCGGGGATGCTCGAGCACAAGGCCGGTGCGACGTCGATGCAGCTGTTCACGCGCGGGATCCTGTGCAACCTGCTCGTCTGCCTGGCCGTCTGGAGCGCGGCGCGGCTGCGCAGCGAGGGCGCACGGCTGGTCGTGGTGTTCGGGTGCGTGATGGTGTTCATCACCTCCGGGTTCGAGCACGTCGTCGCCAACATGACGACGTTCTCGCTCGGCCTCTACGGCGGGCTGCCCGGCGCCGACCTGCTGGAGATGGCCAGGAACCTCACGCTCGTCGGACTCGGCAACCTCGTCGGCGGCGCCCTCCTCGTCGGCGCCGCGTACGCGTACGGGAGCAAGGGGGCCCCGTGCCCGACGGAGGAGGACGGGTCCGGCTCGGGCGCGCTGCCCAGCGACCGGGAGCTGCTGGCAATACGGTGACTCGGAACAGCGGCGTCACCCGACGCCGCCCGACGTGGCCAGCCTTCGAGGAGCACGCATGAGCACCTCCGACCCGCACCGCCCCAGCGGCGCAACGCAGCGACCGGACGAGACGACCGACACCGACGCGACCACCGGCACGGACGCAGCCGGCGAGTCGTCCACGTCCGTCGAGGAGACGACCCCGGCCGTCGACGACTCCGCCGCCCACGAGGTCGCGCCGACCGTCGAGACGCTCGACCCGCCGACACCGAGCGACCCGGAGACGACGCCCGACGCCACGCGGTCCACATCGAGCACGACGGCGACACCGGAGACGTCGAGCACGGAGGCCACGCCCTCCGTCGAGCCCGCGCAGACGACGGTGCCGGTCACCGCCGCCGGAGCCGACGAGCCCGTGCCGGCGACGCCCGACGCGACCGCGGCCGAGCCCGTCGCGGGCACCGCCGACACCGAGCTGTCCCCGACCACGGCCACCCCGGTCGCAGGCGCCGCACCGACGACCGCGCGGAGCACGACGGAGCCGGTCGCGGACACCGGCCGGCACGCGATCGTCCGGCCGGCACCCACACCCCCGGACGAGCCGCCGACGGCCGCCGCGGCACCCGTCGACACCCCGCCGGACCCGGTCCGGTCGCCGTCGACCACCACGACGGCGACCCCGACGACCCCGTCGGCCCCGCCGATCGCCGAGCCGGTTGCCGAGCCGGTCGTCGTGCCCGTGGCGGCCGCGCCGGCACCCGTCGAGCCGACGCCCACCGCACCTGCGACCGCGCCCCCCGTCGCCGAGGACGACGACCGGCTGTTCCCGGACCCGAACGCCCCCCGGACCACCTCGGTCGGCTCGCACATCCTGGGCGTCATCGTCGGCCTGATCCTGGCTCCGATCGGCGTCGCGGTGCTGCTGCTGGGCGAGTCCCGGATCCTGCAGGCGCAGGTCAGCGGCTGGGACGCCTCCACCGAGGTGCTCGGCATCGTGCTCGTCTCGCTCGGTCTGCTGCTCCTCGGCTGCGTCCTGCTGCTGGCCCTGTGGACCCCGGCGGTGCCCATCACGGGCGGCACGGTCCTGACGCTCGCGGGCATCGTCTACCTGTACCTGCCGTCGGTCGCGCGGGAGCAGACGCTCAACGTCCTCACGTCGTCGGGCTGGCGGCTCACGGTCACGCAGGTGACCGTCGCGGGGACGTCGGGGATGGTCCTCGCGGTCGGTTTCCTGCTGCTGCTGGCGGGCATCGTGGCGGGCTCCGCGCGTCGGCGCGGGACCCGGCTCGGGGAGTTCCGCGAGCGCCACCGCATCTGAACCAGGAGCATGGGGACGCCGGGTGTCCGGCTAGAGTGCGGTTCCGGACCCCCGGTCCACCTGCATCGACGTCGCTGCACAGGAGGTGGTCCTCGTGACCGACACCACGCCCGAGACCCACGAGCCCGGACTCGAGAACCTGCTCACGGAGGACCGCCGGTTCCCGCCGAGCCCGGAGTTCGCTGCCCAGGCCAACGCGCAGCACGGGCTGTACGCCTGGGCGAACGCCGACCGGCCCACGTTCTGGGCCGAGCAGGCGCGGGAGCTGCTCAGCTGGGAGAAGCCGTTCGAGGAGGTTCTCGACTGGTCGAAGGCGCCCTTCGTGCGCTGGTTCGCCGACGGCACGCTCAACGCGGCCTACAACGCCGTGGACCGGCACGTCGAGGCGGGCAACGGCGACCGGGTCGCCCTGCACTTCGAGGGTGAGGGCGGCGACACCCGCACCGTCACCTACGCGGACCTGCAGCGGGAGGTGTCGAAGGCCGCGAACGCGTTCACGGCGCTGGGCGTCGGCACGGGCGACCGGGTGGCGATCTACCTGCCGCTGATCCCCGAGGCCGTCATCACCATGCTCGCGTGCGCGCGCATCGGCGCCCCCCACTCGGTCGTGTTCGGCGGCTTCTCCGCCGAGGCGCTGAGCAGCCGGATCAACGACGCGGAGGCCAAGCTCGTCGTCACCGCGGACGGCGGGTACCGCCGCGGGGCGGCCAGCGCGCTGAAGCCGGCCGTCGACGAGGCCCTGACCAAGGGCACGCCGTCGGTCGAGCACGTGCTCGTCGTGAAGCGCACCGGCCAGGACGTGGCCTGGAACGACGAGGTCGACGTCTGGTGGTCCGACGTCGTGGACACCGCCAGCGACCAGCACACCCCCGTCGCGGTCGAGGCCGAGCACCCGCTGTTCATCCTCTACACGTCGGGCACCACCGGGAAGCCCAAGGGCATCTTCCACACCACCGGCGGCTACCTGACCCAGGCCGCCTACACGCACCGCAACGTCTTCGACCTCAAGCCCGAGACGGACGTCTACTGGTGCACGGCAGACGTCGGCTGGATCACCGGGCACACCTACGTCGTCTACGGGCCGCTGATCAACGGCGCGACGCAGGTCATCTACGAGGGCACGCCCGACACCCCGCACCGGGGCCGCTGGTGGGAGATCATCCAGAAGTACAAGGTCTCGATCCTGTACACGGCTCCGACGGCCATCCGCACCTGCATGAAGTGGGGCGAGGAGATCCCGGGCAAGTTCGACCTGTCCAGCCTGCGCGTGCTCGGGTCGGTGGGTGAGCCCATCAACCCGGAGGCGTGGATGTGGTACCGCCGGGTCATCGGCGCCGACCGCACCCCGATCGTCGACACGTGGTGGCAGACCGAGACCGGCGCCATCATGATCAGCCCGCTGCCGGGCGTCACGGAGACCAAGCCGGGCTCGGCCCAGGTGGCGCTGCCCGGGATCGCGGCGGACGTCGTCGACGACGAGGCGCACTCCGTGCCCGACGGCGGCGGCGGCTACCTGGTTCTCACGGAGCCGTGGCCGTCGATGCTGCGCGGCATCTGGGGCGACCCGGACCGCTACGTCGACACCTACTGGTCCCGGTTCCAGGGGCTGTACTTCGCGGGCGACGGCGCCAAGAAGGACGCCGACGGTGACATCTGGCTGCTCGGCCGCGTCGACGACGTGATGAACGTGTCGGGCCACCGGCTGTCGACCACGGAGATCGAGTCGGCGCTGGTGTCGCACCCGTGGGTCGCGGAGGCGGCGGTCGTCGGTGCGGCCGACGAGACCACCGGGCAGGCCGTCGTCGCGTTCGTCATCCTGCGCGGTGACGCGGGCGGCGGCGACCAGGACGCCGACACGGTCCAGACCGAGCTGCGCAACCACGTCGCCAAGGAGATCGGCCCGATCGCGAAGCCGCGCCAGATCCTCGTCGTCGCGGAGCTGCCCAAGACGCGGTCCGGCAAGATCATGCGCCGCCTCCTGCGGGACGTCGCCGAGAACCGCCAGGTGGGCGACGCCACGACCCTCGCGGACTCCTCGGTCATGGACCTGATCGCCCAGGGCCTGTCCGCCCCCGGCGCCAAGCAGGAGGACTGAGCCGGAGCGCAGCGGAGGGTGGGGGTCGCGGAGCGGCACCCGCCCACAGCGGAGCGCAGGCACAGCCCGACCACAAGAACGAGGACTGAGCCGGAGCGCAGCGGAGGGTGGGGGTCGCGCAGCGGCACCCACCCACAGCGGAGCGCAGGCACAGCCCGACCACAAGAACGAGGACTAGGCGGGAGCCGGCTCCGCGCGCGGGGCCGGCTCTCCCTCTGCCGCCTGGTTGGCGGGGCTCATCGCGAGCACGACGCACCCGGTGATCGCCAGGACGAGCCCGACGATCACACCGGGGAGCATGCCGTTCGCGACGGTGTCGCCGAGCACCAGCACGCCGACGGCGCCCGGCACGACGACCTCGATCACGGACAGGATCGCGGCGCTGGGCCCGACGGCCAGCCGCTCCAGGGCGCGGAGGTACCAGAGCGCGCCGACGATGCCGCCGACCACGATGCACACGGTCATGGGTTGCCAGACCGTCGCCCAGATGCCGTCATGGTGGTGCGACGCGCGCGCCGCGATCGCCGCACCGGAGAAGCCGAGGCCGGCGATCGCGGCCAGCAGCCAGCCGGGACCGGACCGGTAGGACGCGAGGGCCGCGACGACGAGMACACCGGTGGCGACGAGCATCGCCCGCTCGAACGACTCCGGCGGTGCGACGGCCGGCTGCTCGCCCGAACCGAGGCCGATGAGGACGAGCGCGACGATGACCACGACGACGGCCGCGACGTCGAGGCGGCGCATCCGTGCGTGCAGGATGAACCGGGCCCCGATGACGACGACCACGAGCATCGACGCCATGATCGACTGCACGACGAACAGCGGCAGGTTGTTGAGCGCCAGGAGCGACAGGGCGAACCCGAGCCCGTCGACGACGAAGGCGCCGATGACCAGCGGCGTCAGGACGGCGGCGAGGCCGTGCGCTCGTCGCGTCGCGACGGCCTGCATCAGCGTGCTGGCCCCGTAGGCCAGGGCGGACCCGATCGCGCACAGCAGCGAGACGGTCATTGTGCCGACCCGATGCTGCCGAGGAACCGCCCGATCACGGGGATCTCGGTGACGCCTTCCGCACCGGCGAGCACGAGGGCCTGCGTCGCGACGAACTCGACCGAGTCGAGCACGACGTACCGCGGCACCCAGCCGGGGTCGAACTTCTCGTTGAACGTGCTGAGCGTCCCCATCTGGGTCCCCTCGGAGAGCCGCTGGAGGATCGGCCGGGTCAACGACTCGACCCGGGAGCTCTCCGCCGGGTCACCCTCGAGGACCTCCCGCATCATCGCGAAGTTCAGCCCGAGCCCGCGCAGCCCGGCGCCGGCCAGGTGGGCGATCGTCGCGACGATGTTGGCGTCGATGAGCCCGTTGGGCAGACCCTCGGTGTCGGTGCGCCGCCGCATGACGTCGAGCGACCAGCCGCCGATCGCGGCGGCGGGCACCCACTGGCAGAACGCGTCGACGCGTCCGGCGGGGTCGCGGGTGACGGAGAGCAGGAGGCCGGTGTCCTCGGGCTGGAACAGGCGGGACAGCGTCATGGAGAAGCCGCGTTCCGTCTCGCCGTGCCGGGACTCCTCGCTCATCTGCTCGATCTGCGCACGCAGGCCTGGGTCGATCACCGACGGGTCGTGGAAGGTCGTGGTGTAGCCCGCGCGCTCGACGCGGTTGACCGCCTGCCGCAGGGACTTGTGGGACCGGCCCTCCAGGCTGAAGGTCGGGCAGTCGACGATGGCCTCGTCGCCCAGGTAGACGGTCCGCAGCCCGCTCGACTCGTAGGTCGGCAGCCAGTCCGCGGCGGCGCCGATGACGGTGACCGACCAGCCGAAGTCGTCGGCGAAGTCGAGGAACTCCGCCCAGGCGAGCCCGCGCTCCTCGGGTGGGCCGATGGGGTCCGGGGACACCAGGCACACCCCGCCCCGCACGGAGTGGGCGATGACGGACGAGCCGGTGAAGAACCAGTCCTTGTCGTCCCGCAGGGCGAAGTAGTCGAGCGTCCCGGTGCCGTGCGCCTGCACCACGAGCCGCGCCCGTTCCCGCTCGTCGCGGTGGTCCTGCGGGCTGAGCCGGCGCGGCCGTCGCGGCGAGAGCAGGGACCAGAGCAGAGCGGCGACGAAGACCACGACCAGCGCGTAGGTGACGGGCGCCAGGATCCGTCCGAGCCGGTCGATCTGCTCGTCGGAGGGGTCGCTGGCGACGATCCAGGCGGCCAGCCCGACGACGAGCACGACCAGGAAGACCACGACGGCGACGGTCCAGATCACCGCCCACCGGACGGCGCGGCGCGTCGGCAGCACCGGGAAGGCGCTGGCCTGCGCGGCGAGCCACACGATGCCGACGGCGATCACGAGGGCGGGCAGGAGGTCGGGCCCCTTGGCGAGGTGGATCGCGACGGAGCCGGCCAGCGTGGCCAGGGTGCCCAGCCACGCGAGCCGGTTCCCGCGCCGCAGACCGCGGGCGGTGAGCAGGAGGATGACCGCGACCAGCGCGAGGGAGGGCCGCGCGGTGTGCGTCACCAGCTCGGGGACGAGGTCGCGCACGAGCCCCATGCGCTGCCAGAGCGGGTGGATCGTCGCCGAGAGCAGGCTGAGCACGGCCAGGATCAGCGTCGCCCGCGACGCGATCTCCCGGACCCGCCCCCGCCTGCGCTGCTCCTCGATCGCCGACGCGCCGGTCGTGCGTGGTCGGCGGTCGCTGCTCCCCGTCATCCGGTCAGTCTGCCCGGTCCCGTGCCGTCAGGCCGAGCGGGTGGCACGCTGTCTCCCACAGCTGTCGGGTGCAAGGGGGCGAGTCGATGGTCCGCGCCGAGGACCCACCGGGGAGCACCCTCCCGCCTGAGGTCCTGGGCGAGCTGGCCGGCGGTGGTGACTGGATCAGCTCGTGGTGGACCGTCGTGGTCGCCGTCGTCCTCGTCGCGCTGGTGGTGCWCTGGGCCCTCCGGCGCCGCCGGGCGGACCGCTGGTCGTGGCCTCTGTGGGTGGTCGCGGGTCTGGGCGTCGCGTTCACGCTCGGCATCGCGACGAACACCTTCGTCGGCTACGTCCCGAACGTCGCCGCTGCGCGGGTGACCCTGTCCAGCTGGGGCGTCGGCCCCGCGCCCGCCCCGCTGAAGCACGGGAATGCCGAGGCACGGTCGGGCGGTGCGGGGTCTGGCCGCGTGGAGGCCGTGCACGTGCCGGCCCCCGCGGCCGACGCGATGCCCGGCAGCAGCCTCACCTGGATCTACACGCCGCCCGGGTACGAGGAGGACACGTCCACCCGCTACCCGGTCGTCTACCTCGTGCACGGCAGCCCCGGCGCGGGCGGCGACTGGTTCGCGGCCGGCAACGTCCCGCACGCGATGGACGTGCTCCTCGAGCACCGTCTGGTGGAGCCGATGATCGTGGTCGGGATGGACGTGAACGGCACCGGCCCCAGCGCCGAGGACACGGAGTGCCTCGACTCGACGACGGGCGGGTCCCAGGTCGAGACGTACATCTCCGCGACGGTGGTCCCGTGGGTCGACGGGCAGTACCGGACCCTGGACGACTGGCAGCACCGTGCGATCGGTGGCTTCTCGTCGGGCGGCTTCTGCGCGCTCGACCAGGGCCTGCGCCACCCCGAGCTCTACGGCGCGATCCTCGCGCTGGACACCACCGGGGACCCGGGCACGGGCGGGCAGGCGATGCTCGCGACGCAGGCGCAGTGGGACCAGCACGACGTGACGGCGTACGCGACGACCGTCCCGCTCCCCCACCCCGTGGCCCTGTTCGTGGACATCGCGGGCGCCAACCACGGCCAGCCCCGCGCCGACCTGACCTCGATCGCCGCCGACCTCCGGGCCCGGGGCGAGGACGTCGTGGTCCGCGAGGAGAAGGGGATGGACCACACGTGGAACTTCGCGCGCCAGGCGATCCCCTACGGCCTGGTGTTCGCCTCCGCGCACCTGACGGACAAGCCGTGAGGTCAGACGGGGTCTTGCGTTCGGTGTGAAGCGTTTCGGGCCGTGGAGAGCGCCTCCCTGACCTGGTTGTGTGACCACGCACCCGCCCGTCGGCCGGCCGGCGGAACGGCGGGCGGGTGCTTCCAACCCGAGAACCCCTCGAGGCTGCCGCGTGCCCGCGGCCGGCCCGATGCCCCAGGAACGAGGAAGTCCCATGAGGTCTCGACTGTCCAAGTTGTCCGGCGCCGCCCTGGCTGCCGCGGTCGTCGCGCTCGGCGCGACGTCGTTGATCTCGACGTCGGCGCAGGCCGCGACGCCGCCCGGCCTGCACATCTCCGGTACCCAGCTCGTGGAGAAGGACGGCACCCCGTTCGTCGCCCGCGGCGTCAGCCACGCCCACACCTGGTACACGTCCCAGACCGCGACCGCGATCCCCGCGATCCGCGCGGCCGGCGCGAACGCCCTGCGCGTGGTGCTCTCCGGCGGTGACCGCTGGACCAAGAACGACGCCAGCGACGTCGCCAGCATCATCGCCCAGTGCAAGGCCAACAAGCTCATCTGCATGCTCGAGAACCACGACACCACGGGCTACGGCGAGCAGAGCGGCGCGGTCACGCTGGACACGGCCGCCAACTACTGGGTGAGCATCGCCTCGGCGCTGCAGGGCCAGGAGGACTACGTCCAGATCAACATCGGGAACGAGCCCTTCGGCAACAACGCGACGACGAACGCGACCTGGGCCTCCGCCAGCTCCGCGGCCATCCAGAAGCTGCGCAACGCCGGCCTGCACCACAACATCGTGATCGACGCCCCGTCGTGGGGCCAGGACTGGGCCGGGATCATGCGGGACAACGCCGCGACCGTCGCCGCGTCCGACCCGGACAAGAACGTCCTGTTCTCCGTCCACATGTACGGCGTCTACAACAACTCCTCGACCATCAACGCGTACCTCGACGCGTTCAAGTCGAAGGGCCTGCCGCTCGTCATCGGCGAGTTCGGCAACATGCACTCCGACGGCGACCCTGACGAGGACACGATCATGTCCGAGTCGGTCAAGCGGGGCCTCGGCTACTACGGCTGGTCCTGGTCGGGCAACGGTGGTGGCGTCGAGTACCTCGACATGGTGACCAGCTTCAACGCGTCGCAGCTGACGTCCTGGGGCACCCGGATCTTCAACGGCACCAACGGCATCAAGTCGACGGCCGTGACCGCGAAGATCTACGGCGGCGTCCAGCCGACCCCCACCCCCACGCCGACCCAGACGCCGACGCCGACGCCGACGGTCACCCCCACGCCGACGGTCACGCCCACCCCGACCGCCACCCCGACGCCGACGGTGACCCCCACCACGCCGCCCAGCAAGGGCTGCACCGCCGCTCTCGTGGTCAGCAACACGTGGCCCGGTGGCTACCAGGCCGCTGTCACCGTCAAGAACGGCAGCGCGATGATCAGCACCTGGAAGACGTCCTTCGCCCTGCCCTCGGGTGGCGCGGTGGCCAGCGGCTGGTCCGGGACCTACTCGCAGTCCGGCACGACCGTCACGGTGTCCAACGCCGCCTGGAACGGGCTGCTGGGCTCCGGTGCGTCCACCACCTACGGCTTCGTGGGCAGCGGCACGGCGCCGAGCTCCTCGACCGCGGTGAGCTGCACCGCCAGCTGATCGAGCACTGATCGGACGCAGGAGGCCGGGGTCACGACGACCCCGGCCTCCTGTGCGCTCTCAGGCGTTCTCAGGGGTTCTCAGGCGTTCCACGACGGGGAGCGTCCGAGGTAGCGCAGCAGGGCCTCGACGGGACCGTCACCCTCCTCGGGAGGCAGCGCGGGGGCGTACGCGAACGCGCGCAGCGGCTCGACGAACTGCACCGCGGCCTCGTGCAGCGCGCTGGCGAGCCCGGGCGTGAGGGGCGACGGCTGGCCGGTTGCCACCGCGATGTCCCAGGCGTGGACCGCGGCGTCGAGCGCGCAGGCGGCCACCCCGACGCCGGGCGCCAACGGCCCGACGGGCAGCGGCGTCGTCACGTCGGGGCCGTCCGCCGGGACGGTCGACCAGGCGTCGGCGGCCGCGCGGGTGGCGGACTCGACGAGGGCCACCGGGTCCCCGGTCAGGTGCCCGGACGGCTCGAAGGGGTTCTCCGTGGGCCAGCCCTCGCCCGTGATCGTGGCGGCGTACCCCTGCTGGTCCCCCGCCGCGTGCTGCAGCACCTGCGCGACGGTCCACAGCGCGCAGGGGGTGGGGAGGTCCCAGGCGTCCGACGGCACGGCGGCCGCGGCGTCGCGCAGGGCGCGGTGCGCCTGGTCGAGGACGGGCCAGCTGGTGGCGTTCTGCTCGGTCATCGTCGTGCCTTCCGTCGGCGGGTCGATGACCTCACTCTATCAGAACGGAATGTTCCATTCCACTACTCCCACAGCCTCCGCAGGTTGCGGGTCGCCTCCCGGCCCGCGCGGTTGGCGCCGACCGTCGACGCGCTGGGGCCGTACCCGACGAGCTGGATGCGCGGGTCGGCGACGACCTGGGTCCCGTCCATGACGATGCCGCCCCCGCGAGCGCGCAGGCCCAGCGGGGCGAGGTGGTCGAGCGAGGCGCGGAACCCGGTGCACCACAGGATCGTGCGGGCCTCGACGTGGGCGGGGCCGCCGACCCAGCCCGCGCTGAGCCTGCCGGGCTCGTCAGGGTCGTCCCACTCGACACCGTCGGGGGTGATGCGGTCGAACACCGGCCGCGCACGCAGGACCCCGGCGGTGATGCCCGTGCGGTAGGCCGGCGTGAGCGGCAGCCCGGTCACGCTGACGATGCTCTGCGGCGGCAGCCCGGCCCGGGTGCGGTCGTCGACCTGCGCGACGGCCTCCCGGCCGACCTCGGGGGTGAACGTGTCGTCGCGCCAGGCGGGAGGCCGACGGGTGACCCAGGTCGTCGTCGTGACGCGCGCGAGCAGGAGCGTGAGCTGCACCGCCGAGGTACCGCCACCGACCACCACGACGTGCCCGTCGGCGAGGTCGCCCGGCAGCCGGAAGTCGTGCGCGTGCAGCTGTCGCCCACGGAACAGACCGCGACCGGGGTAGGCCGGCCAGAAGGGCTTCTGCCAGGTCCCGGACGCGTTGATCAGACCGCCGGCCCGCCAGACGACGGTCTCGTCGGACCGGTCGACGCTGCGGGACCGGACGACGAGGAGATCACCCTCGGACTCGACCCGCTCGACGCGGACGGGGCGCTGGACGCGGAGCTCGAACGCGTCCTCGTACTGCGCGAAGTAGTACGGGACGGCGAAGGCCGCGGGCTCGCCGGGGTCGCCCACGACCAGCGGCATCCCGGGCAGCTCGTGCACCCCGTGCGCGTCGGCCATGGTCAGGTCCGGCCACCGGTGCTGCCACGCGCCACCGGCCTGCGCACCGTCGTCGAGCACGACGAACGTCGCCGCCGCCCGTTCCCAGCCGCGCTCGCCGACCGCGACGAGCCCTGCGCGACGCAGGTGGTACGCCGCCGAGAGCCCCGCCTGCCCGGCGCCGACCACGACCACCGTCACGTCGACCGGGCTCGCCGTCTCCGCCGCCCGTCGCGCCCGCCTCGACCGGCGGGTGTCCTGCGGGCGGTCGTCGTGCAGCAAGGCGTTCCCCGAGGCATCCATCGCCCGCCAACGTACCCGCTCACCCGGCGGCGCCCGCCGCGAAGCCGTCCGGCCGAGACTCTCCCGTGGTGGGATGGGGCCATGCTCGACGACGTGTCCTCGCAGGTCATCCTCAGTGCGACCGCCGGACCGCTGCCCGCCGGCTCCGCGGACGCCGTGCGGGCCCTCGCGGACCGGGCCGCCGCGGTCGACGGGGTCCCCCCGCTCTCGGAGCAGCCGCTGCTGTGGCTGAGCGCTCCGGAGGCCCCGGTGATCCACCTGCACGCGACGCTCGGCGACGGGCTCGTCGGCTACGCCCAGCTCGACGTCGGCACGCAGTCGTCGACCAAGGCGGAGCTGGTCGTCGACCCCGATCACCGCCGCGCCGGCGTGGGCCGCGCGCTGCTGACGCGCGCGCTCGCCGAGACGGCGGTCGTCCCGGACCGCACGCTGCGGGTGTGGGCGCACGGCGACCTGCCCGAGGCGCGCCGGTTCGCCGAGGAGCTCGGCATGGTCGTCGTGCGCGAGCTGCTGCAGATGCGCGTCGACCTGACGGCGCGGCCGGCGAGCATCCCGGCGCTGCCGACGGGGGTGACGGTGCGGCCGTTCGAGCCGGGTCGCGACGAGGACGCGTGGCGGCGCGTGAACTCCCGCGCGTTCGCCCACCACCCGGAGCAGGGACGGATGACGTCGGCGGACCTGCGCGCCCGGGAGTCCGAGCCGTGGTTCGACCCCGCGGGCTTCCTGCTGGCGGAGCGCGACGGGATCCTGCTGGGCTCGGTGTGGACGAAGGTGCACCCCGCGGGCGATCACGGTGTTGAGCCGGTGGGCGAGATCTACGTGGTCGGGGTGGACCCGGACGCGCAGGGTCTGGGCCTGGGGCGCGCCCTGACGGCGCTCGGTCTGGACCACCTCGCCGCCCGCGGCCTAGGTGCGGCGATCCTCTACACCGGCGCGGAGAACACGGTCGCGGTGCACACGTACGAGCGCGCGGGCTTCGTGCGGTCGGCCGTCGACGTGATGTTCGGTTCCGATACCCCGAGTTCACCTGCGGGTGTCACGATGGGCGCATGACGGACGCCACCGCCCTCGACCCGTCCCTGGCCGCCCACATCGCGGAGCACATGGCCCAGAGCGAGTACGACGAGCACATCGACACCGCAGAGCCCCTGCCCGACGACCGCTTCCTCGACCGCGAGCTCTCCTGGCTCGCGTTCAACCAGCGGGTGCTGGAGCTGGCGGAGGACGGCGACATCCCGCTGCTCGAGCGGGTGCGGTTCCTGGCGATCTTCGCGTCCAACCTSGACGAGTTCTTCATGGTCCGCGTGGCCGGCCTGAAGCGCCGCATCGCGACGGGCATCGCGGTCACGGCCGCCTCGGGGCTGTCGCCGCGGCAGGTCCTGGAGTCGATCAGCGAGGAGGCGCACCAGCTCATGGCCCGCCACGCGGCGGTGTTCGCGGAGCAGGTGCAGCCGGCGCTGGCCCACGAGGGCATCACGCTGGTCCGCTGGGACGAGCTGGGCGAGAGCGAGCAGGACCGGCTGCGCAAGTTCTTCCGCCGGCAGATCTTCCCGGTGCTCACGCCGCTGGCCGTGGACCCGGCGCACCCGTTCCCGTACATCTCGGGGCTGTCGCTGAACCTGGCCGTCGTGGTGACCAACCCCGCGACCGGCAAGGAGCACTTCGCCCGCGTCAAGGTGCCGCCGCTGCTGCCCCGGTTCATCGCGGTGGACGCGTCGGGCCGGCCGAGCGCACCGGACGTGCAGGCGGCGTCCCCCGAGAAGGGCCCGATGTCGTTCGTGCCCGTCGAGGACGTCATCTCCGAGCACCTCGAGCAGCTGTTCCCCGGGATGGTGGTCCAGGAGCACCACACGTTCCGGGTGACGCGCAACGAGGACGTGGAGGTCGAGGAGGACGACGCCGAGAACCTCCTGAAGGCGATGGAGAAGGAGCTGCTGCGCCGCCGCTTCGGGCCGCCCGTGCGCCTGGAGATCGCCGACGGCATCAGCCCGCGCATCCGCAACCTGCTGATCCGGGAGCTCGACGTCGCCGAGGACGAGGTCTACCAGCTGCCCGCGCCGCTGGACGCGACGGGCCTCAACCTCATCGCCGACCTGGACCGCGCGGCCCTCCAGTTCCCCCGGTTCATCGCGTCGACCCCCCGCCAGCTCGCCGAGGTGGAGAGCGCGACGCCCGCGGACATGTTCGCGAAGATCCGCGAGCGCGACATCCTCCTGCACCACCCGTACGACTCGTTCTCGACCTCCGTGCAGACGTTCCTGCAGCAGGCGGCGGCGGACCCCCAGGTGCTCGCCATCAAGCAGACCCTGTACCGGACGTCGGGCGACTCCCCCATCGTCGACGCCCTCATCGACGCCGCGGAGGCCGGCAAGCAGGTGCTGGCGCTGGTGGAGATCAAGGCGCGGTTCGACGAGCAGAACAACATCTCCTGGGCACGCAAGCTCGAGCAGGCCGGGGTGCACGTCGTCTACGGCATCGTCGGCCTCAAGACGCACTGCAAGCTGTCGCTGGTGGTGCGCCAGGAGTCCGACGGCCTGCGCCGCTACTGCCACATCGGCACCGGCAACTACAACCCGAAGACCGCGCGGCTGTACACCGACCACGGGCTGCTGACCAGCGACCCGGAGGTCGGGCAGGACCTGACGCGGCTGTTCAACCAGCTGTCGGGCTACGCCCCGAAGTCCCGCTTCCACCGGCTGCTGGTGGCGCCGCGCTCCGTGCGGGCCGGGCTGATCGAGCGCATCGACCGGGAGGCGGACGCCGCCCGGACGGGCCAGCCGGCGTGGATCAAGATCAAGGTCAACTCGATGGTCGACGAGGCCACGATCGACGCCCTGTACCGGGCGTCGCAGGCGGGCGTCCCGATCGACATGGTGGTCCGCGGCATCTGCGCGCTGCGCCCGGGGGTCCCCGGCCTGTCCGAGACCATCCGGGTGCGCTCGATCCTCGGCCGGTTCCTGGAGCACTCGCGCATCTTCGCGTTCGCGAACGCCACGGCCGACGCCGACTCCGCCGTCGACGGCCCGGAGGTCTACATCGGCTCGGCGGACCTGATGCACCGCAACCTCGACCGGCGCGTCGAGACCCTGGTCCGCATCGCCGACCCCGACCAGGTCGGTGAGCTCATCGAGCTCATGGACGAGTCGACCGACGACGGGACCTCCTCGTGGCACCTCGACCAGGACGGGACCTGGCACCGGCACCACCTCGGCCCGGACGGCCCCCTCGTGGACCTGCAGGCCGCCCTCATCTACCGGCAGCGGCGCCGGCCGGGCACGGGCCGGTGACGACAGCCCACGCACCGGTCGTCGTCGAGGCGGCCGGGGCCCTGGTGTGGCGCGTCCGCCTGGGCACGCTGCAGGTCGCGATGGTCCACCGGCCGCGCTACGACGACTGGTCGTGGCCGAAGGGCAAGCTCGACCCCGGAGAGACGATCCTGGCGGCGGCGACCCGCGAGGTGGCCGAGGAGACCGCGCACGACGTCGTCCTGGGGATCCCGCTCCCCGGGCTCGAGTACGCGCTGTCCGACGGCCGCCGCAAGCGGGTGCACTACTGGGCCGCCCAGGTGGCCGGCCGCCCGGACGCCGCAGCCCTGCGCGCACGCCCGCCCGTCCCGCCCGTCTCCCCGAAGGAGATCGACCAGCTGCGCTGGTTCGACGTGGTCACGGCCGCCAAGCGGCTGACCCGCGACGACGACCGGGCCCCGCTGGCCGAGCTGGTCGAGGCGTACGAGAAGGGCCGCCTGGACACCCGCGCGCTCGTCATCGCCCGGCACGGGACCGCCCGCCGTCGAGCGGACTGGAAGGGCACCGAGCTCGACCGCCCGCTGACGCCGGAGGGCCAGCGGCAGGCGCGTGCGCTGGTGCCGGTGCTGTCCACGTTCGGCGTCGCGCGGGTGGTCACCAGCGCGTGGGCCCGCTGCGTCAGCACCGTGGCGCCCTACGCGGCGGCGGCGCAGGTCGCGGCCGAGGTCCTGCCCGTGCTCACCGAGGCGGAGCACTCCACGTCGCCGGCCCGGGTTGCTGCGGAGGTCCTGCAGCTGCTGGAGCAGACCGGCGACGCCGTGCTGTGCACGCACCGGCCGGTGCTGCCCACCGTCGTCGACGTGCTGGCGCAGCACGCCCGCCGCAGCGTCGCGGACGCGCTGCCGACCACCGACCCGTTCCTGCACCCCGCGCAGGTCCTGGTCGCGCACGTCGCCCAGACCCCGAAKGGCCCCCGCGTGGTGGCCACGGAGACGCACCGCCCGGGCGAGGCGCAGCCGTCCTAGCCCGGAACGCCATGGGTCGCGCCCTGATTACTCCAGGACGCGACCCATGACGTTCTCGAGCGGACGCCTAGGTGAGGATCGGGTTGAGGATCCAGTAGACGCAGGCAGCCACCAGGGCCGCCATGGGGATGGTCAAAACCCACGCCGTGCCGATGTTCTTGGCGACGCCCCAGCGGACCGCGGACAGCCGCTTGGTGGCGCCGACGCCCATGATCGCCGAGGTGATCGTGTGCGTGGTCGAGATGGGAGCGTGCAGCCAGTAGGCGCTGGCGTACAGCACCGACGCGGCGACCGACTCGGCGACGAACCCGCGCGCGGGGTCGAGCTCGATGATCTTGCGACCGAGCGTGCGCATGATGCGCCAGCCACCGGAGTACGTGCCCAGGGAGATGGCCGTGGCCGCCGACAGCTTGACCCACAGCGGGATGGCGTCGCCCTGGCTGTAGAAGCCGCCGGCGATGAGCGCGAGCATGATCACGCCCATCGTCTTCTGCGCGTCCTGCAGACCGTGGCCGAGGGCCATCGCGGCCGCGGACGCCGTCTGCGCCAGCCGGAAGCGGCGCATGGTGCGCGCGGGTGCGGAGTTCCGGACGAGCCAGAGCACCCCCACCATCAGCGCGAACGCCAGGGAGAACCCGACGAGCGGCGACAGGACCATGGGGATGACGACCTTGTCCAGGATCGCGTCCCAGTGCACGGTGACGTTGGCGGCGATGCCGGCGCCGGTCAGCCCGCCGATGAGGGCATGCGTCGACGACGACGGCAGGCCGAGCCACCAGGTGATGAGGTTCCAGGTGATCGCACCGATCAGCCCGGACAGGACGATGATCAGCCCCTCCTGGGAGCTGACGTCCCCGATGCTGATGATGTCCTCGGCGATGGTCGTCGCCACCTGGGTGCCCAGCAGCGCGCCGACGAGGTTGAAGACCGCCGCCATGATCAGGGCGGCCCGGGGCGTCAGCGCGCGCGTCGAGACCGAGGTCGCGATCGCGTTCGCCGCGTCGTGGAAGCCGTTGGTGTAGTCGAAGCCGAGCGCGAACGCGACGACGATGACGACGAGCGCCAGTTCCACCGGGCTCAGGACTCCTTGAGCGCGATGGTCTCGACGGTGTTCGCCACCTTCTCGAACGCGTCGGCGGCGTCCTCGAGCTTCTCGACGATCTCCTTGACCTTCATCAGCTGGATCGGGTCGGTGACCTCGTCGAACAGCTGGGCCAGGAGCTTGCGGTGGATCTTGTCGGCCTGGTTCTCCAGGCGGTTGACCTCGACCCAGTACTCGGACAGCGAGTCCATCGAGCGCAGCCGGGGCATGGCCTCGGCGGTGAGCTCGGCGGCGCGCTGGAGCACCTGGACCTGGTCGGAGACGCGCGCGGGCAGGGCGTCGACCTTGTACAGGACGATGAGGTCCGCGGCCTCCTCCATGAAGTCCATGCAGTCGTCGAGGCTCGAGGCCAGCGTGTAGATGTCGTCCCGGTCGAACGGGGTGACGAACGTCTGGTTCAGCCGACGCATGATCGAGTGGGTCGCGTCGTCCGCCTCGTGCTCGGCGTCGGCGATGCGCTTGCCGATCTCCTTGCGGGTGGAGCGGTCGGCCCCCAGCATCTCGCCCAGCAGGTTGGCGCCGGTGACGAGGTGCACCGCCTGGGCGGCGAAGAGGTCGAAGAACGTGGTGTCGCGCGGGGTGAGGCGCAGGCGCACAGCGGGCTCCGGGAAACAGGGTGGGTGGCGGGAATGGCCACAGTGGGAGGGAGGGAACGACCAGCGGAGAAGGGCGGGGATCAGGCTAGGTCACGGTGGCTCGGATGCCTAACGCGCGACGACGCGCGCGTGGACACATGGTGACAGCCAGATGACGTCCGTGGCGACCTGCCCACGATGAGCGACGCCGGACCGCGGAGCGCCTCTCGGCGCGAGGCCGCTCGAAGCGKCTTGAGATGGAGCCCGGGGCTACCGCGGCYCGACGTCGCCGCTCATCGTACGCCCGACCTCCCGTCGCGTCCGGGTGATCGACTCCCGCCGTCCCGGCGACACGCCCCGGACCTGCGCGTTCGTGTGACGGCACGTGGGCGACGTCACTCCAGGCGGCCGGCACGCCAGAGCGCTGCGGCGCGCTCGAGCTCCTCCGCGGTGCGCACCAGGGACGCGGCGCCGCGGGTCAGCCGCTGGGCCGCGGACGGGTCGACGTCGTCCAGGTGGTCCGCGTCGAACGCCGCACCGGTGGCGAGCACCCGGCTGAACGCCGCCGCGCGCTCCAGGGCGACGTCGAGCTCGCCGGTGTAGACCCCGGACAGCACCGCGTCGGCCACCGCCAGGACGTCCGCCGGGCCAGGGGCGTCGGCCACGCCGGCCACGACGTCGTGCACGGGGGCGGCGGCGACGCCGAGCCGGTAGCGGTCGGCGACCGTCGCGGGGTCCCGCCGCACCCACTCGCGCAGCACGTACAGCCGCCAGAGCGCGCCGGGCAGGCTGTCCGCCGGGCTGTCGGACCAGAGGGCCGCGACGACGTCGAGACCTTCCCGCTCGACCAGGGAGACCAGCCGCGCGACGACCTCGGGGTCCGTGTTCGCCCGGCCCTGGTGCACGAGGGCCGCAGCGGTCGTGTGCGCCGCCTCGTTGCGCAGGGCGGGGTCGTAGCCGCCGGGCAGCTCCTCGGCCTGGGCGGGGTCGAGCATGGCGGGACGCCGAGGGCGCTTCGCTCCACCGGTGCCGTCCATCGGACGATCTTGCCCCCCGGGCCGGGGGTCGGCCAACAGGGCACGACTCCACGACGTGCGCGTCCACCCGGTCGGGGCCAAGGTGGGGGTGATCTCCTCGGGAGCGGCCCGGGGTCCGACGGAGGTGCAGATCATGTCCCAGGCAGCGTCGCCGCAGGGGGCGACGGGCGGCTCGGCCGTACCCCCGCACCCGTACAAGAACAAGGCCATCGGTCTCGCCGTCGCGGCGGCGGTCGGTGGCTTCCTGTTCGGCTTCGACAGCTCGGTCATCAACGGCGCCGTCGACGCGATCGAGGGCGAGTTCGAGATCGATCCCGCCGTCACCGGCCTCGTCGTCGCGATCGCCCTGCTCGGCTGCGCCTTCGGCGCGTGGCTGGGCGGCAAGCTCGCCGACCGCTGGGGCCGCACCCGGGTGATGTTCCTCGGCGCGGTCCTGTTCTTCGTCTCCTCGATCCTGTCCGGCATCGCCTTCGGGGTCTGGGACCTGGTGCTCTGGCGCATCATGGCCGGCATCGGCATCGGCATCGCGTCGGTCATCGCGCCGGCGTACATCGCGGAGATCGCCCCCGCGGCGATGCGCGGCCGGCTGGGGTCGCTGCAGCAGCTCGCGATCACGCTCGGTATCTTCGCGGCGCTGCTGTCCGACCAGCTGCTGGCGACGGCCGCCGGTGGCGCGTCCGAAGAGCTCTGGTTCGGGCTCGAGGCGTGGCGCTGGATGTTCATCGTCGCGGTGATCCCCGCCGCTGTGTACGGCATCCTCGCGCTCCAGATCCCGGAGTCGCCGCGCTACCTCATCGCGACGGGCAAGCGCGAGGAGGCCAAGAAGGTGCTGGCCACCACGCTGCCGGAGCACGACGACGTCGAGGCGCACGTCGTCCAGATCGAGCACACGATCGCGACGGACAAGAAGCTCGCGTCCCAGGCCAGCCTCAAGGGTCCGCGGTTCGGCCTGCTGCCCGTGGTGTGGATCGGCATCCTGCTGTCGGTGTTCCAGCAGTTCGTCGGGATCAACGTGATCTTCTACTACTCGAACACGCTGTGGCAGGCCGTCGGGTTCGAGGAGAGCCAGTCGTTCATGATCTCCACGATCACGTCGGTCACCAACGTGCTCGTGACGTTCATCGCCATCGCGCTCATCGACAAGATCGGCCGACGCCCGCTCCTGCTCACCGGCTCCTTCGGCATGGCGGTGACGCTCGGGCTCATGGCGCTCGCGTTCACGCAGTCCACGGGTACGGGCAAGGACGTCACCCTCGACGGCTCGTGGGCCGTCATCGCCCTGGTCTCCGCGAACCTGTTCGTGGTCTTCTTCGGCGCCACCTGGGGCCCGCTGGTCTGGGTCCTCCTGGGCGAGATGTTCCCCAACCGCATCCGCGCGGCAGCGCTCGGCGTGGCCGCGGCCGCGCAGTGGATCGCCAACTTCCTCATCACCGTGACGTTCCCGCCGCTGCTGGACACGTTCGGCGCGTCCATCCCGTACCTCATGTACGCGATCTTCGCGACGCTGTCCTTCTTCTTCACGCTCTGGAAGGTGCCCGAGACCAAGGGCATCGAGCTGGAGGACATGGAGGGCGTGAAGGTCGACCGCACCCGCCGGGGGGCCTCGACCACGTGACCGCCGCCTGACCTCTGCAACCCGCACGCGGCCGGACCACTCCACGGGTCCGGCCGCGTCGCTGTGTGACGGAATACTCAGAGGCGTCAGTTGCTTGAAGCAAGCGTCGGTCGTATCGTTGCTACGAGCAACAAAAAGGAGTGCCATGCCGTCCGTCCAGCTCGAGGCCCCGCCGCAGCTGCTGCTGCGGTCCGTCGAGGCCTTCAACCGCGCCCTGCGCGAGTCGTCGCTCGGGGTCGCCCGCGAGATCGGCTGCTCCAAGGGCACGTTCGCGATCGTCCGGATCCTGGAGCGCCGCGGCACCCTCCAGGTCAGCGACATCGCGCACATCCTGCGCGTCGACATCTCGGTCGCCAGCCGCCAGGTCAGCCAGCTCGTCGACGACGGCCTGGTCGAGCGCGCGGTCGACCACGGCGACCGCCGCGTCCGCACGATCCGCCTCTCCCCCGCCGGCCGCTCGCTGGCGCTCGAGATCGGCGCGGTGCTCGACCGTCGCGCCGGCGAGGTCTTCGACGGCTGGTCCGCCGACGACCTCACGGCCGCAAGCGCGACGCTCGACCGCCTGACGACGACGATYGCGCGGATGACCGACCCGACCGCGCCGGTCCCCGTCGGGACCGTCCCCACCGTCCCCACCGTCCCCACCGAGCCGGCCCAGGCCGACCGCGGGGCCGTGCCCGCCCACGCCTGACCCACGACCCTCGCCCGCCGACGGCACGCCGACGGCGCACGACCCTGCCAGCACCACGAGAGCGAGACCATGTCCAGCGCCACCGCACCAGAACCCACCAGCACCGCTGAGAGCACCGCGCCCAGCAGCACCCCGAAGATGACCCACCGCGAGGTCCTCGAGGCCCTCTCCGGCATCCTCCTCGGGATGTTCGTCTCGATCCTCGCGACGAGCGTCGTGTCCTCGTCGCTGCCGCGGATCATCTCCGACCTCGGCGGCACGCAGTCGGCCTTCACCTGGGTGGTCACCGCCACCCTGCTCACCACCACCATCTCGACACCGATCTGGGGCAAGCTGGCCGACCTCGTCGACCGCAAGCTGCTCATCCAGCTCGCGCTGGGCATCTCCGTCGTCTCGTCGGCGCTCGCCGGGCTCTCCCACGGCACGGGCATGCTCATCGGCATGCGCGCCCTGCAGGGCATCGGCGCCGGCGGCCTCACCGCGCTGGGCACCGTCCTGATCGCGGACATCATCAGCCCGCGCGAGCGCGGCCGCTACATGGGGCTCATGGGTGCCGTCATGGGCATCGGCATGGTCGGCGGCCCGCTGCTCGGCGGCGTCATCACGGACAGCGCCGGCTGGCGGTGGAACTTCTTCATCGGTCTGCCGTTCGCGGTGGCCGCGATCATCGTGCTCCAGCGCACGCTGCACCTGCCCGCCCGCAAGGCCCGCAAGGTGAAGATCGACTACGCCGGCGCGACGCTCCTGTCGGTCAGCATCGCGACCCTGCTGCTGTGGATCACCTTCGCCGGCACGTCGTTCGACTGGGCCTCGTGGCAGACCGCCGCGATGGTCGGTGGCTCGCTGCTGACCCTGGCCGCGGCGATCTGGGTGGAGTCCCGCGCGAGCGAGCCGATCATCCCGCTGCACCTGTTCAAGAACCGCACCCTGGTCCTGGCCGTCGTCGCCAGCATCGCCGTCGGCGTCGCCCTGTTCGGCACCTCGGTGTTCCTCAGCCAGTACATGCAGCTGGCCCGCGGCAAGACCCCGACGCAGTCCGGCCTGCTGACCATCCCGATGATCGTCGGCCTGCTGGTCTCGTCGACCGTCTCCGGGCAGATCATCAGCCGCACCGGCAAGTACAAGAAGTTCATGGTCGCCGGCGCGATCCTGCTCACCACCGGCCTCGGCCTCATGGGCACCATCCACTTCGACACGTCGTTCACGCTGGTGGCCCTCTACCTCGTGATCATCGGTGCCGGCGTGGGGATGCTCATGCAGAACCTCGTCCTCGCCGTGCAGAACACCCTGGACGTCCGCGAGATCGGCTCGGGGACGTCGACCGTGGCCTTCTTCCGGACGCTCGGTGGCGCGCTCGGCGTGTCCGCGCTGGGCGTCGTGCTCTCCCACCGGGTCACCGACCTCATGGTCCGCGGCCTGGTCGCCATCGGCATCGACCCGTCCGCCATGGGCTCCGACGGGGCGATCCCGGACCTGTCCACCCTCCCGGACAACGTGCGGCTCGTCGTCGAGCAGTCGTTCGGCAACGCCATCGCGGACCTGTTCCTCGTCGCGGCCCCGGTCGCCCTGGTCTCGCTGATCGCGGTCCTCTTCCTCAAGGAGGTGCCGCTGGGCACCCGCTCGGGCATCGAGCAGCTCCTGGAGACGGAGGGCCAGGCGCTCGCGCCGGCCACGTCGCCGGTGGCGGTCGACGCGACGGTCGACCCGACGGTCGACCCGACCGACGCCGAGCTGGACGCCCTGACGGCCCAGGAGCGGATCTCCACCCGCGACTGACCCCGGACGACACCGCCCCGCAGCCCCTCGGTTGCGGGGCGGTGCCGTGTCAACTCTCCGACGGCCGATGCCGATGACCAGGGCAACTCATCTGCCGGAAGGACTCCCCATGTCGTCGACCACCCCCGGCTGGTACCCGGACCCCGACCCGAGCGCGAGCGCCGGGCGCCAGCGCTGGTTCGACGGGACCGGGTGGACCGAGCACGTGTCGGCGCCGGCCGTCGCGCCGCCCGCCGAACAGTTCGCGCCCGTCTACGCGGCCGCTCCCGTCCAGGTTCCGGCCTACGGCTCCGCGGCGCCCACGACGATGCCGTACGCACCGACCGTCTCGTCGTGGGGCGGGGGACCGGCGCTCGGCGGGCACATCGTGGTGGGCTCGATGTCCAAGGCCGAGGCCAGGGCGCTGCCCCGCAAGGAGCGGAACTCGAAGGACCGCCCCGACCTCGACCTGGCGCGCGGCCGGAACCAGCTGACGTACAACGCCGTGCTCTACGGCGCCGTCAGCCTGCTCATCAACCCGTTCCTGGTGTTCTCGATCATGGCGATCGTGTGGTCGGTCCGAGGCCGCAAGCGCGCCGAGGACTTCCAGCGCCAGGGCTACCCGCCGCTGGGCCGTGGGCAGGCCGACGCCGGCCTCACGCTGGGGATCGTCGGCACGGTGGTCGGCGTCGCACTGCTCGTCCTGCGGTTCGCCTCGGCGCTCAGCTCGATGTGACCCGTCGGACGCCGGGCGCGCTCAGTGCGCCCGGCGGGCCGCCGCGAGGTCCTCGTTGAGCCGGCCCAGCTGCGTCGCCAGGCCTTCCACGTCCGTCGCGCTCCACCCCGTGAGCGCCTGGCGCAGGAACGCGCGTCGTGCCTGCTGAGCGGCCCCGAAGCGGCGCAGGCCCTCGTCCGTGAGCTCGAGCAGCTGACCGCGGTAGTCGTCGGGGTCCGGGCGACGCGACACCAGGCCGAGGGTGCCGAGCCGGGCGAGCTGGCGGGACATCGTGCCCCGCCCGACCCCGATCGTCGTGGCCAGGTCGCTCGCCCGCACCCCCGGCGAGGCCGCGATGAGCGCGAGGAGCGAGTAGGCGGCGGGCTCGAGGTCGGGGTGCACGTCCCGCGAGATCGAGGCGGAGGAGGCCTGCGCACGGCGCAGGAGGAGACCGAGCTCGCGCTCGAGCTGGCGGAACTGTTCGTCGACCACGGTCACATCCTGACGGGACCCCTACGAAAATCGCCGCATCGCCACCCGAGCAGAAGGAAGCGTTTCAGCAGATCACCGCGCGGAACGGGTGTCAACACCCAAGCGCGACGCCGAGCGTGGGGCTCAGCGCGACCAGGTCGCCCGCTGGCGCGCGACGTGCGCGATCGCCATGATCCGCGCCGGGTCGAGCCGGACGGGCATCGCGCGGAACACGGTCTGCACGTCCTGGCGGGCGATGGCGAACGCGTCGTGCCCGGGCTGGACCGTGCGCACCTCCAGGTCGCCGTGCACGACGACGACGCCGCGCACCGTGATCGCCGCGCAGGCCGCAGCGAGCAGGGCGCCCTGCACCCGGGTGGCCTCGAGCCGCGCGTCCCGCAGGTAGGACATGGACCGCCCGTCGACGACGAGGGTGCGGCCCTCCACGACGATGCGCTGACCGGGGTGCCGGCGCTCGGCGACCGTGAAGATCCCGGCCGGGCCGATGAGGAGGTGCTCGACCATGCTGCCCTGCCGGCCGAGCGGGACGTCGTGGACGACCTGCCAGCCCTCGTCACCCATCCGCTCGAGCCGGGTCCGCACGGAGCTGCCGCGCTCACCACGGATCGCGGCGAGGTTGATCGAGTCCCAGTCGTCCCCGCCGAGCCACGCCTGGAGCGCCGACTCGTCCACGGGGTCGAGGGCGCCGACCCCGGGGGTGGGCAGCGTCATGGCGAGCTCGGCGACGTCGGCGCGCAGGTACGCCTGCGCGGCCCGGCGCAGACCGGCCTCGTGCTGGGGGTCGTCGACGACGACCTCACCGG
Organism: Cellulomonas sp. P5_C5; assembly: GCF_054049655.1. Classification (NCBI taxonomy): domain Bacteria; kingdom Bacillati; phylum Actinomycetota; class Actinomycetes; order Micrococcales; family Cellulomonadaceae; genus Cellulomonas; species Cellulomonas sp. P5_C5. The sequence goes on along the minus strand of NZ_JBFULY010000035.1, from coordinate 14,656 downwards.
ACTGGAGGTCGACCGAGCCGACCCGCGCACCGCTCTCCTGCGTGACATAGAGACGGTCGGCGCCGTAGCGCCGCCAGCGTCGCACTGTCAGGACATCTTCCACGTGAGCATTATCGGCACCTGCGGGCCCCGACTTCACACGTGTCGACCATCTGGACGTCACACGTCCGGGGTGTCCGCCTCGGCGCGCCGCGGCTCGAACGCCAGACTCACCGAGTTCATGCAGAACCGGTCGCCCGTCGGGGTCTGCGGCGCGTCGTCGAACACGTGCCCGAGGTGCGATCCGCACCGCGCGCAGCGCACCTCCGTGCGGACCATGCCGAGGCTGCGGTCGGAGATCAGCTCGACGCGGTCGCCGGCCAGCGGCGAGAAGAAGCTGGGCCAGCCGCAGTGCGAGTCGAACTTCGTCTCGGAGCGGAACAGCTCGTTGCTGCACGCCCGACAGCGGTAGACGCCCTCGCGCTTCTCGTCGAGCAGCTCACCCGTCCACGCACGCTCCGTCCCCGCCCGGCGCAGCACCGCGAACTCCTGCGGCTCCAGCTCCAGCGCCCACTGCTCGTCGGTCTTGGACACCTCGTAGGTCATGTGTGCTCCTCCTGGTCGAGCTGGGGTTGGTGGTGGCGTCCGGTGCAACTCCCGCATGCCTCAGGACGTTCCCGACGCGCCCGGGCGACGCTCTGACCTGGCGTGTCGCAGTCCAGCCTCAGTTCCGCATACTCTCGCCTCAGCACGGCCCCCTCCGAGCCGCGCTCGCCCAGCTCGTGAGGTCCACGTGCCAAGAGCCGTCCGCCGCCGCTGGCCGCTGACGCGGTCGTTCGCGGTCATCAGCAGCATCGCCATGGGCGTGCTCGGCTGCGCGCTGGTCTGGGTCACGTGGAGCGTGATGAGCCAGCAGTCGGTGCGCGACGGGATCGCGACCGCCGAGACCGTCACGACGTACGCCACKGCGACCGTGCCGACCGACTCCTTCGTGCTGCCGAACAACCTCGACCAGGCCCAGAAGGACGCCGTCCAGGCCGCGACCTCCGGGTTCGGTGACCGGCTCGTCGAGCTGCGGCTCTGGGCGCTCGACGGCTCGCTGATCTACAGCTCGGCCGAGCACACCGAGACGGGGTTCCCCGACGGTGACCGCCTCGACCTGGTCACCACCGGCGGCAGCCCGAGCGCGCGGGTGATCACGGACGTGCGCGGCGTCGGCGAGGGTGCCGGGGGCGGCACCGAGCGGCACGTCCTCGACGTCTACGTGCCGGTGGGGGCCGACGACGTCGCCGACCCCGACCCGACGCGCGGGAGCGACGTCATCGGGGCCGCCGAGGTGATGCTCGACCACACGGCGGCGGGCGCCGCGCTCGCCGAGGCCGTCCGCACGCTGGCGGCCGTCGTGGCGCTCGGCCTGCTGGCGCTCTGGCTGGTGCTGTTCCGGACGGTGTGGACGGCGTCGCGCCGGCTGCAGGCCACGGCCCTCGAGAACGCCCGCCTGGCGCTCCTGGACTCGCTCACGGGGCTGCCCAACCGCCGCATGCTCGCGGAGCGGATGCGCCGCACCATCCTCGAGGCGGAGGAGACCGGCTCCCGCGTCGGGCTCATGCTGCTGGACATCGACCGGTTCAAGGACATCAACGACTCCCTCGGCCACGACCGCGGCGACGAGCTCCTGGAGCAGGTGGCCGAACGCCTGCGCGGCGCGCTGCGGGACGACGACGTCGTCGCCCGGCTCGGCGGCGACGAGTTCGCCATCCTGCTGCCCGACGTGCGCTCCGTGGCCAACGCGGAACGGCTGGCCCGGCGCGTGCGCGGCCTGTTCGTCCCGCCGTTCATGCTCGGCGAGCTGCCCCTCCACGTCGACACGTCCGTCGGCGTCGCGTGCCTGCCCGACCACGCGACGGACCCGTCGTCGCTCATGCGTACCGCGGACGTCGCGATGTACGCCGCCAAGCACCACCGCACCGGCGTCTCGGTCTACTCCGCGGACGAGGACGACTCGTCGCCCGCCCGCCTGGTCCTGCTGGGAGACCTGCACCGCGCGCTGACCCCCGCACCGGGCGCACCGCGCGAGCTGCGGATGCACTACCAGCCGAAGATCGAGCTGGCGACGGGACGGACCGTGGGCCTCGAGGCGCTGATGCGCTGGGTGCACCCCACGCGCGGCGTGCTGCCGCCGACCACGTTCATCCCGCTGGCGGAGCAGTCCGGGCTCATCCACGACGTCACGCGGTACGCGCTCACCGAGTGCGTCACGCAGCTCGCCGCGTGGCGCGCCGAGGGCCGGGCGACGCCCGTGGCCGTCAACCTGTCCGCGCACGACGTCACGACGGTGGCCGTCGTGGACCTCATCGAGTCGCTCCTGGAGGAGCACACGGTCCCGGCGGACCTGCTCGAGGTCGAGATCACGGAGACCGCGCTGGTCGCCGACCCGTCCCGCGTGGTCCCCGTCCTGGAGCGGCTCGGCGCCCTCGGGATCCGGGTGGCCATCGACGACTTCGGCATCGGCAACACGTCGATCTCCCAGCTGCGGGACCTGCCGGTGGACGAGCTGAAGATCGACCGGCTGTTCGTCGCCGACCTCGGCGTCGAGGGCCGCGAGGGGTCCGAGGTCGTGGTGCAGGCCATGGTCGACCTCGCGCACTCCTTCGACCTGCGCGTGGTCGCCGAGGGCGTCGAGGACGAGTCCACGGCCGTGACGCTGCGCCGGCTCGGGGTCGACCAGGCGCAGGGCTACCTGTACTCCCAGGCCGTGCCCGCGGACGACCTGCGGCTCACGCCCGCGGTGCCGCGCCCGCGCCGGGACCGGGGTGGCGGCCGCGGTGGAGTCGCCGTCGCCGCGTCACGTCCGCCGACGACACGCCACACGCGTCCTCCCAGGTCACCTGGCACCGATGACACCAACGGGTGAATATCGTGCGTTCGGCTCAAGTCGGGCGCGCGCGGTGCCGAGAGATACTTTTCCAACTAGGGGGGTTCCCACATGATGGATGACCTGCTGCAAGAGATGATCGACCCGGCCCCGGTGCACCGCGACGCACCCCGTGGGCGGCGGCTCTGGACCACGGTGGCCATCGTCGGCCTCGCCGCCGTCGGCGCCACGACGCTGACCACGTCGGCGATCTTCACGGACAACGACGCGACCTCCGCGACCATCGAGAGCGGCACCGTCGACCTGGCGATCGGGCAGGACGTGGCCTTCGAGTTCTCCCCGCAGAACCTGGCCCCCGGCGACTCGACGTTCGTCCCGCTGCAGATCAACAACACCGGCTCGCTGGCGCTGCGGTACGCGATCTACTACTCCGCCACGCCGACGGCGAACCCGGGAACCGACCCGGTCCTCGACCCCCCGGCGACGCCCGGCGACCTGCGCGACGTGCTGGTGCTCAACGTGTACCAGGTCGACCAGGGCAGCTGTTCGGCAACCGGCCTGGTGGGCCAGACGGCGCTCAACGCCGCGCCGCCGAGCCCGTTGCTCGGGACGTCGACGAGCCTGGTGGGCGACACCCTGCAGGGTGACGACCCGGGCGACCGGGACCTGCCCATGGACCGCACGAGCGAGTGGCTCTGCTTCCGGGTCGACTTCCCCGACACGGCCGGCAACGCGTACCAGGACGCCGGGGTGACCCTCGACGTGAGCTTCCACGCCGAGCAGATCGCCAACAACCCCTGACCTGATGCCCTCCTGGTCGGACGGGCGACGTGACGCCCCCGCCGTCGACCGACGCGCGCCGCGCGTGCTCGGTCGGCGGCGTTCGCGTGCCCCGAAGCCGGTGTGGCGGCGGCTCGTGGGCGTCGCGCTGTGGAGCGTCGTCATCGTCTGCGGTGCGGCGTACGCGACGTCGCTCGCCGTCCCRCTGTGGTTCCAGGTCCACCACCAGCGGATCCTCATCGTGACGTCGGGCTCGATGGCCCCGAAGTTCGACGCGGGCGACGCCGTGGTGCTCCGGGCGATCTCCGACGAGTCCGACMTGAAGGTCGGCCAGATCATCTCGTTCTGGCCGATGGGCTCCGACGAGCTGGTCACGCACCGGATCGTCGCACTGCGCAAGCTGCCCGACCTCCGGCAGGACGCGGCGACCGGCAACATGGTCCCGAAGCTCGACGCCGCCGGCGAGCCGTTGACCAAGTCGTACGTCGTGACCAAGGGTGACGCCAACGCCGAGGCCGACGCGAACGCGACCCCCATCGGCCGCATCCGCGGGGTCCAGCTGGCCGTGCACAAGGGCTGGGGCTGGGTGCTGCAGTGGGCGGGATCCGCGCAGGGACGCGCCGTGATGCTCGTGCCTCCGCTGCTCGCGCTCGCTACGCTCGAGCTGCTCGCGATGGGCGACGCCCGCCGCGACCGCCGCGACCGCCGGGAGCACCCCGAGCGCCGGAGCGACAGCGCAGACAGGAGGGTCGATGAGCTCCTCCTCGACTGAGCCTCCCCGCGCGGAGCCGCGTCGGCGCACCTTCTGGTCGGTGGACCGTCGCGGCCTCGTGCGGCTCGCGGTGGCGATCGGGTTCGCGGTGGCCGCCCTGGCGAGCCCGCTGGTGGGATCGACGTCCGCGCAGTTCACCGACAGCACGGACGTGTCGCTCACCTTCTTCGTGGCGCCCGAGCAGCCCTAGTCCCTGATGCCGCGGGCGGCGAGCAGCACCGCGTCGGGGTCGTAGACCATCGACAGCGTCTGCAGGCGTCGCGCGACGGCGGGCGTGAAGACCCGCTGCGCCCACTGCGGTCCCGCGGCACCGGTGAAGTTCGGCAGGCCACCCTCCCGCGCCCAGGGCGCGAGCCCGTCGTGCACCCGGGCGGTGTCCCGGGTGACGACCTCGGCCACCTCGGGGATCATGACCCCGATCGTGAAGAGCGAGAACGCCGCGTCGCGGTACGGGAACGCGCTGGGCACCCCGCCGTCGTCGAGGACCTTGCCGCCCAGCTGACGGACCTCGACCATCGCCTGCGCGGACTGCGCGTCGGGGCCGACCAGCTCGAGCAGCCGGTCGGCGGCCTCCAGGGGGAACGCGTCGAGCAGGCTGTGGTGCTCGTGCAGCGGCATCGGGTCGACCGGGTCGGAGTGCACGTCGCCGAGCGCCGAGTACGGCATGACCCGCACGGTGTCGATCAGGGGCGTCGCGACGGCACGGATCGCGCGGATCATCTCCTCGCCGACGGCCGGGTCGCCGGTCCAGGCGAAGCGCACGCTGACCGACGTCGTGCCGCGCAACGGCTCGGGGAACAGCGGCAGGTCGGGCAGGCGCATGACGGCGATCGACGTGGTGCCCTCCTCGGGCAGCACGTCGCACCACCGGCTCCACGTGCGGACCACGGCGGCGGCGTCGGCACCGGCGAACCAGAGGGCGCCCGCGTACAGCTCCGCCTGCTCGACCAGGTCGATCTCGACGGCGGTGACGATGCCGAGCGTCCCCTTGCCGCCGCGCAGGCCCCAGAACAGCTCCGGGTGGTCCACGGCGGTGACGCGGCGGGCGACGCCGTCCCCGGTGACGACCTCGAACGCCCGGACCGTGTCGGACGCGAGCCCGTGGGTGCGGGCGACCGGGCCGAGCCCGCCGCCCGTCAGGTAGCCGACGACGCCGACGTCCGGCGACGAGCCGGCCAGCCCGGCGAGCCCGGACGGTGCGCACGCCTCGAGCACGGCCGCCCAGCGCACGCCCGCACCGATGCGGGCCCAGCGCTCGTCGGCGTGCACGGTGAGCTCGTCGAGCGCCGCGGTGCTCACGAGGATCGCGTCCTGCATGGTCTCCGTCGCGCCGTGCCCGGTGCTCTGGACCGCGACCCGCAGCCCGGCCGTCGCTGCGACGCGGACCGTGCACGTGATGTCCGCGGCGTCGCGCACGGGGACCACGGCGACGGGCCGGATCGCCTTGGTGAGGTTGCTGGTGCCGGTGAGGGCGGTGTATGCCTCGGTGCCCGGGAGGTGCACGGGGACACCCGCGTCCGCGAGCGCCGTCACGGCGGCTGCGGTGGCGGGGCGGTAGTCGGCGCCGATCGGCGAGCTGAGGATGGTCATGGGGGTGTCCTTCGTCGTCCTGTCCTGCGCCGTCGTCGGCGCACGGGCAGGAGGGGACGCCGGTCACCGCGTCTGATACATCCCGGGATGTCCGAAGTTACCGAGGAGTACCCCGGTTCAGCCGGGCGGGGTCGCCGGGAGCGTGATCGTGAACGTCGTGCCCTCGCCGAGCGTGCTCGTGATCGTGAGCTTCCCGCCGTGCGCGTCGACGACCGCCTTGGTGATCGACAGCCCGAGGCCCACGCCCGGGATGGCGCGCCGGGTGGCGGTGGACGCGCGGAAGAACCGGGTGGTCAGCTGGGCGAGCTCGTCGGGCGGGATGCCGATCCCGGTGTCCGCGACGACGACGTCTGCGCCACCGGACGAGCTCGGCGTCACGCCGACCCGGACCGTGCCGCCCGACGGCGTGAACTTGATCGCGTTCGACACGAGGTTGTCGACGGCCTGCGCGAGCCGGACCGGGTCGCCGTCCAGCGGGGACTCGACCTCGGACGCCTCGAGCCGGACGCCCGCGGCGTCGGCCACCGGGGTGGCGGCCTCGACCGAGGCGCGCACGACGTCGGCGACGTCGATGCGCTGCGGCGCGATCGAGAACCGTCCCGCGTCCACCTGCGCGCTGAGCAGCAGGTCACCCACCAGCCGCAGCTGCCGGCGGGCGTTGCGCTCGATCACGGTGAGGTACTCGCGCTGCTCGTCCGTGAGCGGGTCGGTGCCGTCGGTGAGGAGCTCGAGGTACCCCAGCACCGACGTCAGGGGCGTGCGCAGCTCGTGGCTGACCAGGCTGACGAACTCGTCCTGGAGGCGCGCGGCCTCCCGCTCGGAGGTCACGTCGGTGGCGACGACGACGTACCCGGTCGTGGTGCCGTCCGACTCGGAGCGCCGGGTCACGGCGAGCCGGACCGTCATGCGCTCGCCGTCGCGCGCGACGTACGTCCAGTCGCGCACCTCCGGGCGACCGGCCAGCGCGGGTGCGACGAGCGCGTCGACGAGCGCCTGCGGGTTGTCGACGGGGGAGTCGTCGGCGAAGAGCAGCGTGCGGCGGGCCTCGAGCTCCGCCTTGTCGTGGAAGTCCGTCAGGCGCATGCGTCCGACCACCTCGCCCTGCCCGTACCCGAGCAGCCGTTCGGCGCCGGCGTTGAACACCTCGACCAGGCCCGTGGCGTCCGTCGCGATGATGGCCTGCTCGGTCGCGGAGTCGATGACGGAGACCAGCGCGTCGCGGGCGGCGCGGCGCTGGTCCGCGACACGAGCGAGGGAGAGGGCGTCGGCGCGCGCGCGGTCCAGCAGCACGGCCTGGTCCATCTGCAGCGACAGGAGCGCGTTGCTGCGCGCCCGCAGTCGTGACGTGATCTCGTGGACGGTGGCGGCGACCACCAGCGCGACCAGCGTGACGAACAGCGTGCGGACGACCACGTCGACCGTCAGGTTCACGTCCGACGTGAGCAGGACGGGAGACACGACGACCCCGGCCACGCCGAGCCCCGCGATCCAGATCCCCCGCCGCTCGCGCTGCGACGCCAGCGCGATGACCGGGAAGAACACGAGGGTGGTGTACGGCGAGCCCGGGCCACCCGTGCCGGTGCGCAGGTAGGCCACCGCCACCAGCTGGAGGATCGGCAGGATGTCCTGCCGCCCCTCGGGCCAGCGCCCCCACGGCAGGTAGCGTGCCGCGATCAGCTGCCCCACGGTGAGCAGGGCGGCGATCACGACGTCCCGTTGGCTGGACACGTGCACGCCCGGGATCAGCAGGGTGAGCAGCGCGACCAGGAAGACCCCGACGAACGGCAGCTGGCGCTCGACCACGCCGCCGTCCGGCCCGAGGTGGCGGGCGAGGCGGCGCAGGTAGCGCGACCCCATGGTGATGAGGTCGCTGCGCTCGTTCGACCAGAGCTCGGTCATCCGCGGCTCACGACCCGTCCCCCAGGGCCCGGGAGAGGGCGGCCTGGACGCCGTCGCCGGAGAACGGCTTGGGCAGCCACGCCTCCACGTGCGGGTAGTCGTCTGCGTCGAGGACCGACGTCACCACGACGGGCAGGCCGGGCCGGCGGACGCGCAGGACCTCGATCAGCTCCCAGCCGCCCATGCCGGGCAGCCGCAGGTCGACGATGGCGACGTCCACGGAGTCGAGGTCGGGGCTGGCCAGCGCCTCCTCGGCGCTCTTCGCGGCCACCACGTCGTGGCCGAGGCGCCGCACGTGCCGGGTGATCAGGGCGAGCTCGTCGGGCTCGTCGTCGACGACGAGGATGCGGGGGGTCATGCCAGACCGCCGTGCAACAGGAGCGCGACGACCGTGACCGCCAGCGAGACCAGGGCGACGACCACGAGGAGGCGTCGCTCCGTGCGCCGGTTGGACCGGATCTCGTCCTCGAGGGCGTCGGACGACAGCGTCGCCCACCAGCGGGCGTCGTCGCCCGGGGCCGCCCGGTGAGAGCTGCTCATCCCATCACCCGTCCCGTCTTCTCGGTCTTGTCCCACACCGCGCTCGCCCCCCGCGCCTGCTTGACGTACGCGTCCAGGGTGATCGCACAGAGCACCGGTCCGAAGCCCACCACGTAGAGCAGCGGTGTGGCGAGCCACCGCACCGCGCGGGAGCGTTCCAGCAGCTTGACCACCCACGCCAGCGCCATCGCGAGCACCGACCACGAGTAGAGCGTGAGCGTCCAGACCATCCGGCCCGTCTCGGACATCTCGAGCCCGAGCAGGCTGGGGATCCTCTCCTCCCAGAGGTTCGGGAACCACGCGGCGCTCATCACGACGAGCGCGCCGAGCCCGGGGAACACGATCCCCTGCAGCCACGAGCGGCGGGCGGTCTCCCGGTCGAGCAGCAGGGTCGCCGTGGTGATGAACACGTAGGCGGTCACGGCGACCCACCAGAAGCCCTGGAACACGTCGGTCGCGGTCACCTCCGCGACGAAGTACAGGCCGACCAGGCCCACGGCCGCGAACCCCATCGCGACGGGCAGCAGGTAGATCGCGAACCAGATGATCCCGAAGTCGAGGTTGCCCAGGTGGTGGGTGCGGGACGGCCGGAACCACACGCTCCGGAAGGTGCGTGTGATCTGCACGTTGCCGCGGGCCCAGCGCACCCGCTGCTTCCACAGGGCGGTCACGGTGTCGGGCTCCTCCGCGAGCACCACCGCGCCCGGCTCGAACACGACCCGGCGACCGCCCAGCTGCGTGAGGAACGTGGTATACGTGTCCTMGGCCAGGGTGCTGGTGTCCACCTGCCCACCCACGGCCTCCAGGTTCTCGCGCGAGTGCAGCTGCGCGCCGCCGGCGAGGCACGCCATGGCACCCATGACGTTCTGCGCGCGCCGGGCGGCGGCCTGCGCGGTCACGTACTCGTAGCCGATGAAGCGCGCGACGCTGCCCGGCCGGCCGCTGCCCTCGCGGATGAACGCCGTGACGGCCCCGACGTTCTCGTCGGCCAGGTGCCGAGCCATCCGGCGCAGGGAGTCCGGCCGGTAGATGACGTCGGCGTCCATGATGAGCAGCGCCTGCATCCAGTCGTCCTCCAGGGCGACCCGGATGCCGTGGTTGAGCGTGTGCGCCTTGCCCTGGCCACCCTGCTCGCGGCGCAGGTGCACGATGCGGTCGTCGTACTGCACGGCCTTGGCGCGGACCACGTCGGGGGTGTCGTCGGTGCTCGCGTCGTCGACCACGAACACCTTGAGCCGGTCCGGCGGGTACTGCAGGGTCATCAGCCGGTCCAGCGAGGCCGCGAGCACGGCGCCCTCGTTCCAGGCCGGCACGATGACGACGACGCGCGGCAGGTGCGGCGAGGCGTCGCGCAGGTGGTTGCGGAACGCGTGCACCGGGACGAGCAGGTACTGGTAGAGACCGGCGAGGACCGGGATCGCACCAATGCCGACGAAGGCCACGAAGATCGCGACGAGGACGTCCCGACCGACCTCGCTCATCCGCGCACCCAGTCGTACACGCCCACGTCGGCGGCCTGGTGGGCGTCGGTGGACGCGACGAGCAGGACCCCGGCCGCGCGCAGCCGGTCGGCGACGCGCGGGCCGGGGCAGTGCCACTTCTCGTTGACCTCGACGGGGGTGCCCGTCGCGACCGCGGCCTCGGCCAGCGCGTCGAGCAGCTGGTCCGGCACGGCGTCCTCGGAGACGCCGATCTTCGGCAGGACCGAGAACGGGTGCGCCAGCTGGGCACGCCCGACCCCGTGCATGGCACGGATCATGGCGGTGACCAGCATCTCGACCACGTCCGCCGGGTCCAGTCCCGCCTCGATCCGCTCCCGCGTGGACCGCGGGCTCCACGGACCGTCCGGMCCGGGCACCTGGTGGTCGGCGAGCAGGACCCGGTCCGGACCCTGCGGCGTGCCGAGCGCGGCGAGCACCTCGCGCGGGGCGTCGACCGCGCCGGACGCATCGAGGATCTTCGCCTCGACGCCCGTGAGCACGGTCAGGCCGTCGACCGGCGGCAGCGCCAAGACCGCCGCGAGGAACTCCGGGACGTACGTGGTGGACACGCGGACGTGGTCGACCATGCGGAGCTCGCGCAGACCCGCGGCCTGTGCGGCCGCGAGGTTCTCGGCGGGGGTGCTGACGGCGTCGTCGGAGAACGTCGAGTGGACGTGGTGGTCCCCCGCGAGGGACAGGCCCGCCGTCATGGGGCGGGCAGCACGTCGGCGATCGGGAGGAACACGTCCTCCAGGTACCGGACGTTGGCGATCTCCTGGAAGTCGACGTGGTCCGGCACGGGCCGGCCCAGCACGGCGTCGAGCGTGAGGGACGGCATGTCGACGCCTGCGGCGATGGTCAGCGGCATCGCGCCCGGGAACCGCGGGTTGACCTCGAGCAGGGCGGGCCGGCCGTCGGCGTCCCGCTTGAGCTGGACGTTGGCGACCGTCGTGAGGCCGATCGCGCGCGCCACCGCCGACGCCGTCTCGATCAGCTCGTCGTCGTGCACGGTCACCCCGGCCACGGCGACCCCGGAGTCCACCCGCAGGCGGGCGCGCGGCACGGCGGCGATCACCCGTCCGTCGAGCCCGGCCAGGACGTCGACCGAGAACTCGTCGCCGGGCAGGAGCTCCTGGACCAGCAGGTCCTCGTCGGCGTCGTGCACGGCGTCGAGCTCGGCCTGCGTGCCGACCAGCCGGACGCCGCGCGACCCGGCGCCCCGGCGGGGCTTGACGATGACGGGGAAGTCCCAGCCGGAGACCGCCTGCGGCGTGCCGATCAGCTCGGTGCGCGGCACGCGCACGGTGCGCGCGCACGCGGCGGCGAGCGCCAGCTTGTCCAGGCACGTCTCGAGCGTGTGCAGCGCGGGGGACGCCAGGATCGTGCCGTCGGCCAGCAGCTCCTCGCGCGCGGCGGCGAGCTTGGGCAGCTCGACGTCGACGGTCGGGAACAGCACGTCGACGCGTTCGTCGCGGCAGATCCCCTGCACGACCTCGACGAAGTTCTCGGCCCGTCCGGCGGGCACCAGGTGCCGCGACCCGGCGTCCACGAGGTACAGCGCGCTGGCCCAGCGGTCCATGTCCGCGGCGATCACCTCGACGTCGCCCCGGCGCAGCAGCGACCGGATGACGGCGACCCCCGCGGGCCCCCCGGCACCCGTGACCAGGACCCTCATGCGTGACCTCCGTGCTCGTCGACGACGTCCGACTCGGGGACCGCGGTGACGCCCGCGGCCCTCGCCTTGCTGCTCAGCATCGCGGCGGCGCGCACCATCTCCAGCGGCTCCACGTACTGCCCGGTGCCGAACCGGGACCAGTAGCGGGCGGTGGCGCGGACGAGCTCCGGGTCCATGTAGTCGCGGTGCGCCTGGGACTCGAAGGCCGCGAGCATCTGCAGCTTGGCCTCGATGAACCCGTCGACGGGCACGAAGCGGCTGGGCCGGAAGTCGATGGTCGACGACGGGCTCTGGAAGCTCGCGAGCGACGGGACGCGGCGGGCGGCGATGTCCACGGCCTGCCGCACCGCGCGGTGGTCCTGGTGCCGGTCGTGCTCGCTGTGGGTGTAGACGACGGTCGGCTCGACCTCGCGGATGAGCTCCTCGATCGTCGTGATGAGCCCGCCCGCGGGATCGAGCCGCGTGTCCTCGAAGTCGTGCAGGTAGAGACGGGCCCCGATGATGCCGGCGGCGGCGAGCGCCTCGTGCCGACGGAGCTGGACCTCTCCCCCGATGGCCCCGCTGGACAGCGTGAGGATGACGACGGCGTCTCCGGCCGCGCGGTGCGACGCGAGGGTCGCGCCGACCCCGATCTCGACGTCGTCGGGGTGTGCCCCGACGGCCAGCACCGTCTCGGTGGCGCCCTCGGCGGCGCGCTTGGCCCGGCCCTCGACCGCGAGCGCGGTGATGCGCTCCAGGAGCGTCGCGGCGGCGACGGGCTTGACCAGGAACTCGTCGGCGTCGCGACGCAGCGCCTCGACGGCGTAGTCCACGCTGGCGAACGCCGTCATGACGGCCACAGGCGTGCCGGCCGCGCGCGAGCGCAGCTCCCCCAGCAGGTCGAGCCCGCTCATGCCGGGCATCTGGATGTCGGTCAGGACGACGTCGAACGTGCTCGCCGCGACCTCCGCCAGTGCGGACATCGGCTCGTGCACCACGGTCACGTCCATGCCGCCGCGACGCTCCAGCACCGTGCGCACGTACTGCGCGGTGTCGGCGTCGTCCTCGACGACGAGCACCCTGATCTGCTCACTCACCCCGAGTCGCCCTCCCCAGCCGGCCGGTGTGCCACCCACGCTATAGGGCCGCTCCGCCTGCGGCTCATCAGGGCTCGCGAGGGGGAATAGTCGACGGGGCAACCCTGTTGAGCGGCAAGTACATGCAAACGCATGAACTCTCTTCACCAAGCGAGGCGCGAGATGCAGTTCGGGATCTTCACGGTCGGCGACGTCACCACCGACCCGACCACCGGCCGGACGCCGGACGACACGGAGCGCGTGCGCGCGATGCTCACCATCGCCCAGCACGCCGACCAGGCAGGGCTGGACGTCTTCGCGACGGGCGAGCACCACAACCCGCCGTTCGTGCCCTCGTCGCCCACCACGATGCTCGGCTACCTCGCGGGCACGACGACGAACATCATCCTGTCCACCGCGACCACGCTGATCACCACCAACGACCCGGTCCGGCTGGCCGAGGAGTACGCGATGCTCCAGGTCATCTCCGACGGCCGGATGGACCTCATGATGGGCCGCGGCAACACCGGCCCCGTCTACCCGTGGTTCGGCCAGGACATCCGCCAGGGCATCCCGCTGGCCATCGAGAACTACGCGCTGCTGCGCCGCCTCTGGGAGGAGGACGTCGTGGACTGGCAGGGCAAGTTCCGCACCCCGCTGCAGGGCTTCACGTCCACCCCGCGGCCGCTCGACGGCGTCCCGCCGTTCGTGTGGCACGGCTCGATCCGCAGCCCCGAGATCGCCGAGCAGGCCGCCTACTACGGTGACGGCTTCCTGCACAACGCGATCTTCTGGCCGCTGGAGCACGCCGCGCAGATGGTGAACTTCTACCGCCAGCGCTACGAGCACCACGGGCACGGACAGGCCGACCAGGCCATCGTCGGGCTGGGTGGGCAGGTCTTCATGTCCAAGAACTCGCAGGACGCCGTGCGGCAGTTCCGGCCCTACTTCGACAACGCGCCCGTCTACGGGCACGGACCGTCGATGGAGGACTTCATGCGCGACACCCCGCTGACCGTGGGCAGCCCGCAGCAGGTCATCGACCGGTACGGGAAGTTCCGCGACCAGGTCGGGCACTACCAGCGCCAGATGTTCCTCATGGACCACGCGGGCCTCCCGCTGAAGACCGTGCTGGAGCAGATCGACATCCTCGCCACCGAGGTCGTGCCCGTGCTGCGCGCCGAGGCCGAGTCGGCCCGTCCCGCGCACGTCCCGGCGGACCCGCCGTCGCACGCCTCGCGTGTCGCGGCAGCGAAGGCCGCAGGTACGGTGCACGAGCAGGTCGTCGCCGAGGACACGTTCACCGGCCTCCGGGCCGAAGACTCGCTCTCTTCTTGATGCTGGGGAAAGGCTTCACGATGAGCACCCGCTCCATCGTCGTCATCTCGGCCGGGCTGTCCCAGCCCTCGTCGACGCGTCTGCTGGCCGACCGCCTGGCCGACGCCACCGTCACCGAGCTCGCCGCCCGCGGCATCACCGCGACCGTCGAGCACGTGGAGCTGCGCGACGTCGCCCACGAGGTGGTCAACATGACCCTCTCCGGCTTCGCCTCCGGCGGCCTCAAGGACGTCCTCGAGAAGGTCACCGCCGCCGACGGCGTCATCGCCGTCACGCCGATCTTCTCCGCGTCGTACTCGGGGCTGTTCAAGTCGTTCGTCGACATCCTCGACAAGGACGCCCTCGTCGGACGGCCCGTGCTCGTCGGCGCGACCGGCGGCACCGGTCGGCACTCGCTGGCGCTCGAGTACGCGCTGCGGCCGCTGTTCGCGTACCTGCGGGCCGACGTCGCCGGGACGGCCGTGTTCGCGGCCACCGACGACTGGGCCGACGGTGGGGGCGACGACGTGAACCCGCTGCCGAACCGGATCCGTCGCGCCGGGCGTGAGCTCGCCGAGATGGTCGCCGACCGGGAGCCGTCGGCTCCCGTCGGACTCTACGACGCGGTGCCGTCGTTCGAGCAGCTGCTCGGCGGCGCCTGACCCACCCCGCACGACCCCCGCACGACCCGAC
>NZ_JBFULY010000034.1:0-82241 GCF_054049655.1 Cellulomonas sp. P5_C5 | reverse complement strand
CCGCCGGGTCGCCAGCGCGGCGAGCTCCCGCAGCTCGAGCTCGCTCGGCGCCTGCGTGACGCGGCGCGCCTCCGCCCGCGCCAGGCGCCGGTCCCGTGCCTGCGACCACACGTCGCGCCAGCCGGCCTGCAGCGGGCGCAGCGCGCGGCGCGGCAGGCGTCGGCTCTGGGTGGCGTGCAGGCGGGAGCGGACGACACCGTCCGGCCGGGCCAGCGCGACGAGCGCGGCCCGGACCTCGTCGACCGCCAGGCCGGGCTGCTTGGCAGCGAGCTGGCCGAAGGCCCGCAGGACGGCGCCGAGCAGGGCGGCGACCGCGACGACGGGCACCAGCGCCAGCGGCGCCGAGACCAGCCTGCTGTGCACCAGGGCGCGACGGCGGGCGGCGAACGACCGCCGCGGGTCGGCGCGGTCGTCCTCGCCGTCGCCGTCGCGGTCGACGGGCCGGCTGCCGGGCTCGACCGCGTCCGAGCGCAGCCCGAGGTACCCGGCCTGCGCGTGCCGGACCACGGCCGACGGCACGACGATCACCCGGTGCCCGGCCAGCCGCGCGCGCCGGGACAGGTCGAAGCCGTCGCCGAACGGGCCGAGGAGCGGGTCGGTGCCACCGAGGTCGGTCCAGACGTCGCGCCGGACGAGCGCGCCGGCGATCCCGACGCCCAGGACGTCCTCGCGGCCGTCGTGCTGGCCCTGGTCGAGCTCGCCGGGCTCCACGTCGGTCATCCGACGGCCGGAGCGGGACGAGCGCACCCCGACCTCGAGCAGCCGTTCCGGGTCGGTCCACGTGCGCTGCTTGACGCCCGCCACCGCGACCGACGGGGCGTGGCTGACCGCGCGCACCAGCTCGGCGAGGGCGGTCGGCGCGGGTGCGCTGTCGTCGTGCAGGAGCCAGAGCCAGGTGGTCGGGAAGCCGTCGTCGGCCTCGAGCGCGCGGCGGACGGCGTGCCCGAACGTCCGTGCGCCCGGCGTCCGCACCACGCGCAGTGCGGGCATCGACGTGCCTCCCGCAGCGGTGAACGCGCTGTGCAGGAGCTGCTCGACGGCCTCGTCGCCCGTGTCGGAGACGTCGACGAGCAGGACCCGCACGGGACGGCGGGTCTGGGCAGCGAGGGCCGCGACGGTGGTGGCGAGGTACGGGGTCCGGCCGCGGGTGACGACGACCGCGGACACCGGCGTCGTCACCGGTGTGGAGGAGGTCGCGGTGGGCAGGTCCACCGGCAGGAGGGTGTCAGTCATGCTCGGGACATCATGCCGTCGCGCGGGTCGAGACCCRCGCGCGACACTCCCCGCCGGCGACGACCGTCAGACGACACGCCGCTTGAGCTTGCGACGCTCCCGCTCCGAGAGACCACCCCAGATGCCGAAGCGCTCGTCGTTCTGCAGTGCGTAGTCGAGGCACTCGGAGCGCACGTCGCAACCCGTGCACACCTTCTTGGCCTCGCGCGTCGAGCCGCCCTTCTCAGGGAAGAACGCCTCGGGGTCGGTCTGCGCGCACAGGGCGCGCTCCTGCCACCCCATGGGGCCCTCGTCCTCGAGGGCGCCGAAGATCGGCAGGACGTTGGAAGCGTGCGTCTGTGCACTCTTCCGTGCGTCCGACGGGAAGATCTCGTCGTTGTCGAGCAGATTCCACATGCGTGCCTCCGTGCGGTCTTCGTGCTGGTTCAACTGCTCGTTCCAAGGCTCGGCGTGCGACGCTCTTCCAAGGGCCGCGGGTGGTGCTCGCTCATGAATCCGTTCTAAGGAATTACACGCGTGTCGTTCGCGTTGGTCAAGCGGAGACGTGGTAACTGTCCGGTTTTGTCGGGTGAACTTGCCCCAGACAGGTGATTCGGGCGTGTCGATCTAGGGTGGAGCGTGCCTGTGACGACGACCGCCGACCTCCTTCGACTGCTCACCCGCGAGCCCGGCCGACCCCGGGTCACCTGGTACGGGGACGACGGTGAGCGCGTCGAGCTCTCCGGCGCGGTCCTGGAGAACTGGGTGAACAAGACCGCCAACCTCCTGGTCGAGGAGTTCGACGCCGCACCCGGCACGCAGGTGCTCCTCGACCTGCCGGGGCACTGGCGGACGGTCGTGTGGGCGCTCGCGGTGTGGCACGTGGGCGGCACGGTCGTGGTGGACGGTGCCGGCGACGTCGTCGTCACCGACCAGCCGCAGGAGCACGCGGGCGCGTCGGAGCTCGTCGCGGTCGCACTGCCGGCGCTGGCGCGGTCGTTCGGTGCCGCACTGCCCGCCGGCGCGATCGACGCGTCGTCCGCGGTGATGACGTACGGCGACGCCTTCGGCGGAGATCCCCGCGCGGCTGCGTCGGCGCTCCTGCAGGGCCGCGCGATCGGTCAGGTCCTCGCGGCGGACCCACCCGAGACCGCCGGCGCCCGCGAGCTCCTGACGGCCGACCCCCGGGGTGACGTCCGGACGCTCGTGCGCGCGCTCGGGGTGCTCGCCACCGCCGGCTCGGTGGTGCTCGTGGGTCCGCAGGTCGCGGACGACCCCGAGCGTCTGGTGCGGCT
This sequence comes from Cellulomonas sp. P5_C5, assembly GCF_054049655.1. Taxonomy (NCBI): domain Bacteria; kingdom Bacillati; phylum Actinomycetota; class Actinomycetes; order Micrococcales; family Cellulomonadaceae; genus Cellulomonas; species Cellulomonas sp. P5_C5. Next base: position 79,734 of record NZ_JBFULY010000034.1, on the reverse strand, counting down.
GCGCGAGACGGAGCGGGTCTCGCCGCCGTCGTGACACGCGGTGACACGCGCGCGGACCTGCGTCCGACGACCACCTCACCGCGGCTGGGACGATGGCCCCTCGAACGCAGTTCCATCGGTCACGACGCGCTCCGGTCCCCCGGGCGGGCCCGGCCGTCCCGGGGGGAAGACGATGTCTCGACAGCTCACCACCGCCCTGCTCGTGACAGCGCTGCTGGGCGTCTCGCTCAGCGCGCTGCCCGCGGTCGCGGCCACCACGGAGCCAGAGCCGACCCGGGCGGAGTCGATCGACGAGCTCGACCTTGACGGGGTCGACGCGGCCGCCGCGGCGGAGCTGCCCGAGATCGCGCCCGAGCCGGCCGAGACACAGCTCGGCGTGTCGGCGACCCAGGACCTCCTGCCCGCCGACGAGCCCATGGCCGGCGACGCACCGGCCCCGGACGTCCTGACGACGGAGCTCGACACGCAGCTCTTCAGCGTGCTCGGCGTGACCTGGGACGCCGGACCGCAGGACGCCGTGATCCGGTACCGGGTGCGGCAGGCCGGCGAGTGGACCGCGTGGGAGGCCGTCGCCGCGGGTGACGTCGCCCCGGACGCCGGGCTCGCCGACGACTCGCCCACCGACGCACGCGCTGCCGCCGACCCGATCGTCGCGATGGACGCCGACGGCCTGCAGCTCTGGGCCGAGTCGGAAACGGCGGAGGTCACCGGGCTCAAGGCCGTGCTGATCGACCCCGGCGTCCAGGCGGGCGACGACGCCGCCTCGGTCGCCGCCGCCGCGGTCCCCGTCCCGGGGCAGCCCGCGATCATCAGCCGCGCCGGCTGGGGCGCCGACGAGTCGCTGCGCGCGTGCCCGCCGGAGTACTCCGCGCAGATGCTCTCGGCCGCCGTGCACCACACCGCGTCCACCAACAGCTACGGCCCCGACGACGTCCCGGCGCTCCTGCGCGGCTTCTACGCGTACCACACGCGGCCTGAGGCGGAGGGCGGCCGCGGCTGGTGCGACATCGGCTACAACTTCCTCGTCGACCGCTTCGGCCGGTTGTTCGAGGGCCGGGCGGGCGGCATCACGGCGACCGTCATCGGCGTGCACACGGGGGGCTTCAACAGCCGCACGATCGGMATCGCCGCCATCGGCGACTTCAGCAGCGTGGCCGTGCCCGACGCGCTCACCGAGGCGCTCGCGTCGCTCATCGCGTGGAAGTTCTCGATCCACGGCATCTCGGCCAACACGGACGTCACGATGATCTCGGGCGGCGGCGCGTCCAAGTTCCCCGCGGGGACGGCGGTGACGTTCTCGACGATCTACGGCCACCGCGACGCGCAGCTCACGTCCTGCCCCGGGCAGAACCTGTACAACCTGCTGCCCTACCTGCGGAACCGGGTCGCGGAGCTGGCCAACGCGTCCGTCGGCGCCTCGCCGCGCGGCGTGTGGGACTCGGTCACGACGACCGCGACGTCCCTCACGGTCGCCGGCTGGGCGTTCGACCCGGAGACGGCCGACCCGATCGTGGTGGAGGTCCGCGTCGACGGCGTCCTCAGCACGGTGCTGGCGGACAAGAACCGTCCCGACATCGGTGCTCTCTACCCGGCGGTCGGGCCCCGGCACGGGTTCTCGCTGAAGATCCCCCACGCGGCCGGCACGGTGGTGGTGTGCCTCGCGGCGGCGAACGTCCTCAACGGCACGACGGTCTCGCTCGGCTGCCGCACGGTGACCATCCGGAACCAGGCGCCGATCGGGTCGGTCGACGCGCTCGTCGTGACGCGGACGGGCGTCGTCGTCACCGGGTGGGTCCTCGACCCGGACACGTCCTCGTCGACGCAGGTGCACATCTATGTCGACGGGGTCGGCACCCCCCTGACCGCCGACCAGCCGCGGCCGGACATCGGGGCCGTGTTCGGCAAGGGCAGCGCCCACGGCTTCACCTTCACCAAGGCGCTCGCGGCCGGCGACCACGAGATGTGCGCCTACAGCATCGACAGCGCGGGCGGCGCGAACACGGTGCTCCTGTGCCGGCCGTTCACCGTCCGCGCCCGCCCCGCGAGCGGGCTGTGGCCGATGCTCGACGTCGTGCACGCCGTGCCCGGGGGCGGCATGAACCTGTGGGAGGTGTCGCTCGCCTCGGCCGACCCCGCGCGGGGCAAGCCCCTCCTGACCGGCACGCTCGGCACCGGCGGGTTCTCCTACGCCGACTCCCGCACGACGACCGGGCGGTTCGGCAACGTCACCGGACGGGACGACGGCAGCCCGGACCGGCTCGTGGCGCACCGCCAGCCCGGCGGCGGGGTCCTGCTGTGGGTCGTCGGCGGCGGTCCGGACAGCACACCGCGGGTCTGGGGGGACCTGCGCGGCGGCGGCTGGAGCTGGGCCGACTCGGAGCAGCTCGTGGGCGACGTCAACGGCGACAAGCTCGACGACGTCGTGAGCGTGCACCGCTCCCCCGTCGGCGGTGGCGTCGGCACGAACGTGTGGGCCCACCTCAACACCGGCTCCGGCTTCGCCGCCCCCGCGCTGTGGGCGACCATCGCGCCCACCGGCGCGCCGGGTGGGGACGTGCCGGCCTCGTCGATCCCGTTCCGTGACTCGCGGTACCTCCTGGGCGACACCGACGGCGACGGCCGCGCGGACCTCGTCACGGTCCACCGCAGCCGGCCGGGCACGTCGGCGATCACCTACGCCGTCTGGCGCAGCACCGGGGCCGGGCTGGCAGCACCGGCCGGGACGACCTCGGCGGACCGCGCCGGCGGCTGGCGGTTCGACCTGAGCCGGGACCTGCTGGCGAACGTCGACGGGCGCGCCGGCAAGGAGCTCGTCACCGTGCACCACCAGCCGGGCGACGGCGTCCTGCTGTGGTCGCGGGCGCTCGGCTCGGGGCGCTTCGGTGCGCCGACCATGCGAGCCGACCTGCGCACCGGCGGCTGGAGCTGGACCGGGTCGCGGCAGTCGGCCGCCGACGTGGACGGCGACGGGGACGACGACATCGTCACCGTGCACGCCCAGCCCACCCTCGGCGAGCTCGTGTGGGTCCACCCGTCCGGACCGGCGGGCACCCAGGCGCCGGTGCTGGTCGCCGACCTGCGCAGCGGCGGCTGGAGCTACTCGGCGAGCCGGGAGAGCATCGGGCTGCTGCGCTGACCCGCACGAGGCCCGCGTTCCCGGTCGTCGTCGACCGTGCGGCACACTGTCGTCCCATGCGCACCACCGCCCACCCGTCGCGACCCGGAGCCCTCCGGTGAGCGCCGCGTCGCCCCTGGACGCCCCCGGCGCGGTGCTGCCACAGAGCACCGCGGCCAGGAGCCGCGGGTTCTGGCACTGGGGCGAGGCGCGGTTCGACCCGCGCCACAACAGCCTGAACCTGCTGCGTCTCGTCCTCGCGTACGCGGTCCTGGTGGCGCACGGCTGGTACCTCTCCGGCGCCGGCACCGGTCCGCAGATCCGCGGCGAGAACATCGGGGGCTGGGCGGTCTTCGGCTTCTTCGCGATCTCCGGTTACCTCATCACCGGGAGCCGCTGGACGAAGCCGATCGGCGAGTACCTGGTGCACCGGGTGGCCCGCATCTTCCCGGCGTTCCTCGTCTGCCTCGTGGTCACGGCCTTCGTGTTCGCGCCGGTCAACTGGGTGTGGACGCACGGGTCGCTCGCCGGCTTCTTCAGCACCCCGACCACTCCCGTCGGGTACGTGCTGTCGAACATCACGCTGCGCATGAACGCCTACGACGTCGCGGGCACGCCGACGGGAGTGCCGTACCCGGGCGCGTGGGACGGGTCGCTCTGGAGCCTCTACTACGAGTTCGCCTGCTACCTCGTTGTCGCCGTGCTCGGCACCTTCGCGATCTTCCGCCGCTCCGCCTGGCCGCTCACCGTGGCATTCGTGGTGAGCGTCGCGCTGCAGGCGCAGAGCACGCGGGTGCTCGGGTACGCCGGCAACCACGCGGACGTCCCGTTCATGCTCAAGCTCCTGCCCTTCTTCCTGGCGGGCGGCCTGCTGTACGTCCTGCGGGAGCGCGTCTCGCTGACCTGGCCCCTGGCGGTGGCCGCCACGGCCCTCGGTGCCGTGCTGGTGCTGGGCATCCCCGGGTGGGGCGCCCAGCTCGCGGCGCCGCTCGTCGCGTACGTGGTGCTGTGGCTCGGGGCCGTCCTGCCCATGCCGGGGCTGCTCCGCAAGCACGACGTGTCGTACGGCATCTACATCTACGCGTTCCCGGTGCAGCAGCTGCTGGCGATGGCCGGCGCCCACCATCTCGGGCTCGTCGCCTACGACCTGCTGGCGGCCGTGGCGACGATCCCGCTCGCCGTCGGGAGCTGGTTGCTCGTCGAGCGGCCCGTCATGCGCCGCGCCCGGGGACGCGTCGCCGTGCGCACACCTCCGGTCGCCGCACCCTCGTCGGCGCCCGTGCCCGAGGGCAGCACGCCGGTCGCCGCGCGTGCGGAGGCGTCGCAGTCCGTCTGAGGTGAGGACGTCACTCGAGGCGGGGTGGCGGGGGCCGCGCTCCGGGTGCGGCAGAATGTCTGCTCATGCGTGGGATTATTCTGGCCGGCGGCTCCGGCACCCGGCTCAACCCGATCACTCTCGGCGTCAGCAAGCAGCTGGTCCCGGTGTACGACAAGCCGATGATCTACTACCCGCTGTCGACGCTCATCCTCGCGGGCATCCGTGACGTGCTGGTCATCACGACCCCGCACGACGCCGAGCAGTTCCAGCGTCTGCTGGGCGACGGATCCCAGTTCGGGATCTCGATCTCCTACACGGTGCAGGCCGAGCCCAACGGCCTCGCGCAGGCGTTCGTGCTCGGCGCCGACTTCGTGGGCAACGAGCCCGCCGCGCTCGTCCTCGGCGACAACATCTTCTACGGCCCCGGCCTCGGCGCCCGGCTGCAGCGGTTCGAGCACCTCGACGGCGGCGCCGTCTTCGCGTACCGGGTCGCCGACCCGACGGCGTACGGCGTGGTCGAGTTCGACGAGTCCGGCCGTGCGCTCTCGCTCGAGGAGAAGCCCGCGCAGCCCCGCTCCAACTACGCCGTCCCCGGCCTGTACTTCTACGACAACGACGTCGTCGCCATCGCGCGTGACCTCGAGCCGTCGGCCCGCGGCGAGTACGAGATCACCGACGTCAACCGCATCTACCTCGAGCAGGGCCGCCTGCAGGTCGAGGTCCTCCCCCGCGGCACCGCGTGGCTGGACACCGGCACGTTCGACTCGCTGCTCGAGGCGTCCGACTACGTCCGGACCATCGAGCACCGCCAGGGCCTCAAGATCGGCTCGCCCGAGGAGGTCGCATGGCGGCGGGGGTTCCTGTCGGACGACGAGCTCCGCGAGCGTGCGGACAAACTCGTCAAGTCCGGGTACGGCACCTACCTGCTCGGCCTGCTGGACTCCGAGGGCTGATCGCGGGCCGTCGACGCGCCGCTACAGGTGGTCGATCTCCTCGATCTCCCGCGCGGCCTCCGTCGACCAGCTCTCCCAGGCGGGGGCGGCGCTCGGGTCACGGCGGTACTGCATCTCCTTGATCCGCTCGAGCTGCTCCTCGAGCAGGATGCGGTTGGTGCGCTGCAGCTCGGACAGCACACCCAGCGCGAGCGCGAGCAGGGCGGCGACCGACATGATCGCGCCGAAGATCAGCGACTGGATGTTGCCCGCGGCCTCGCCGTTCGCGGCCCACAGGACCAGGAACCGGACCATCGGGACCAGCGCCAGGACCGCGAACAGGGCCGTCAGCGTGGCGAAGACGGCCTGCGGCTTGAACATCAGGTAGCTGCGCATGATGGCGGCGGCCGACTTGCGCATGTGCTGCGCGTTGCTGGTGAACAGACGTGACTCACGCGTCTTGGCGTTCGTCGTGACCGGGATGCTGACGATCTTGAGGCGCTTGTGCCCCGCCTGGATGATCGTCTCCATGCAGTAGCTGAACTCCGTGACGACGTTCAGCCGGATCAGCGCCGGGCGCGAGTAGGCGCGGAAGCCGCTCGCCGCGTCCGGGAGGTCGGTGTCCGCGGCGCCGTTGACGACGGAGCTACCGACGCGCTGCATCAGCTTCTTGAACGCCGAGAACTCCGCGATCGTGGCGGTCTGCCGGTCCGCGATGACGATGTCCGCCTCGCCCGCCAGGATCGGGGCGACGAGGTCCGGGATGCGGTCCTGCGGGTACTGGTTGTCGCCGTCCGTGTTGACCACGATGTCGGCGCCGTGCGCCAGCGCGTAGTGCACCCCGTCGCGGAACGACCGGGCCAGGCCCATGGTGCGCGTGTGCCGCACGAAGTGGCGCACGCCGTGCGCGCGGGCGACCTCGACGGTGCGGTCCGTGGACCCGTCGTCGATCACGAGGATCTCGATCTCCACACCCTCGATGCTGCGCGGGACCGAGCTCAGCACCGCGGGGAGGGTCGTCTCCTCGTTGAGGCAGGGAATCTGGATGAAGACCTTCACGTCACGTCCTGGGGAAGAGGGGGGTTCCGCAATTCTACGAGAGCGCCTACCCTCTGGGGCCCACGCGTGCTGGGCGCAAATATCGCGCTGCTAAACTCCGCAGCATATCGCCGRGAGACCACGCCGAACGGAAGGCGCGTTCCACGTCCTGCGCCCACCGCACGCCACCGGCGTGGGTCCGGGACGGGTCGACCCGGTGGTGGCCTCCAGGACTGCACTGAACAGGTGGGAATCGTCGTGACCTCGTACAACTTCTACGGCTTCTTGACCGTGAAGCTGGTCACCGACCACCGCGGCTGGCAGCGGTACTTCGACAACGAGTACCTGCGCATCGCCCGTGCGGGGACCTCGACGCCGCGCGCCACCATCCGTACCGAGATCGTCGGCGACCTGCCGGACCGGCTCCCCGGCGACATCGTGCACGAGACCCGGTTCAAGGGCCTGTTCCTCTACCGCACGCTGGTGCGGGGCATCGACACCGACGACGTCACCATCTACTTCGCACGCCACTGGATCGACCGCGTCTACATGAACGCCATCGGCGTCTACCTGCAGGCGCAGGTGCTCGAGCCGGTCATGTATTACAAGCTGCTGCAGCAGGGTGTGCTGCTCATGCACGCCGCGGGCGTCACCAAGGACGGCGAGGCGACGCTCCTGCCGGCGTACGGCGGCACCGGCAAGACGACGCTCAGCATCGCCCTGCTCGACAAGGGGTTCCGCTTCCTGGGCGACGACCTCCTGCTCGTCGACACCGCGGACCTGACGGTGCACCCGTACCCGCGACCGCTGCACATCTTCACGTACAACGTCCGCTCGCTCACCGGAGCCCGCATCCCCCTGCGGTACCGCGTCGCGGTCTACGCCAAGAACGTGCTGCGCTGGGTCCTCGAGCGCGTGATGCGCACCGAGTTCCTCATCTCGACGCGCATCCACGCCGACGAGCTCTTCGAGGACGGCGTCTTCGGTGAGACGTCGCCGGTCGGCGGCATCGCGTTCCTGCGCAAGGAGGGTCCCGCGTTCGCCGCGGTCGACGTGACGGACGACAACGCGCGCGCCCTGGCGGCGACCATCGCCGAGTCCGCCGACCTCAACGACAGCCTGCGCGACCTGGTCGACCACGACCCGCAGTTCGAGGCCGCCTTCACCGAGCTCGAGCTCGACGTGATCGAGAAGCTGCTCCGCGGCACGGGGCGCCTGACGCACGTCAACTCGCGCGCGCTGACGGACACCGACAGGTCCCTCTTCGCCGAGCGGACCCGTGGCGCAGCGTGAGGACGGCCGCCTCGAGCGGCCCTGCGTGCTGGTCCTCGCGTCCACCTTCCCCGCCTCGGACGACGACCCCGTCCCCGCGTTCGTGCGCGACCAGGTGCGTGCACTGACCACCGCGTACCCCGAGCTCGACGTGTGCGTCCTGGCACCGCACGACCGCCGCTCGCGCACCCGGTCCCTGACCCGTCACCCGCGGTACGACGAGGTGCGGTTCCACTACGCCGTCCCGCGGCGCGCCGAGGTGCTGGCCGGCCGCGGCATCATGCCCGCGCTCCGCAGCAACCCCTGGCTGTACCTGGTGGTGCCGATGCTGTTCGTCGGCGAGCTCGTCGCGACGCTGCGCCTCACGCGCCGCCGGCGGCCTGCCGTGATCTACGCGCACTGGTTCACCCCGCAGGCGGTCRTCGCCGCCTGGGTCTCGCGGCTCACGGGCGTGCCGTTCGTCTTCACGACCCACGCGTCCGACGTCGACGTCTGGCGGCGCGTGCCCCTCGCGGGTCCGCTGGTCGTGCGCCCGACGTTGCGCCGCGCCCGAGCCGTGTCGGCCGTGAGCACCCGCACGCTCGGGCGCCTGCGCCACTTCGACCCGTCCGGCCGCGTCGGCCCGCCCGTGCACGTCCTGCCGATGGGCACCGACCTGCCCGACCGGCCGCGTGACGCCCAGGCGCGTGCGGACGCGCGGGCCGCGCTCGGGATCGGCGACGAGCTCGTGCTGCTGTTCGTCGGTCGCCTCGTCGAGAAGAAGGGCCTGCGTCAGCTGCTCGACGCGCTGCAGGCCGCGTCCGTCGACCTCGGACCGTGGCGCCTCGTCGTCGCCGGCGAGGGCCCGCTGCACGAGGAGCTCGTCGGCCACGCGGCCGCGCTGGGCCTCGCCGAGCGCGTGACGTTCGTCGGCTACGCCTCCGGCCAGCACAAGGAGACCTGCTTCCGGGCGGCCGACGCGCTCGTCGTGCCGTCCGTCGTCGCCTCCGACGGCGACGTCGAGGGCCTGCCCGTCGTCCTCCTGGAAGGCCTGTCGTACGGCCTGCCGTGCGTCGCCACCCGGCAGAGCGGCGCGGACGACATCCTCGACGACGGCCGCACGGGTCTGCTGGTCGACGAGCGTGACCGGGAGCAGCTGGCCGCGGCCCTCGTGCGCGTGGCGCGCATGGACGACGACGAGCGGGACCGGCTCGCCGGGCACGCCGTCGAGCTCTCCCAGGAGTTCGGCTGGGACCGGCTGGCCCGTCGCCACCACGCGGCGCTCCTCGCACCGTTCCTGCCTGCCGCTGCGCAGGTGCAGGCATGAGCGCCGCGAAGCCCGGCGGGCGGACCGCACGCTGGGTGCAGGTGGGCTTCACGGTCCTGGTGACCGGCTTCATGGCGCTGTACATCGCCAGGATCGACTGGGCCCAGCTCGACGGGCTGCGCTTCGCGGTCCTGCCGATGGTCGCGGCCACGGTGCTCGGGCTCGGCTACCGGTACTGGGGCGCGGGCGTGTGGCTCCACCTGCTGCGCCGGCTCGGTGCCCACGACGTGCGGCGGGACTGGCGCGAGCTGTGCCACGTGTACGCCAAGGCGTGGCTCGGGCGGTACATCATGGGCGCCGGGACCTGGATCCTCGGCAAGGTCTACTTCGCGGCGCAGCACGGTGTGCCGCGCTCGAAGCTCGCCGTCTCCGGTGTGCTCGAAGGAGCCCTGCAGCTCATCTCGACGCTGCTCGTCGGGCTCGCGCTGCTGGTGCTCGACCCCCGTCTCGACGCCGCCGGCCCGCGCGCCACCCAGCTCACCGTCGTCGCCGCCGTGCTGTGCCTGGTCGCGCTCGCTCCCCCGGTGCTGAGCCGGCTGCTGAACCTGGCGCACCGCCTCGTGCTGAAACGGCCCATGCCCGAGGGAGACCGGCCGACCTGGTCGATGGTGCTCAGCGGCGGCAGCCTCTACATCCTCGGCACCCTGCTCACCGGCGCGTCGTACTTCCTGGTCGCCCGCGCCGTCTACTCCGACCTGCCGTGGTCGGACCTCGGGTACGTGGTGGGCGCGGCGAGCATCGCGTCGGCGATCAGCCTCCTCGCGTTCTTCGCCCCGGGCGGCATCGGTGTCCGAGAGGGCATCCAGGTCCTGTTCCTGAGCGCGGTCATGCCGGTCGAGGTGGCCGTCGTGGTGACCGTGCTGACGCGCCTGTGGAGCATCGGTGTCGACGTGCTCTTCCTCGGCGTCACCACCCTGCTGCGCCGGACCGCGCCGCGGCGGGGGAAGGCCGAGACGGCCACGGTGCAGGCCACCCCGCAGCCAGGACGTCCGCTGTGACGGCCCCGACCGTCGTCGAGCAGACGCACGCGGTCACCGACGGCGAGCGTGCCGCAGGACCGTCGGGCGGACGGCTCTGGCCGACCGTCGCGGTGTGCGTCGTCGGGCTCGTGATGTTCGCGCTCGCGGTGGCGCGGTCGGCGCACAACCTCAGCAACATCGACGGCATCTCCTACATCTCCATCGCCCGCCAGTACGCGGGCGGGCACCTGCACGACGCGGTCAACGCGTACTGGTCACCGCTGATCAGCTGGCTCGCGGCACCGCTGATCAGCGCGGGCGTCGGCGACCTCACGGCCGTCGCCGTCGTGTCCGCGGCCGCGGCCCTCCTCGGCACGGTGGTGGGCGCGGCGTTCGTCTGGCGGGTGACGCGGCACCACACGGTCGCGACGGCCCTGTTCGCCGTGATCGCCGTCGTCTTCTACGCCGGGAGCATCCCCTCCCTGACGCCGGACGTCCTCGTCGTCACCTGGACCACCTGCTTCGCGTACGCGCTCTACCGGGTCGACGAGGCGCTCACGGCCGGTCGCAGGGTCTGGCTCGCAGCCGCGGTGCTCGGTGCCGTGTGCGCGGCCGGCTACGTCACGAAGCTGTTCCTCGTCCCCGTGATCGTCGTCACCGTCGCCGTCTGCCTGGCCCTCCGGCTCCTGGTGGGCCCGGACGGTCCGGCCCGTCGCCGGCTGCTCGCCGCGACGGGCGTCGCGCTGCTCGTCAGCATCGTCCTTGCCGCCCCGTGGGTCGCGGCCATGACGTGGAAGTACGGCGAGCTCACCATCGGCTCGTCGTTCTCGGTCAACATGACCGCGAAGTTCGACCCCGCCCAGGCCGGCGGACCTGCCGTCGTCGACGCGCCGCTGTGGGCACCGCCCAACGACCGTGCCGTCTCCTTCGGCGAGGACCGGACGTTCCAGGTCGGCGGCGACCGCGAGAAGGTCCACGAGCCGATCGTCTCCCGCGTGCGGTACTACGCGGAGCAGCGCGTCCTCGCGATGCCGCACTACCTCGAGAAGATCAGCTCGATCGCGCCGTGGGCCGTCGCCATCATGATCACGTCGACCCTGGTCCTCCTGCTGCGTCGCGGAGGCGGCACCCTCCGGGCGCCGCTCGTCGTGCTCAACGTCGCGTTCTGGGTGTACTTCCTCGGGTACGCCGGCGTCACCACGGCGGAGCGCGCCGGCGGCAACTCGCGCTACTACTGGCCACTGCTCACGCTCTCGACCCTCGCCGCGTGCATCGTGCTGCCCTACGTGTGGGACCGGTTCGCGCGGTCCGGCAACCGGTGGCAGCGGGGCGTCGCGGCGGCCGTGGTCGTCCTCCTGCCGCTCAGCGCGCTGTGGCAGCACGGCGCGGGCCGCGGCGAGCCGTTCAGCGCCGCGGACTCCACGTCGGGCCTCTCGTACCTCGTCGAGGACGCGCCGCCGCCCGCGCTCGAGGTGGTGGCGCAGGACCTCGCGGAGATCGTCGAGCCCGGCAGCCGGATCGTGGGCGGCAACTACCGCGCGACGCTCCGGCTCGCGTTCTACCTGCACGCGCAGGCGTACGGACGGGCCGAGCAGGGCTACGACGTCGCCGATCCGTCGTTCGTCGCCAAGCTGGACGACGCGGGCATCGACTACTACCTCAGCTTCACGCCGTCCGGCGTCGCGCCGCCCGACCTCTCGGCGCTGGGCACCACGGTCTGGTCGTCGACGGCGCCGGTCACGTGCTCGGACATCCTCGGAGCCGTCGTCGAGAGCTGCCGACTCGATCTGGTCGACCTGAACGATGACGCCTGAGCCCGAACCCGCCGGGCACGGCGTCGGACCGCTCCGGCGTCTGAGAGGGGCCGGGCGCTCGGCTGTCGTCGCGGCGCGCTCGGTCTCCGCGCCGACCGCGGTCGCGTGGGGTGCCCTGGTCGCCTTCGTCCTGCTGGCCCTCGGCCCCGCGCTGCTCGGCACCGCCGTGTTCAGCGCGACGGACATGGTCAACCAGCTCGCTCCGTGGAAGTCCTCCGACTACGGCGACGGGACCGTGCACAACCCGTGGCCCGGCGACACCGTCGACTCGGTCACCCCCCGGATCCTCCTGCTCAAGCACACCCTGCTCTCGGGCCGCATCCTGTGGTGGAACCCGTACGTCGCCGGGGGGAGCCCGCTCGGCGCGCTGCCGGACTCCTCGCTGTTCTCCCCCATGGCGTGGCCGTGGCTCGTGCTGCCCGACACGTACGCACCGGGCGCGGTCAAGCTCGTCGAGATCGCCGTCGCGGTCCTCGGGATGGCTCTGCTCCTGCGCCGCCTGGGCCTGAGCCCGGCCGCACGGGCCGTGGGCGCGCTCGCCTTCGTGTCCAGCGGCTTCATGATCGCGTGGACCGGGTGGCCGCAGACCCGCGTCGCCGCGCTCGTGCCGCTGCTCCTGTGGGCGGTCGAGAGGGTGGTCTCCGACCGCCGCTGGCGGGACGCGCTGCTCGTCGCGGTGATCCTCGCGTCGATGCTGCTGGGCGGGTTCCCCGCGGTCGTGGCCTACGCCGCGTACACGGCCGTCGGGTACGCCGCGCTCCGGCTGTGGCGCGCGCGAGCGACGGCACGCGAGTGGCTGACGGCGGCGGCGATCGGCGTCTCCGGGGCCCTGCTGGGTGTCGGCCTGGCGGCGTGGCAGCTCGTCCCGTTCGCGGTCAACACCGCCTCGTCCATCAGCCTCGAGCGGCGCGCCCAGACGCCCGCCATGCACCTCGACTGGTCCGCGCTGGCGACCGCGTTCGCGCCGGGGATCCTCGGCGAGGTCGACTCGCCCTTCTGGGGTGGCTCCCGCAACCCGGTGGAGCGGTTCTCGTTCGTCGGTGCGACGGTGCTCGTGCTCGTCGTCGTGGCGTTCGCGCGCCGGCGGCACCGGTCGACGCACGTGCTCGCCTTCTCCGTCGCCGGCGCCGCCGTGTGCGTGGCACTGGTCTACGGGGGGCTGCTCCTCGGACCCGTCCAGAACCTGCCGGGGTTCGACACCAGCTACGTCGGGCGGCTCCGCCTGATCCTCGGGCTGCTGATCTCGATCGCGGCCGCGTACGGCTTCGACCAGGTCCGCCGGTGGGCGGCCGCACAGGAGCCGGCGCCCGCCGCCGCGAGCCGCCGCCCGTCCCCGGCCACCGTGGTGCTCGTCCTGGTCGGCCTCGCCCTGACCGGCGCGCTCGTCGTCGCGGTGGTGCGCGCGCTCGACAGTGCGCCCAGCGCCTCCCTGGCGGACGCGCAGGTCCAGCTCGTCGTCGGCGTCGTCCTCGTCGCCGTCAGCGTCGCGGTGGTGCTCGTGGCACGCACCCGCCGGTTCAGGACGGCGGCGACGGCCGCCGTCCTGCTCCTGCCGGTCCTCCTGGCCGGTCAGGCCGTCGCGGTCGCCCAGGACTGGTGGCCGCGGTCCCCCGTCGAGTCGTTCTACCCCGCGACCGCGACGCACGACTTCCTCGCCGCGAACCTCGGCGAGGAGCGCTTCACCAGCACCGAGTTCACGATGCTGCCCGGGAGCAGCACGGCCTACGAGCTGCGCTCGACCACCGGGCACGCGTTCCACACGGAGCAGTGGCGGGACCTGCTCGAGGCCGCCGACCCCGAGGCGATGCGCACCTACACGTACTCCACGATGAGCCTGGACGCCCTGGGCTCGCCCGTCCTCGACCGCACGGCCACGCGCTTCATGGTCGTCGCCCCCGACCAGCCGGTCGCCGGTGACTACGTCCCGACGGGCATCCTCGACTCGTTCGCGACGACACCCGGCGGGACGCGCGCGATCACGGCGCCCGTCGCCGCTGAGGTGCGCGGCGTGCGCATCGACCTCCCGCAGGGGCTCGACGCACCGGGCACGGTACGCCTGCGGGTGTCCCTGCTCGACGGGTCGGGGGACGTCGTGTCGTCGACCGTCGGCCAGGTCGACGGGACGCCCGAGCCGGTGAGCGCGTGGGTCGCGCTGACGACCCCCGCCGCCGACGGTCCCCTGCGCATCCAGGTCGAGGCGCTCGGGGACGTCGACCTCGTCCTGCCGGTCGACGCCGAGGGCCGGCCGGTCGTCGTGGCCGTCGTGGCGAACGACGCCACGACCGTCGTGCACACGGGTGACGCGACCGTCTACGAGCGGGCCACCGCGCTGCCGCGCTTCCGCTGGGCGTCGCGCGCGCAGGTCGTCACCGACGCGGACCGGCGCGTCGCCCTGCTCGCCGCGGGGTCGGTGGCACCGGACACGGTGCTGCTCAGCGACGCCGCAGACCTGCAGGAGACCGATCCGCTCGCGACCGGGGACATCGTCGTGGAGCACGACGACGGGGACACCATCGCGCTGCGGGTCACGTCGGACGGGACGGGCTACGCGGTGGTCGCCGACGCGCTGCGACCGGGGTGGGTGGTGGCCGTCGACGGTGTCCGGGTGACCCCCGTGCGGGCCGACCACGCGATGTGGGGTATCCCGCTCCCCGCCGGGACGCACCAGGTCGTGCTTACCTATGTACCTCCGGGTCTGCGGGTCGGCGCCCTGATCACGGCCGCGTCGGTGCTGGTCATCGTCGTGTGCACGGCCGTGCTCGTGGTCCGCCGGACCCGGCGCCGCCGAGCGGCACGCCCGATCGACGAGGCTGCATGATGAACGGAGGTCGACCAGGACATGACCGGTGATGCGGCATGATGACTGCCGTGCAGATGCGACGACCCGAGCCGATCCCGCTGACGCCATCTCCGGTGCAGCCGTCGTCACCGGCGACGGTTGCTCCGCGCACCCGACAGCTGGACGTCAGCGTCATCGGCGCGCGCGGCTTCATCGGCTCGCACGTCTGCCGCGCCCTCGAGCAGCAGGGTCACGTCGTGCACTCCTTCGACCGCACGACGCCCGCCATGACGCCGCAGGGGGTCGACGAGCGCATCCTCGCCTCCGACCGCGTCGTCTGGGCTGCCTCGAGCATCAACCCGATGATCGCCGAGCACGACCCCGACCGCGTCGCGCTGGACATCGATGCCTTCACCAGCTTCCTCGCCCTGCTCGCCGAGGCCCCGACCCGGCCCCGCGTGGTCCTGCTGAGCTCCGGCGGCACGGTGTACGACCAGAGCACCGAGCCCCCCTACGCAGAGACGTCGCCGGTAGGCCCGGACAGCGCCTACGGCCAGGCCAAGCTGCTGCTCGAGCAGGAGCTCGTCCGCACGGCCCCCGGGTCGATCGTGCTGCGGGTGGCGAACGCGTACGGGCCGGGACAGCCCGTGGCCCCCGGCCAGGGCGTGATCAGCCACTGGTTGCACGCCACCGCGGCCGGCCAGCCGCTGCACGTCTTCGGTGACCTGCGCGCGGCCCGTGACTACGTGCACGTCGACGACGTCGCCGACGCGGTGGTGCGAGCGGTCGAGGTCGACGACGCCGCCCCCGACGTCCTCAACGTCGGCTCCGGCCACCCGACCAGCCTCGGGGACCTGCTCGACGTGATCCGCGACGTCGTCGGGGAGGACGCCGTCGAGGTGCGCCACCACCCGGTGCGCGAGTTCGACGGACGCTCCACGTGGCTGGACTGCTCGGCGTCGGAGGAGACCCTGGGGTGGGTCGCCGGCACCACGCTGCACGACGGCATCCAGGAGACGTGGGCGTCGGTCACGATCGACCCGATCGCGAGCGCCGGCGGAGACACGCCGGCCGCGCCCGTGCTCCCCGGCCCGCGGACGGGAGGGGCATCGTGACACTCGACCTCTCCACCCTCGGGTACCAGCGCACCGGCCGGGCCGGCCTGTGGACCCCCGACGGCGCGTCCGACTTCACGTACAACGACGGTGACGAGCACGAGACGTGGGTCGCCGACATCGTGCGGTCGGCCACGGACACCAGCAGCGGCTCGCGCGAGCTCGAGGCCGGGATCAAGGACTGGCCGTCGCTCTACCACCTGAGCCACCAGCGCGGGAACCTCGTGCGCCCGCTGCTCGACACGCTCCGGGGCCCGGTGCTCGAGCTCGGCGCCGGCACGGGCGCGATCACGCGGGTGCTCGGTGAGCGCGGGCTGGACGTCGTCGCCGTCGAGGGCTCGCCGCGGCGCGCGGCGGTGGCGGCCGACCGGTGTCGTGACCTGCCGAACGTGCAGGTCGTGGCCGACACGGTGCAGAACTTCGGCCACCCGGCACGCTTCGCCACCGTCGTCATGGTCGGCGTCCTCGAGTACGCCCGCAGCTTCGGGTTCGACGCCACGGACCGGGACCCCGTCGACGTGATGCTCGACCACGTCGCGCAGCTGGTCGCGCCCGACGGTGAGCTCGTCGTCGCGATCGAGAACCAGCTCGGCCTGAAGTACTTCGCCGGCTTCCCCGAGGACCACCTCGGGCGCCCCATGATGGGGGTCGAGGACAGGTACGGGCCGTCGACGGCCGTGACGTTCGGCCGCCACGAGCTCGGCGAGCGCCTGCGCGCCGCCGGCCTGGGCGAGCAGCGCTGGCTGTTCCCGTTCCCCGACTACAAGCTGCCCACGACCGTGGTGTCCGAGCACGCGCTCGACCCCGCCTCGGGGTTCGACGCGTCGCCCCTGCTCGTCGCGACGGGCGGCGGCGACCACCAGCAGCCCGCGACGACATCGTTCGACCTGCGTCGCGCGTGGGCGCCGGTGCACCGCAACGACCTCGTCGCCGAGCTCTCGAACTCCTTCCTCGTGCGCGCCTCGGTGGTGCCCGTCGCCGAACCCACGGCGCTCGCGTGGTACTACGGGTCGGGTTCGCGACGGCCGGAGTTCCGCAAGGTCACCGAGTTCGTCGGCACCGACGGGCACGTCGAGGTCCGGCGCAGGCGTGCCGAGGCGGAGCTCGTCGACACGGTCGGCGACGTGCAGATCGTCTGCGAGGACGAGCCCTACACCGCCGCTGCGCCCTGGACCGCCGAGCTCGCCGACCTCGTCGCCCGTCCGGGCTGGACGTCGGCCGAGGTCAGCGCGTGGTTCGGTCACTGGCTCGACGCGTTCCTCGCGCACGCCGGGCTCACCCGGACGTCCACCGACCTCGACACCGTCGTGCCGGGCCACCTGGTGGACGCGTTGCCACGCAACCTGCTGAGCGGCACGGACCGCTTCATCGACCTCGAGTGGCGCGTCCTGGCCCCGCTGACCGTCGGCCAGGTGGTGTTCCGGGCCCTGTACGACAGCATCGCTGCGCTCGGCCCCGTCGCGCCGTCCCTCGGCCCGACGCCGACCGTCGGGAACCTCGTCCGCGACGTGGCGGCGGAGCACGGGTTCACGCTCGACGAGACGCGGCTCGCGACGTACTGGGACCGGGAGCTCGCGTTCCAGTCCGACGTCCAGGGCACCACCGTCCGGGTCGGAGTCGACGACGCGCTCGGTGCGCCGCTGGTGCTGGCGTCGTCGCAGAACGACCGGTTCGCACTGCTCGCGCCGTCCGTCGAGGCCGAGCTGCGCAACGAGATCGAGGTGCGCGGGCAGGAGCTGGACAGGCTTCGTGGCGTCAGCGAGCACGCCACGACCGAGCTCGCCCACGCCAACGAGGTCCGTGCGAGCCTCGCGAACGTCAACGGGCTGCTGGAGCGGGACGTCGAGATCCTGCGCGACGAGGCCGCCGACGCCCGGGGTGATGCCGACGCGCTCCGCGCGGAGCTCGCCAGCGCCGGCCGCGACATCGCGCTGGCCCGGGGCGATGCGGAAGCCCTCCGGGCGGAGCTCGACGCCTACACGCACACCGTCTCGTGGCGCGTGACCCGGCCGCTGCGGGCTGCGCGCAAGCCTCTCGGGCGGGTGCGCCGCGCGCTGGTCCGCCGGACGGGCTCCGGCCCCGCCGCGCCGTCCGGCGCCGAGCCCACAAGCGCCACGGGCAGCGGGCAGCCGCAGGACCGCCCCGCCGGCGGCGGCACGGCCGACGGCAGGCTGCGGCTGCGTGGCGGCGCCACGTCGACCACCGTGCCGGACGTCGCCACGTCCGAGCCGGACCTGGTCTACTACCGCCGCCGGAACGACGACCTGCAGCACCTGGACGACGCCGAGCTGCGCAGCCACTTCGCCGCGTTCGGGCGCGCCGAGGGTCGCCGGGGACGCTCCCTGCTCGACGGTGCACGGGTGGCGGAGAACGGCTTCACGCCCGGTCGCGAACGGATGCTCCTCCTCCTGCACGAGGCGACGCGCACCGGTGCTCCTGTGCTGGGGTGGAACCTGGTGAACTCGTTCTCCGAGCAGCACGACGTCGTCGTGGTGCTGCTGCAGGGCGGCGACCTGTCGCACGAGATCGAGCGTGCCGCTGCTGCGACCGTGACCCTCCTCGACTCCGACCCGTGGCACCCGGCCGAGGCCCGCATCCTGGCGGAGCAGCTCGCCGAGCGCTTCCAGCCCGCCTGGGCGCTGGCCAACTCGGCCGCGACGCACCCGCTGTCCCCCGCGCTCGAGGCCACGGGGGTGCCCGTCGTGGCCCTGGTGCACGAGTTCCCCTCGAGCATGCGGCCCGAGGGTGTTCTGGCGGGACTCTTCGCCAGCGTCTCCGAGGTCGTGTTCTCGGCGCCCATCGTGGCCGAGTCGATGCGCCGCGAGTACGCGGACCTCCTCGCCCGGCCTCACCACGTGATCCCGCAGGGACAGTCGATCCTGCCCGCCGGGAGCGACACCGAACGTGCCCCCCGGGCCTTGCGACTCGGCTCCGACGGCGTCGAGACCGACCTGCCGGAGCAGGCCCTGTCCGACCTGCTGACCTCCCTCGAGCCCGACACGGTGCTCGTCGTCGGCGCCGGCACGATCTCGCCGCGCAAGGGTGTCGAGTTCTTCGTGCAGGCCGCCGCCCAGGTGCGGCGCACCCCGGGCGCGCGCGCGGTGCACTTCGCGTGGATCGGTGACCGCATCCCGTCGCTGAACTGGTACGTCGACGAGCTGCACGAGCAGGTCCGTCGCAGCGACGCGAGCGACGTCGTGACGTTCCTCGCGCCCACGTCCGACCTGACGCCGCTGTACGAGCGCGCCGACCTGTTCTTCCTGTCGTCGCGCCTCGACCCGCTCCCGAACGTGACGATCGACGCGGCCCTGTCCGGCACGCCCATCGTCGCGTTCGACGGCGCGAGCGGGTTCGCCGAGTGGCTCAGCCGGGACGAGGTGCTGCGCGAGCTCGTCGTGCCCCACCTCGACACCGCCGCGGCCGCCGCCGCGATCCGTCGGCTCGCCGACGACCCGGCGAGCAGGCTGACCTACGGCGACCACCTGCGGCAGGCGGCGGTACCGGCGTTCGACATGGCCGGGTACACCGAACGGCTCGCGGAGCTCGGTCGCACCGCGCGCGCCGCGCACGAGCAGGAGGAGCGGGACGTCGCCGCACTCGCGGAGTCGGGTGCGTTCGACGCGCAGCTGTACGGCGGCGCGCGGCACGACGACGAGCCTCAGGCGCTCCTGCGCGAGTACGTGCACCGGTCACGCCTCACCGCGCCGCGGGCGCGCCCGCGCACCGGTCTTCTCGTGCGCCGGCCTGCCGAGGGCTTCCACCCGCTCGTGTACGCCGAGCTGTCCCCCGAGTATGTCGAGGAGCGGGACGGCGACCCGTTCGCCGACTACCTGCGCCGCGGGCGGCCCGACGGGCCGTGGGCGCGACAGGTCATCCGGCCGGCCGCCTCGCCCGCAGCGACGGACCTGCGCGTGCTCGTGCACGGGCACTTCCACTACCCGGAGCTGGTGGACGAGCTCCTGGCACGCCTGGGCAGCAACAGCCAGGAGGTCGACCTCCGGCTGAGCACGACGTCCGAGCACAAGGAGATCGACCTGCGACGCAGGCTCGAGCGCGCCGGCGCCCAGCGGTGGCAGGTCGACCTCGTCGAGAACCGCGGACGTGACCTGGCCCCCCTGTTCACGGGGCTGGGGCACGAGGTCCTCGACGACTACGACGTGGTCCTGCACGTCCACGGCAAGCGGAGCCCGCACGTGGCGGGAGACGTGGCAGACCGCTGGCGGAACTTCCTGTGGGAGAACCTCATCGGCGGTCGGGCACCCATGATGGACACGATCTGCCAGGCCTTCGTGGCCGACGAGCAGCTCGGTCTGGTCGCCCCGGAGGACCCGCACCTCAACGACTGGGACCTCAACCGCGAGGAGGGTGAGCGGCTGGCGAAGCGCCTCGGCATGACGCAGGCGCTCACGACGCACCTGGACTTCCCGATGGGCGGGATGTTCTGGGCGC
Organism: Cellulomonas sp. P5_C5; assembly: GCF_054049655.1. Taxonomy (NCBI): domain Bacteria; kingdom Bacillati; phylum Actinomycetota; class Actinomycetes; order Micrococcales; family Cellulomonadaceae; genus Cellulomonas; species Cellulomonas sp. P5_C5. The sequence goes on along the minus strand of NZ_JBFULY010000034.1, from coordinate 59,637 downwards.
GCACGAGCGCGCTGCGGCACCTCCTGGACGCCCGCCTGCAGTGGGAGGAGTACCCCCCGGAGCCGCTGCCGATCGACGGGACCATGCTGCACGCCCTCGAGCGGATCATCCCGTTCGCGGTCGAGGAGTCCGGCTTCCGGTTCGCCAAGTCGTCCGTCCCGGGCGTCCGGCGCTGAGGCGTCGTGTGCTCGCTCGTCGGCGGGGGCGGACCTGCGTGGGACCGCTCCCGCGGGTCGGGCCTGCCCGGGTGAAATTCGTCACCAGAAGTTCGGACGTTTCACCGAAAATCGCCTGAGCAGGTCCTCGTGGACCTCTACGGTTAGCACGCCGTGGGCTGACTCGTCGCGGCATCGGCACCGTAGGAGGACACCCGTGCGCGCTCGCACCACCCTGATCAGGCCTACCCTGGTCCTCGCTCTCGTCGTCAGTCTCGCTGGCGCCACCGCCGGCGCCACCGCCGCCGCTCCGGTCGACGACTCGGGCTCGCTGCAGAAGCTCAGCTCCGCGTTCGAGCCGGCAGCCGCCGCCGAGGGCGCCGCCGTCGCAGGCGACGACGCCGTGGCGCAGGCCACCACGCTGGCCAGCCCCGCGTTCCCCGACACCGAGTGGGCCACGTTCCGTGAGCTCAACCTCCTGCGCATCAACAGCGCCGGCGTCAACCCGGTGATCCGCCACGGGGCCCTGGACAGCCAGGCCGCGGCGTGGCTGAGCACCCAGGTGAACACGTACGAGCCGGACCTGGACCCCAACGTCGCCGCGAAGGTGCCCGCCGGCGCCCTGGACGGCTCGCAGTCGCTGTACTGGTACGAGAACGCCACCAGCGCCGACATGCCGGAGTTCGTCGACTTCGTGCTCGAGAACCTCGCCTTCGACGGCGTGGCCTCGAACGTGACCGACTCCGGCATCGCGTTCGCCGAGTCGTCGTACGGCCTGTTCGCGTACTTCATCCTCGTCCAGTACACCCACAGCACCCCCGCCGCGGACGAGCTCCCGCTCTACCGGTTCTACAAGCCGAGCGCCGGGACGCACTTCTACTCCACGTCCGCCGGTGAGCGGAACACGGTCATCGGGTTCCCCGAGTACCGGTACGAGGGCCTCGTGGCCTACATCAAGGGCCCGCACGCGACGTCGGCGACGGTGCCGCTGCAGGACCTGAACCGCTTCTTCCTGGCCTCCGCGGGCACGCACTTCTACACCTCGGCGCCCGCGGAGTACGCGGCCGTCCTGACGTACCCGCAGTACTCGCTCGACGGGGTCGCCGGTCGCGTGGCCGCCGCTCCGGGCGCAGGCCTGTCGGCGATGCACCGGTTCTTCCGCCCCGCCTCGGGCACGCACTTCTACTCGGCGAACCCCGCCGAGATCGAGGCAGTCAAGGCCATCCCCGGCTACACGTACGAGGGCATCGCGTTCTTCCTGCGCGTCGCCAACTGACCCACGCCGGGTCGGAGGGTCTCTCCTCCGGCGCCGCGTGACGGTGAGACACCACCCGTGGGACCCGGCTCGGCCTCTGGCCGGCACCGGGTCCCACGGGCGTTCACGGCGCGTCCGGCGGTGAACTACGGTTCTGCTTGGCAACAGACCGGCGGCCCGGCATCGCGTCGTCCCACGAAGAAGGAGCACGCGCGGTGGCGGGGACTGCTGGACGTATCTACAGCCTCCAGTGGCTGCGCTTCGCTGCCGCCTTCGCGGTCCTGCTGTACCACGGCGCCGCCTACCTGAGCATCATGCGGGGCGACCAGTGGGCCGTCAGCGTCGTCCCGTCGTGGCTCGGGGCCGTCGGGGTCGCCGTCTTCTTCGCCCTGTCGGGCTACCTCATGAGCGTCATGATGATGCGCTACGACGCCAGCAGGTTCCTCCTGCACCGCGTCGTGCGGCTCTATCCGATCTACTTCGTCATCGTCGCGCTGGTCGTCCTCGCCGGACGGTGGTCGCCGATCAAGCCACCCCTCGACATCAACGCCCTCCTGCTCCTGCCGTACGGAGGCTCGGCCTACGCGCTGGGTGTCGAGTGGACGCTCGTCTTCGAGATCGTGTTCTACATCTTCGTCGCCGTCCTGATCGCCCTGAAGCTGCAGAAGTCCGCCGCGTCCGCGCTCATCGGCTGGCTCGGGCTGATCCTGATCCACAACGTCCTGCGGCCCGACAACCCCGCGGTCAACGTGTTCCCCGCCCACCAGTTGCCGTTCGTCGCGATCAACACCGCGTTCGCGTTCGGCATGCTGCTGCCGATCGTCGTCACCCGGTGGTCGCCGCACCCGGTCCTGGCGCTGATCGTCGGTACCGCCACGTGGCAGCTGGGATCGAGCATCAACGTCACCTGGAGCCGGTGKGGACTGGGGTTCGGTGCTGCGCTCCTCGTACTGAGCCTGGTGCGGTTCACGGGGTGGCGCACGATCTTCGGGGACACGGTCCTGGGCCGGCTCGGCAACCACCTGGGCAACTACAGCTATGCCCTCTACCTGCTGCACGTCCCGGTGATCAGGACCGTGTACGCGGTGTTTCCCCTGCTCAGCCCACGCCGCTCGTTCCTCCTCGCGGTCGTGGTCGCCCTGCTGCTCTCGATTCCGCTGGGCTGGCTCGACATGCGCATGTACCGGAGCCTGCGGGCGAGGGTCGACGCGGGCACGCCCCGCGTCCTGGCGATCTGCGCGTCGGTGTTCGTCGCCCTGTTCGCCGTGCAGTTCGTGCGCTTCTTCTAGTCAGGCCTTCCGCAGCGGGACGAGCGCGTGGCGCAGGAGCACCCCGACGCCCGACAGCCCGCGCGCCCGCACCGCCGCGGGTGCCAGCGTGAGTGCGTGCAGGCGCGACGTGAGGTGCCAGCGGGCCGCTCGAGCCGCCCGGTGCCAGCCCTGCGCGTCCGCGAGGGACGCCGCGAGCGAGAAGTAGTCCCGCTCCCCCGTGAACCGTGAGCCGTCGAACGCCTTCGCCGACGACGCGCTCGACGCGTGCCGTCGGTACTGGAAGCAGGTACGGGGCTCCACCAGCAGCGACCCGCCCGCGAGCACGAGGTCCACGACGATCGCCAGGTCCTGGATGATCGGCATCCCGTCCCGGAACGGCACGCTGGTCAGGGCGTCGCGGCGGAACGAGAGGGACGGCCAGTAGAGCCAGTCGGCCTGCAGGAGGCTCGCGGCGAGCGCCTCGCCGCGCAGCAGGCGCCCGTGCCGGGTCGCCCGACCGCGCAGCCGGTCCTTGACCAGGTCGCCGAGCGGGCGCACGACCGTGCCGTCGGCGTCGATGACCTGGACCCCGGGCTGGATGATCGCGGCCTCGGGGACACGCGCGTGCGCTGCGAGGACGGTCCGCACGTAGCTGGGCAGCAGGACGTCGTCGCAGCCCAGCAGGGCGACGTGCTCGTGCGTGGCCATCGCGACGCACGACCGGTAGTTCTCGGTGATCCCGACGTTCGACTCGTGCCGCACGTAGCGGACGCGCTCGTCGTCGATCCCCTCGACGAACGCGCGCGGACGCGGGTCGGGGTAGGCGTCGTCGACGACCGTGAGGACCCAGTCGTCGCTGTCTTGAGCGAGGACGCTGCGGACGGTGGTCTCGAGGAGGTCCGGGTCGCCCCAGAACGGGACGAAGATGTCGAGCGGCACAGCGGCGAGCCTAGTCGTTGCACGGGTCACACCACGGACGGCACCGACCCTCGGCGACGTGCACCAAGATGGTGCAGTGCCCGGCCGGCGTGCCGGTCCACCCCACGAGAAGGAGCCCCATGTCGCAGGGTCAGACCCGGTTGCGTGTCGCGGTGTCGATGCCGACCCTCGTGCCGGGCGGCATGGGCGGCACCGAGACGTACACGCGCGAGCTCCTCGCGGCGCTCGCACGCCGGGACAACGTCGCGGTGCACGCCTTCGTCCCCGCGTCGGCCCAGGGCACCAACGGCGACGTGCCGGAGACGGTCCTGCCGGGCGTCGGACGACGCACCGGGACCGTCGGCAGGATCGACACGCTGCTGCAGGCGGGCGTCCTGCAGCGCGGCCGGATCCGGCGCCTGCTGCAGGGCGCGGACGTGGTGCACCTGCCGTTCACGGTCAACCTGCCCGCGCCCCGCGGGCCGGGCGTCGCCGTCACGCTGCACGACGTGCAGCACCTGGACCTGCCGCACCTGTTCACCCGCGTCGACCACGCCTACCGGCGGGTGTTCTACGAGAACGTCTCCCGGCGCGCGGACGTGGTCATCACCATCAGCGAGTTCTCCCGCGAGCGGATCGTCGAGCACCTCGGCCTCGACGACAGCCGTGTGGTGGTCGCGCCGCTCGGTGTCGACACCGACGGCTTCACCGTCGCCGGTGCGGAGGGTCGGGAGAACTTCGTGCTCTTCCCCGCCCGCAGCTGGCCGCACAAGAACCACGCCCGCCTCGTCGAGGCGGTTGCGCGGCTGCGCGAGGACGACCCCGACCTGCGCCTCGTGCTGACCGGCGGCGCGCTCGACCGGCTCGGCCCGCTGCCGGAGTGGGTCGACGTCCGCGGACTGGTGCCCCTCGCGGAGCTGCGCGAGCTCATGCGCCGCGCCCGCGTCCTGGCCTTCCCGAGCCTGTACGAGGGGTTCGGGCTCCCCCCGCTGGAGGCGATGGCGTCCGGGCTGCCGGTCGCGTCGTCGAACGCGGGCGCCCTGCCCGAGGTGTGCGGGGACGCGGCCGTGCTGTTCGACCCCACGGACGTCGACGCGATCGCCGACGGGATCACCCGGGCCGCGGCGGACCACGAGCGCCTGCGGGCAGCGGGGATCGAGCGCGTCCGCGAGTTCACGTGGGACCGCTCCGCACAGCTCCACGAGGAGGCGTATCTCGCCGCGGCACGGTCGTGAGCCCGTCCACCGATGACCGCTCGGCGGCCGGGTCCCGACCACCGGTCGCGATCGGTCGTCGCGGCGCCACGCGGGTCGCCGCCGCGTCGGTCGTCGCCGCCGCCGGTGGCTACGTCGTGCTGGTGCTGGCGTCCCGGACGCTGACGCCCGCCGCCAACGCCGACTTCCTCGCCTTCTGGGCGCTCATGTTCGGGATGTTCGGCGTCCTCGCCGGCGTGCAGACCGAGACGACCCGCGGCGTGCGTCGCGCCGCGCAGGAGGGCATCCGGGGCGCCCGCGCACTGCCGGTCGGGCTCGCGGTCGGCGCCGTGCTGGCCGTCGTCGTCGCGGCGACGTCACCGCTGTGGGCGGGTCGCGTCCTGGGCGACGACCACGTCGGCGACCTCGTGGTCGTGGTCGCCGCCGTCCTGCTGTTCGCCGGGCACAGCGCCCAGGCGGGCGCCCTGTCCGGCATGGGGGCGTGGACCCGGTTCGCGGACCTCGTCGGCCTCGAGGCGCTCGTCCGGGTCGCCGCGACGGCGGTCGCCGCCGCGGCGGGTGCCGCCGTCGCGGGGTTCGAGGCGGCGGCCGCGGCCGGCGCGTGCACGTGGGTCCTGCTCCTCCTGGCGCCGCCCTACCGCCGCACGGTCCGTGCCCGGGTCGACGTGCCGTGGCCCGCCTTCGTCCGCGGCCTCTCCCACGCCATGGCCGCGTCGGCGGCGAGTGCCGTCCTGCTCGTCGGGTTCCCGGTGCTGCTGCGGCTCACGTCGACACCGGCGGAGTTCGCGACCGCCGCTCCCCTCATCCTCGCGGTGTCCCTGACGCGCGCGCCGCTCCTCATCCCGCTCAGCGCGTTCCAGGGCGTCGTCATCACGCACGTGCTGGAGAACCGGGACCAGGGCCTGCGCGCGCTCCGGCCCGTCGTGCTCGCGCTCGTCGGTGCCGGGCTCGTGGGTTCGGCGCTCGCCTACCTCGTCGGGCCCGCGCTCATGACCCTGCTGTTCGGTCCGGAGTACGAGGTGTCCGGCGCGGTGCTCGCGGGGCTGACCGCGGCCGCCATCGGCCTGGCCCTGCTGACGCTGACCGGCGCGACCACCGTGGCGCTGGACCTGCACCGCGCCTTCTCCGCCGGCTGGATCGTCGCGACCGTCGTCACGGTGGCCCTGCTGGTCGCCCCGTGGACGATCGAGGCGCGGACCGTCGCCGGACTCCTCGTCGGGCCGCTCGTCGGCATCGTCGTGCACCTCGTGGCCCTGCGCCGTGCCCGCGTCGCGCGCCGGTAGAGTGCGCGCCATGCAGCACCAGCCGTCCCGACGGTTGCTCGCCATCATCCCCGCGTGGAACGAGCAGGCCACCATCGCTGCCGTCGTCTCGGAGATCCGCGACACCCTCCCCGACGCCGACGTCCTCGTCGTCAACGACGGGTCCACCGACGGCACGAGCACGGTGGCCCGACGCGCGGGCGCCGCCGTCCTCGACCTCCCGGTGAACCTGGGCGTCGGCGGAGCGATGCGCGCCGGCTACACGTACGCCTTCCGCGCGGGGTACGACAGGACCGTCCAGCTCGACGCGGACGGCCAGCACGACCCCCGGGGCGTCGCCGAGCTGGCACGGGTCATGGACGCGGAGGGAGCCGACATCGTGATCGGCGCGCGGTTCGCCGGCGTCGGCGCCTACGACGTCCGCGGGCCGCGGCGGTGGACGATGCGACTGCTGTCCGTCGTGCTGTCGCGGGTCACGGGCACCCGGCTCACGGACACCACCTCGGGCCTCAAGCTCTGCGCCCGCCCGGCGATCCGCCTGTTCACCTCGAACTACCCGGCCGAGTACCTGGGCGACACGATCGAGTCCATCGTCATCGCGTCCCGCGCCGGGCTGACCATCCGGCAGGTCGGCGTGGAGATGCGTCCCCGGGCCGGCGGCAGACCGTCGCACAGTCCCATCAAGGCAGCCGTGTTCCTCAGCCGCGCGCTGCTGGCGCTCGTCGTCGCCCTCAGCCGTCCTCGTGAACCGGTCCCCGGARGTCCCGACGCATGACCGCGTACCCCTTCGCGCTCGCGATCAGCGCCGTCGTCGTCCTCCTGCTGCTCTGGCTGCTGCGCAGCCGGCGGCTCAAGGAGAAGTACGCGGGCCTGTGGATCGTGCTCGCGCTCGCCGTCGTCATCCTCGGCGTGTTCCCTGACCTGGCGGGCTGGCTCGCCCGGCTCGTCGGGGTCCAGACCCCGATCAACCTCGTCTTCCTGCTCGGCTTCGTCGCGGTCCTCGCGGTGTGCATCCAGCTGAGTGCTGAGCTGTCCCGGGCGGAGGAGACGACCCGCACCCTCGCCGAGGAGATCGCCCTGCTCGGCCTCCGGGTCGAGGGTGTCGAGGCGGCGACGTCCGGCGACACTCAGGGCGCGGACGACACCACCTCGTAGACGCGGTAGGTCGCGTCGGGCGTCGTCGTGCTCGCGATCTCCTGCACGCAGTCCTGCTCGAGAGGCTCGGCGGTGGCGACGTAGTCGACGTGCTGCTGCGCGAACTGGGCGCAGGAGTCGAACCGCAGCGTCAGCGCGTCAGCCGCCGGCAGGGCGATCGGCGGCGCCGCGGGGTCCGCGGTCCAGCCGACGTAGGCGTAGCGGTTCCACGCGGACTCGTTCGCGCCGGTCGGGTCGATCAGGTCCCACATCTCGTCCGAGGGCCAGCCCTGCACGCCGCTGAACGACGGCACCCCGGACTCGCGGAGCACGGCGACGACCGCACCGTCGTCGAGGCCGACCCAGTTCCCGGGGTCCTCGTCCTGCACGCTCTCGACGAGCTTGCCGAGCTCGGTCTGGCGCAGGTCCAGCACGCCGCGGTACAGCGGCACGACCCCCGCCACCATCGCCAGCGCCACGACCGCGACGATGACGGACGGCAGCGTCGCCCTGCCGCGCGCGTACATCCACACGGCCGCGGCGAACGCGACGACCAGCACGGGCCACCACCAGAACTCGGAGAGGACCTGCGGGGCGTTCGCGCGCAAGTACAGGGCGACCAGTGCGTGCGCCACGAGCACCAGGAGGACGGACACCCCGGCCACCCAGCGCGCGGCGGGACCCTCCTGGGAGACCCGGTCCACGACGACCACCAGGACGAGCAGCGCGACGAGCCCGAACCCCACGATGAGTCGCGGGAGGCTGGTCAGGTCGAGCAGGAGGAGCGAGGCGAGGGCGTCCCAGCCGGGGACGTACACGAAGGCCACGAGGACGACCAGGATGCCGAGGAGGGCCGCCAGGGTGCCGTCGACCCGGCCTGGACGGCGACGCGGCCGCAGCAGCACGAGCGCGACCGGCAGCAGGTAGAGGCCGGTCAGCAGGAAGCTCGAGCCCTCGCTCGCGTTGATGGCGAAGCCCTCCGGGGTCGACGCCCGCAGCCCGATGCCGAAGACTCCGGCGAACATGGGCGCCCAGGGGAACTGGGTGGGGTCGCCTGTGGGCCATCGCCGGTCGCCCGGGTACTCGGTCGACGTGATGTCGTCGAGGGTCGCCGCGTGCGTCGTGAGGAACAGCACGAGCACCACGGCGGCGACCGCCCCGCTCACCAGCAGCGGGACCAGCCGGACCAGCCGGGTGCGCCAGGCGAGGTGGCGTGCGTCGACCAGCGTCCCCAGGACGAAGGCCGCCGCGACGAGCGCGCAGGGCACGAGGAACGGCGGGTACATCGTCATGGCGGCGACGACGGCGACGTAGGCCGTCAGGCCGGCCGTGACCCAGCGCACCCACGCGCGTGTGGGGCGGACGGCGACGACCACGCTCAGGCAGACCATGACCGCGAACGTCAGAGGCCAGTACGTCCCGGCGCCGAACCACCACTGCGTGAACGGCGAGAACGCGAACGCGACCGAGACCGCCAGGGCCGCCAGCGGCTTGCGCCACACGACCACGACGAGCGTGTGCACGGCGATGCCGAGCGCGACCAGCGGGAGCCACCAGCGCAGCGCGAAGGCGTTGTCCAGCGGGAGGACACCGAAGCCGAGGTTCTGCGGGCGGAACACCGCCCAGACGTCGCGGTACGGGACGTCGAACAGGACGGAGACGTCCAGGCCGCCCGGGATCACGCGGCTGAACCGGGGCAGTCCCTGCTCGATCTGCCCGATGAGCAGCGGCGTGGTCACCATCCACTCGTCGCTGCGCAGGCCACGCGGTCCGCCGAGCAGGAGCCGCGGGTCCCGTCCGTCGTAGAAGTCGCGGTAGAACGCGCCGGACGAGGAGCCGTTGATCGTGGTGACGACCAGCACCGCCAGGGCCAGGAGGTACGCCGCGACCCCGAGCAGCACCTGCCAGCGCAGCCGCAGGCCGTTGAGGGTGCGCAGCGGGCTCAGCACCCGGTCGAGGACGTGCCGGGCCCTCACCGCGGTGCTGCCGCGTCGCGGCCGGTGGCCTCGCGCTCGAGGACGGCGCGCACGAGGGTGGCGTCCCCCCAGATTCCCGGCGAGTCGTACGGCCGGTCCGGGAACCGCCCGTAGTCCAGCTCGATGTCGAGCCCTCGCTCGCGGATGAACTGCTCGGCGCGCTCCCCCAGTGACATCGGGACCCCGGAGCAGCAGTTGATGATCCCGCTGACCTCGTCCTGCAGGGTCACCGCGGCGATCTGCTGCGCGAGCTCGCCGACGTCGAGGAAGTCGTAGAGGTTGCGGCCACTGGTGAACGGGAAGGTCCGCTCCCCCCGGGCGGCGGCCGCCGCGATCTTGGAGAACACCGACGCGTTGCCCTCGTCGTCCCCCGTCACGTAGAAGCACCGGAGCCACTGCAGCACGGTGTCACCACCGGCGAGCTCGATCTCGAGGGCCTGCCGGAGCGCGTTCTTGGCCACGCCGTACAGGGAGAGCGGACGCGTCGGCGTGGTCGCGACGACGGGACCCTCGTGGTACCCGACCTCGTGCATCGACCCGATGACCGCGAGGCGACCCACCCCGCTGCGCGCGAGCTCCCGCAGGAGGTCCAGGTGCTGAGGCAGCCGCTCGACGTGGACCGGCGCGTTGTGCACGAAGCCGGCCTCCCAGGCCAGGTGCAGGCACACGTCCGGCGAGCCCAGCCGCTCGAACCGGTCCCCGGGGTGCGCGAAGATGTCGGCCTCGATGCGCCGGACTCCCGGCGGGGGCGGTGCGCCCTGCGGGTCCCGCTCGACGGTGACGACGTCGGCGTCGCGTGCGACCAGCGCCTCCACGACGTGCCGACCGATGTACCCACCGGCCCCGGTGACGAGGACGACCGGGCGCGTCATACCGGCTGCGCCATGGTCGGGCGACTCACCATTCGCATGCAGACTCTCCACCTACCGTGACCGTCGCGGTCCTGCTGCGGACGGCGAAACCTGCCGCGAAAGGTATCACCGTCGCGGCAGCGGTCACGGCGCGGGCGCCAGCACCTCCGCGGCCGCCGCCTCCCACCGCTGCGCCCAGTCGGGAACAGGGGCGACGCCCACGTCGGCGAAGCGGTCGTGGCCGAGGACCGAGTACGCCGGGCGCGGCGCGGGACGCGTGAACTGCTCGCTCGTCACGGGCCGGACGATCTCCGGGTCGAGCCCGGCGGCGGCGACCACCGCGCGCGCGAAGCCGAACCACGTCGCGGTGCCCTGCGAGGTCGCGTGGTAGATCCCGGCGGGGGCCTCCGCCGCGACGAGGTCGAGCACGACCCGCGCCACGTCCTTCGTCCACGTCGGCTGCCCGACCTGGTCGTCGACCACGTCGAGCCCGCCACGCTCCGCGGCGAGGCGCGCGATCGTCCGGGGGAAGCAGTTCCCGTTGTGCCCGTAGAGCCATGCCGTGCGGACCACGATCCCGTCGGGGCAGCCCGCGAGCGCGGCCCACTCCCCCGCGGCCTTCGTGCGTCCGTACGCGGACCGAGGGGCCACGGCGCCGTCCTCGGCGTACGGGGTCGACGCGTGCCCGTCGAACACGTAGTCGGTCGAGACCTGGACCAGCCGGGCGCCGTTGCGGCGTGCCGCGGCGGCCAGCAGCGAGGGCGCGACGGCGTTGAGGCGGAACGCGTCGGCCTCCCGCGTCTCCGCGTCGTCGACCCCGGTCCACGCGGCGCAGTTGACCACGACGTCGTGCCCGCGGACCGCCGCGGCCACGGCGTCGACGTCGAGCACGTCGAGCGTGGCACGGTCGGCGGCGGTGACCTCGACGCCTGCCGAGCGCAGCGTCGCCACGATGTCGCTGCCGAGCATCCCGGCAGCTCCCGTCACCAACCAGCGCACAACTGTCTCCCCAACCTCGCTCACGACTACGGCGGCCAAGATTAGCCGCCTAGAGTGGCTCGGCACACTTCGACCATGAGGAGACAACCCGTGCAGTTCCGCGAGCTCGCCGTTCCCGGCGCCTGGGAGATCACGACGAAGCAGTTCGGTGACCCTCGGGGCGTCTTCCTCGAGTGGTTCAAGGACGAGGCCTTCCAGGAGGCCGTCGGTCACCCGCTCGACCTGCGGCAGGCAAACTGCTCGGTCTCCGCGGCCGGCGTCCTGCGCGGCATCCACTTCGCCGACGTGCCCCCGGGCCAGGCCAAGTACGTGACGTGCGTGAAGGGCGCGGTCCTGGACGTCGCCGTCGACATCCGGGTCGGGTCGCCGACGTTCGGCCGGTGGGACGCGGTCCTGCTCGACGACACCGACCGGCGCGCCATCTACCTCTCCGAGGGCCTGGGCCACGCGTTCCTGTCGCTGGAGGACGACTCGACCGTCGTCTACCTGTGCTCGACCGGCTACTCCCCGGGCCGCGAGCACGGGATCCACCCGCTGGACCCCGCGATCGGCATCGACTGGCCGACGGTCGACCGGCAGGGCCGCAGCATCTCGCCGCAGCTGTCCGAGAAGGACCTCGTCGCGCCCACCCTGGAGGAGGCGCGCACCGGAGGGCTGCTCCCGACGCTCGAGGACGTCGAGCGCTACGTCGGCACGTTGCGCGGCTGACCCGCGTGACAGGCCCCCACGACCTGCGCGTCGCGCTCACCGTCGAGCAGGTCTGGCAGCGCACGCCCGGTGGTTCGGGCACCTACGTCGTGGAGCTGAGCCGCGCGCTGTCCGAGCGGTCCGGCGTCGACGCGGTCGGCATCGCCGGGTGGCACCGCGAGCCGCCGCCGTCGGCCTGGCCGGTGACCATCCCGGTCCGCCGCGTCCCGCTGCCCCGGCGTGCGCTCTACGACGCGTGGCAGCTGCTGCACCTGCCGCGCGCCGAGCACGTGGTGCCCGGCACGGACGTCGTGCACGCGACGACGTGGGCGATCCCGCCGACGCGGCGACCCCTCGTGGTGACCGTCCACGACCTCGCGTTCCTGCACGACCGCAGCCACTTCACGGCCCGCGGCAACGCGTTCTTCCGACGAGCCCTGGACCGCGTGCGCGACGACGCCGCTGCCGTGCTGGTGCCGTCGCAGGTCACGGCCGACGAGTGCGTCGCCGAGGGGCTCGACGCGGCGCGCATCACCGTGGTGCCGCACGGCGCCCGGATCACGCGCCCGTCCGACGCGGCCCTCGCGGACTGGCGCCGGCGGCACGGCGTCGAGCGCGACTACGTGCTGTGGTGCGGGACGGTCGAGCCGCGCAAGAACCTGCCCACGCTCCTGGCGGCCTACCAGCGGGCCGCCCTGGCGGACGTGGACCTCGTCCTGGTCGGTCCGCAGGGCTGGGGCCGGCTCCCGGCGATCGGCGAGGAGCTCGACCACGGCAAGGTGCACGTGCTCGGCTCGCTGGACCGGGCGGACCTCGACGCGGCGTACGCCGGGGCACGGGCCTTCTGCTTCCCCTCGATCCGGGAGGGGTTCGGCCTGCCCGTCCTCGAGGCCATGCAGCACGGCGTCCCGGTGGTGACGTCGGCGGGGACGGCGTGCGCGGAGGTCGCCGGTGACGCGGCCCTGCTGGTCGACGCGCTCGACGTGGACGCGCTCGCCGAGGCGCTGGTGCAGGCCACGGGCGCCGCGCACGACGAGCTGGTCGCACGGTCGACGGTGCGGGCCCAGGACTTCTCGTGGGAGCGCTCGGCCGATTCGACCGTCGGTGTCTACCGCGAGGTCAGCGGGACCCGCTGACGGCGGCCTTCAGCGCGGGACCGACTGCGCGTGCTCGGCCAGCTCGGCCTCGTGCACCAGCTCAGGGTGGTCCTGCTCGTCGGCCGCGGTGTGCTCGAGGGACCGGCGCTGCACCAGGACGGCGACGAGCGCCGCGGCGCCGGCGACCAGCAGGTCCGCGACGGTGAAGATCAGGCGCGACGCGACGGCGAGCCCGGTCGCTGCACCGGTGGTCATCACGGTGCTGAGCGCGGCGATGATGACGGCCTCGCGGACTCCGACCCCCGACGGCAGGAACACGGCGAACAGACCCGCCGTGAGCCCGATGGCGATCGTGCCGACGCACAGCAGGAGCGTCGTGACGCCGGGGTCGACCAGCGAGTTCGCCAGGATCCAGAGGTGGACGCCGAAGCACGTGTAGGAGAACACGGCCCACCCGAACGACCGCGCGACGACCCGCCCGCCGAGGCGGTGCTCGAGCGGCGGGCGGCGCAGGATGCGGAACACCAGCCCGGCGAGGTAGGTCATGACGCGCGGGAGCAGGCAGACGAGGCCGAGCGGGAGGAGCGCGAACAGCCACAGGAGGTCCTGGTGCCCGTCCATCACCACGGGGATCGCCGCCAGGCCGAGCACCAGCGAGGCGACCACGCCGATCCCGGCGGCGAACAGGCTCGCGGCGAACACCCGTGCGCGAGCGATGCCGTAGCGGCGACCGAGCTCCATCTGGAGCACGTACGCCCACACCGAGCCGGGCACGTACTTGCCCAGCTGCCCGACGAGCACGACCTGACCGCCGCGGGCGACGCCCACCTTCGGTCCCATGTCGTCGAGCAGCGCCTGCCAGCTCAGCGCGCCGGCGATGATGCCGACGACGACCGCCACGAACGACGCCGCGATGGACAGGGCGTTGACCTGGCGCAGCGCGACCGAGACCTCGTCCCACTGGTAGACCACCTGCCAGACGGCGGCCGCGACGACGACGAGGATGAGCACCCACCGGCCGACCACCAGCAGACGCTGCTTCGTGGTGCGGGGCGGCGTCTCGGGCACGACCTGCTCGACGCTCACGGAGCGGACACCTTCTCCCAGGTGAGGAACTCGTCGCGCAGCTCGTCCGGCACGTCGTCGGCGGTGGGCACCAGGCCCTGCTCGTAGAACGTGCTGATGGCGTCGACGGCAGCCTCGTCGAGACCGCGGCGGGTCATCCCGACGCGGTTGGCGCCGCGCACCCGGGCGGGGTTGCCGAACGCGAGCGCGAACGGCGGGACGTCGCGCGTGACGACCGATCCCATCCCGACCATGGCGCCCGCGCCGACGAAGCGGCGCTGGTGCACGACGCTGCCGAGCCCGATGTTCGCGCCCGCACCGATCCGCACGTGCCCGCCCATGGTCACGGTCGACGCCAGCGTGGAGCCGCTCTCCACGACGGAGTCGTGCGCGACGTACACCTTGTTCATCAGGAAGCAGTCGTCACCGATGACCGTCTGCTGCTGCCACCCCTGGTGGATCAGCGTCTGCTCGCGGATCACGTTGCGGTGCCCGATGACGATCCCCGGCCCGGTGGGCGCGGACTCCCACTGCGCCACGTGCTCCACGCCGCGCACCTCAGGGGGCGTACCGATCGTGACGCCGGGGCCGATCCAGTTGCCGTCGCCGATCTCCAGCGGGCCGTACAGGACGACGTGCGGCCCGATCACATTGCCGTCACCGAGGACCACACCGTCTCCGATGACGGCCGTGGGATGGATCGAGTTCATGTTCCTCCGAGCGCAGACATAGCACACCGATGTTACCCGGGCTCGTGACGCCCTCGCGCCTCGACGGCGTGTCGAGGGGCTGACCTGGGGGCATGCGGCGAAACGTGGCGCCGCTGGTACCGTCGTGGCCGCATCCCACCAGCCGCACCCCGAAGTCGAGGTCGTTGTCGTGATCCCCATCTCCTCCGTCGAGCTCGGTCCCGAGGTCGAGGCCGAAGTCCTCAAGGTCCTGCGCTCGGGAATGATCGCGCAGGGTCCGGTGGTCGCCGAGTTCGAGCGCCGCTTCGCCGAGCTCACGGGCGTCAAGCACGCCGTCGCCGTCAACAACGGGACCACCGCCCTCGTGGCGGCGCTGCAGGTCCAGGACCTGGAGCCCGGTGACGAGGTCGTCACGAGCCCGTTCACGTTCGTGGCCACGCTGAACGCGATCCTCGAGGCCGGCGCGACGGCGACGTTCGCCGACATCCGCGACGAGGACTTCAACCTCGACCCCGCGGCCACGGAGGCGGCCCTGACCGACCGGACGCGCGTCGTCATGCCGGTCCACCTGTACGGGCAGACCGTCGAGGCGTCCGCCTTCACCGACCTGGCGCAGCGCCGCGGCCTCGTGCTGGTCGAGGACTCGGCGCAGTCGCACGGGGCCACGTTCGAGGGCCGCGCGGCGGGCAGCTTCGGCATCGGCTGCTTCTCGTTCTACGGCACGAAGAACCTCACCACCGGCGAGGGCGGCATCATCACGACGGACGACGACGGGATCGCCGACCGGCTGCGGGTGCTGCGCAACCAGGGCATGCGTGCGCGCTACCAGTACGAGGTCGCCGGCCACAACTACCGGCTGACCGACCTGCAGGCCGCCGTGGTGCTCCCCCAGCTCGACCGGTACGCGGCCAAGGTCGCCGACCGCCGGGCGAACGCCGCGGCGCTCATCGAGGGCCTGCAGGACGTGCCCGGCCTCGTCGTCCCCCGCCAGCTGGCCGGCCGCGAGCACGTCTGGCACCAGTTCACGGTCCGGGTCACCGCGGACGCGGCTGTGAGCCGCGACGAGCTGGTCACGCGGCTGACGGAGGCCGGCGTCGGCAGCGGCATCTACTACCCGAAGCTCGTCTTCGACTACGAGACGTACCGCACCCACCCGCGGGTGCGGATCAGTGACGTCCCCGTCGCCGCGCAGGTGGTGACCGAGGTCGTCTCCCTGCCCGTCCACCCCAAGCTCTCGGGCGACGACGTCCAGCACGTCGTCGAGTCCGTCCGCAAGATCCTCGGGGCATGACCGTGGCCGCTCCCCGGATCCTGCTCGTCGGCGCGGGCGCGATGGGGTCGCTGCACGCGCGCGTCACGGCCCAGCACCCCGGTGCCGAGCTCGTCACCGTCGTCGACCCCCGTCCCGAGGTCGGCCAGGMGCTCGCCGACCGCTTCGGTGCCACCTGGCGGCCCGAGATCGGCTCGCTCTCCGACGTCGACGCGGTGATCGTCGCCGCCGCGACCGAGGCGCACTTCGGCCTCGCGCGCGAGGTGCTCGAGGCCGACGTCCCGCTCCTCGTCGAGAAGCCCGTCACGGACAAGCTGACGCAGACCATCGAGGTCCTCGAGCTGTCCGCCGCGCGCGGCGTCCCGATCATGTGCGGCCTGCTCGAGCGGTACAACCCCGCCGTCCTGACCGCCCGGACCATGATCGACTCGCCGATCCACGTGACCGGCGTCCGGCACTCGCCGTACGCGCCGCGGATCCGCACCGGCGTGGCGTGGGACCTGCTCGTGCACGACGTCGACCTCGCGCTCCAGGTGATCGGCGGCAACGTCTCGCACATCGAGGCCGCCGTCGGCCACTACCACCCGACGTCCGTCGCGGGCGCCGAGGACGTCGTCGAGGCGCTCCTGCGGTTCGACTCGGGCGCGGTGGCCAGCGTCTCCGCGAGCCGGCTCGGGCAGCGCAAGGTGCGGTCCCTGACCATCCACGAGCTGGACCGCCTCATCGAGGTGGACCTGCTGCGCCGGGACGTGACGGTCTACCGGCACGTGTCGGGCGAGTCGGCCGACGACGGCCGCGGGTACCGCCAGCAGACGATCATCGAGATCCCCGAGCTCGTGACGTCGCAGGAGCCGCTCGCCGCCCAGCTCGACCGGTTCCTCGGCATCCTCGCGGGCACGGTCGACGCGGACGCCGAGCGCGCCCGCGTGCCGGACCGCAGGGTCCTGGCACGCGCCTCTCGTCGTCGGGCCTCAGCCCCGGTTGGCCACCATCTTGCCCAGCACGTCGAGGTGCTGGTCGAGGACGTGCTCGAGGGAGAACGACTCGTGCACGACGGCCTGCGCGTTCGCGCCCACCGCGCGCCCGCGCTCACGGTCGCGGAGCACCTCGCGCAGCGCCGTGCCGAGTCCGGGCACGTCACCGGGCGCGACGAACCAGAGATCCTCGCGGTTCCGCAGCGGGATCGTCGGGAAGTTGTCCTCCCGTGCCGGCGCGACCACCGGGACGCCCGCGGCCATCGCCTCGAGCGTCGCCGTGCCGAGCCCGATGCCCTGCTCGTGGGACTCCACGTCCGCCGCCGCGAGGAAGTCCGGGACCTGCGCCTTGGGGATGGCGCCGACCGAGATCACCGACGACCGGATGCCGAGCTCGTCGGCACGCTGCTCGAACGCGTCGTAGTACACCTTGCCGACCACCACGAGCTTCGCGTCCGGGAACTCCGCGAGCACGTCCGGCATCGCCTCAACCAGCGCCACGCGGTCCCGCAGCGGGATCACGTGACCGAGCGAGAGGATCAGGGGCACCTGCGCGTCCAGTCCCAGCGCGGCGCGCGCCGCCGACCCGTCGCCCCCCGCGGTCCAGGCCGGGTCGACGCCGACGGGGATGTAGTCCAGCCCCCGGTACGCGCCCTTGTACCGACCCTTGATGTACTCGTCCATCAGGACGTCCATGACGACGACACGCGGCTGCGAGATCCGCAGCGCCGGCTTGACCATCGTCGCGTCGAGGACGCGGAACACCCCGTGGTAGTGCGCCTTGGGATTCTCCAGGC
The DNA here is from genome assembly GCF_054049655.1 of Cellulomonas sp. P5_C5. NCBI lineage: Bacteria > Bacillati > Actinomycetota > Actinomycetes > Micrococcales > Cellulomonadaceae > Cellulomonas > Cellulomonas sp. P5_C5. Next base: position 42,044 of record NZ_JBFULY010000034.1, on the reverse strand, counting down.
GGGTGTGCACGCTCAGCAGCACCGGGATCCCGCGCCGCCGTGCGTACATGCCGGTCGCCCACGTCAGGTCGAAGAACTGGCCGTGCTGGTGGATGACGTCCGGCCGGAAGTCGTCGAGCAGGGCGGCCAGCCGCCGGCCCAGGCTGGGCCGCGACGCGAACGAGATGTCGAAGCTCACCGCGAGCCGGGTCTCCGGCAGGGAGACCGACGGCAGCCGGACGATCCGCAGCCCGTCGCGGACCTCACGCGCGGGCGCGTCGCCGTAGGACGCCGTGACGACGAGCACCTCGTGGCCACGCTCGGCGTACCCGCGGGCGAGGGCGTCCGCGAGGTGCGAGCTCCCACCCACCCGCGGCGGGAAGAAGTTGTTGACGACGACGATCCTCATGTGGCGTCCGGCACCCGGACGAACGCCGGGGTGCCGTCCTCGTCGAGCTCGACGGTCGAGACCACCCGGGCGGGCACGCCCGCGACGACGACGCCGGCCGGGACGTCCTGCGTCACGACGGCGCCGGCCCCGATCACGGAGCCGTCGCCGATGGTCACGCCCATGGTGATGACGGCGTTCGCACCGACGAACACGCGGTCCCCGAGGGTCACCGGAGCCCGGTCGACCGTCGGGTAGCGCCGGCCCGAGACGCACCTGCGTGCGCTGCTGTGCGTGTAGATCTGGGCGCCGGCGCTGATGTCGCAGCCCGCACCGATCGTCAGTCCGCCGGAGCCGTCGATGACGGTGAAGGCACCGATCCAGGTGCCCTCACCGATCGACGGCTCACCGACGATCCAGGCGAGCTCGTGGTACGGGTTCTCGGGGAGGACCCCCGGCCGACGCACCTCCATCAGCCGCCGTTCCGGATGAGGTCGGCCATCCCGTCGCCCACGGCGATCGTCGGCTCGAAGCCGAGGATCTCCTTCGCGCGCGTCACGTCGGCCGCGCGGCGGCTGACCAGGACGTCGCGCGGGTTGAAGATCGGCTCCACGTCGGCGCCGACGGCGTCGATGAGGATCCGGGCCAGGTCGGCGATCGAGGTGTCGATGCCGGTGCCGACGTTGACGGGCACGTTCGCCTGCTCCGACTCGAGGGCGAGCACGACCGAGCGCGCGATGTCGTGGACGTGGATGAAGTCCATCGACTGCTCACCCTTGCCGTCGATGACCGGCGCCTCGCCGTTGCGCAGCCGGTTGACGAAGTGGTTGATGACGGACGTGTAGTACGCCGTCGTCTTCTGCCCGGGGCCGTAGACGTTGAAGAACCGCAGCGCGATCCAGGAGAGGTTCGAGCGCCGCTGGTAGTAGCCGAGCAGGTCCTCGCCCGTGCGCTTCGCGATGCAGTACGGCGTCAGCGGCGACAGCTCGTCGTCCTCGTGCATCGGGAGCTTCTCCGGGTCGCCGTAGACCGACGCGCTCGACGCGTACACGAGGCGCTCCACGCCGTGGTCGGCGGCCGCCGCGAACACGTTGTGGCTGCCGATCATGTTGATGTCCATCGACTCGTACGGGTCCGACTGGCTCTTGTTGATCGACACCGCCGCGAGGTGGATGACGTGGCTGGCACCCTTCATCGCCTGGTGGACCGCGCCGCCGTACCGGACGTCCTGGTCGATGAGCTCGACGTCGCCCGTCTGCGCGAGGGCGGCGACCGCGTCCCGGTCACCGCGGAACATGTTGTCGAAGATGCGGACCTTGTAGTCCTTCTCGAGCAGCATCGGGACGACGTGGAGGCCGATGAACCCGGCACCACCGGTGATGAAGACGGTCTTCTTGTCTGCCATGACGAACGAGGGCTCCTTGGTCGGTGCGTGCGGGTGGGCGTCAGCGACGCGAGGCGGGTGCGGTGACGACGTCGCGCACGACGTCGGACACGCGTTCCACCTGGGCGTCGGTCAGGTTGGCGTGCATCGGCACCGCGAGGTGCCGGGCGAAGAGGTCGGCCGAGACCGGCAGGTTCTGGCGACCACCATAGACGGGCTGCAGGTGCGAGGCGTACGTCCCGAAGTTGCACTGCACGCCGCGTGCGCGCAGCTCGAGCGCCACCGCACCGCGGTCGAGGCTCGGGTCGAGCGTCAGGACGTACGACTGCCACGGGTGCTCGCGGTCGTCGAGCGCGGCGGGGAGCGTGACGAGGTCGAGGTCGCCCAGCAGCTCGGCGTAGCCGGCGGCGGCCCGGCGGCGCGACGCGAGCAGGTCGGGCAGGCGCTTGACCTGCACCCGCATGATCGCGGCGGCCACGTCGGACAGGCGGTAGTTGTACCCCGCCTCGTCGAACGACGGCACGGGCAGCTCCTGGGCGCCCTCGCGGGAGAGCGCCGGCTCGATGCCGTAGGTGTGCAGCTTGCGGGCGTGGCTGGCCAGGTCGTCGCGGTCCGTGGTCAGCGCACCGCCCTCGCCGGCCGTGATGCCCTTGCGGCCGTGGAAGCTGAACGTCGCGACGTCGGCGAGCGAGCCGGCCGGACGGCCCTTGTAGGTGGCGCCGGCGGAGCATGCCGCGTCCTCCATGAGCCACAGCCCGTGCCGGTCCGCGATCGCACGCAGCTCGTCGTAGTCGGCGGGCTGGCCGAAGACGTCGACCGCGAGGATGCCGACGGTCCGCTCCGTGATGGCGGCCTCGACGGCCGCCGGGTCGGCGCTCCAGATGTCCGGGCGGACGTCGGCGAACACAGGTGTCGCACCGGTCCACATGACCGAGTGGCCGGTGGCGGGGAACGTGTAGTCGCCGACGATGACCTCGTCACCGGGACCGGCGCCGAGCACGTCGAGACCGAGGTGCAGCGCCGACCCGCAGTTCGACGTGGCGAGCACGTGCTGCGTGCCCGAGACCGCGGCGAAGTCGGCCTCGAACGCCTTGCACGCCGGTCCGGCGCCGGAGAGCCAGCCCGAGGCGAACACCTCGGCGATGGCGTCGAGCTCCTCGCTGCCGACGGTGGGCTGCCCCAGCGGGACGACCTCGGTCATGTGACTCCTCGAGACGGGGCAACCCGTGTCGGTTGCCGGTGGCGACGTGCCGGTCGGCGGTCGCGGCGCCGCGACGCCGGAACGCCGCGACGCGGGCCCGGGCCGCTGGACGTGGGTCCGCGACCCGACCTGCAGGGCCCGCCTACCCTACCCGGCGAGTCAGGTTCGGCCCGTATCCGCGGGTACCCTGTGGCGACTCCCCGGACCGAAGGACCGCCATGACGACCGAGCTCGCTCCCCCTGAGGACGCGACCCGATCCCTCCCCCTCGCTCGCCGGCTGCTGCGGTCGCCGATCGTCCAGTTCCTGATCGTCTTCGGGTGCGCGCTGCTGATCAGCGCCCCGTTCCTCGGTCAGCGCATCCGGGAGACCCCGGGCATCAGCCCGCAGGACGAGCTCTCCTACATCGACACGCTGATCCGCATCCAGGACGGCCAGCTGCTGATGCACCAGGGCGACACCCTCGACGAGGAGACGCTGCAGGAGCTGGGGTGCCGCGGCGTCGACGCGTCGGCGCTGGTGCCGAACGTCGCCGTCTGCAAGGGCACGGCCGACTCGGACGTCGAGTTCTTCAACACCGCGGACATCGACCCTCCGGTGTACCACTGGACCGTCGCTGCGCTGTCCCAGCTGCCGTTCGACATCGGCATCACCAAGAACATGGTCACGGCGGCACGGCTGCTCGGGATCGTGTGGTGCTCGCTGACCATGACGATCATCTTCTTCCTGGCCCGACGCCTCGGGGCGCCCGTGGCCGCGGCCGCCGCGGCGGCGTCGACGGTGCTGTGGCTGTCGATCGTCAACGTCCAGTTCCAGTACGTGACGCCGCACTCGACCGGTGCGCTGGTCGGCGCCGTCGTCGCACTCGTGGTGGCGGCGCGGCTGCAGGACAAGGTGGGGTGGTGGCTCGTCACCCTCGCCGCTCTGCTCGCTGCGACGGTCAAGCTCACCAACCTCGTCATCGTCATGGCGGGCTGCGCGGCGTTTCTCGCCGCGTACGTGTGGCTGCAGGGCGACGGGCCTCGACCGCGGCGACGGCTGTGGGACACCGTGAACCTCGGCGGGACGGCGATCGCGGCCACCCTCGCCTGGGTCGTGATCCGGCGGATGTCGCGGACCAGCGACGTCGAGCCGTACCCGTGGGCAGTGGTCGACCACCTGACCGTGCCGCAGGTGCTGGAGAACGTCGGCGCGTTCGTCTACCCGTGGAGCACGGGGACGGCGCGCGGCTTCGCGATCCTGCTCACCGTCGTCGTGTTCGGTGTGGCCGGCTGGCTCGTCTTCTCGCGGGACACGGCTGCCGTGCAGCGCAACCTCGCGATCGGCCTGCTCGCGTCGGCCGTCCTCGCCCCGGTCGCCCTCGTCGTCATGAACTGGGTGGTCACCCGGTACTACGTGCCGACGCAGGGCCGCTACGGCCTGTCGCTCGTGCCGCTCGCGGTCGCGCTCGCCGCCTCGCAGGTCCGTGCGCGATGGCTGCAGATCACGCTCGTCGTGGTCTCGCTCGTCGCGTTCTGGCTCGCGTGGCAGTCCGCCCCCTCGCTCGCCGGCTCCTAGCGCGAKACCGCACGCCCGCTCGTCGACCTGTCCCTTCCTTCTCCCGGAGCGCCCGTGGCCCGCATCGTCATCGTCGGAACCGGCATCGTCGGCCTCGCCGTCGCCGCACGTCTGGCCCAGCGGGGCGACGACGTCGTGGTCCTCGACAAGGAGCACCGGCTCGCCGCGCACCAGACGGGCCGCAACTCCGGGGTGATCCACTCCGGCCTGTACTACGCACCCGGCAGCCTCAAGGCGCGGATGAGCCGCGCGGGCGCCCGGTCCATGGCCGCGTTCGCCGCCGAGCACGGCGTCGCCACCGAGCGCACGGGCAAGCTCGTCGTCGCCACGGACGACGCCCAGGTCCCCGCCCTGCACAAGCTGGCCGAGCGCGCCAAGGCGAACGAGATCGAGGCGACCCTGCTCTCCCCCGCCGCGGCACGCGAGCACGAGCCGCACGTCCGCGCGGTCGCCGCGCTGCACGTGCCCAGCACGGGCATCGTCGACTACCGCGGGGTCTGTGACGCGCTCGCGCGCACGGTCGTCGAGCACGGCGGCGAGATCCGTCTCGGGACGGTGGTCGCCGCCGCCCGGACGCAGGGTGCGCACGTCGTGGTGGAGACCTCGGACGGCGACGTGACCGGCGACGCCTTCGTGAACTGCGCCGGGCTGTTCAGCGACCGTCTGGCCGCGGCGTCCGGCCTCACGCCCGACGCCCGGATCGTGCCGTTCCGGGGCGAGTACTTCGAGCTCGTGCCCGAGCGCTCCGACCTGGTCCGGGGGCTCATCTACCCGGTGCCCGACCCGCGCTTCCCCTTCCTCGGGGTGCACCTGACCAAGATGGTCGGCGGGTCCGTGCACGCCGGACCGAACGCCGTGCTGGCGCTGGCCCGTGAGGGGTACCGGTGGTCGGACGTGAACGTCCGCGACGTCGTGGACGCGCTGAGCTGGCCGGGGCTGTGGCGGCTTGGTGCCCGCAACCTGCGACCCGGCGCGCAGGAGGTCCTCCGGTCGCTGTCGCGGACGCGGTTCGCTGCGAGCCTCGCCGAGCTGGTGCCCGAGATCACTGCTGCGGACCTCGTGCCGTCCGCCGCGGGCGTCCGCGCACAGGCCATGCGACGCGACGGGACCCTCGTCGACGACTTCCTCGTCCAGCGCGCACCGCGACAGGTGCACGTCCTGAACGCCCCGTCCCCCGCCGCGACCGCGGCTCTCGAGATCGCCGCGCACCTCGTGGACGAGGTCGACGCGGTCCGCGCCTGAGGCGCTCCCCCTCGGCAGACCGGGACGAACCGGACCGCCTGGCGAGTGGCCGGTGACCCGTGCCGCGTCGCGCGCGATCGACCGCGCACGGCGCGCTACCGTGGCGGTCGGACACCGACCCCCACCCCTGAGGTTCGTCATGCATCGCGCCGACCGCCGGGCCGTACGGCTCGCCGTCCCGCTCCTCGTGCTCGGCGGGCTCGCTGCATGCACGCCAGGCTCCCCCACCTCGTCCTCGCCGACGCCGAGCTCCTCGACCGCGCGCCCGAGCGCCGTCGCGACGACCGCCGGACCGACCTCGGTACCGACGACGACCCCGACGGACGGCACACCACCGGCCTCGCAGGAGCCCACGGCCGGCGCACCGGCTCCCGACGACCTGACGCAGGTCGCCGTCACCATCTCCTACGCGGGCTGGGTGGCGGACGGCGCACGCGTGGAGGTCGGCGCGTACGTCGACGGCGTCATCGAGGGCACGGGGACCTGCACGCTCACGTTGACCCGTTCCGGCCGGTCGGTCAGCGCGACCGTGCCCGGCACGGCCGACGCGTCGAGCACCAGCTGCGGCGCCGTGGCAGTCGACGGCTCCCAGCTCAGCAGCGGCACGTGGTCCGCTGTCGTCGACTACGGCTCACCGACCTCGGTGGGCTCGTCCGCTCCCACAGAGGTGGTCGTCCCGTGACCTCGTCCCCCGCGCCCTGGCGGCGCCTCGTCTCGCTCGCGGTCGCCGCAGCGGTCGCCCTGCTCGGCCTGACCGTCGCCTCGGTCGGCGCCCCCGCGCCCGCCACCGCCGCTGACCTGTCGAGCTTCGACCCGGGCTACCTGGTCTCGGAGCAGAACTTCTGGGACTCCACGGCCATGGGGGTGGCGGACATCCAGGCGTTCCTCAACGCCCGCGGCTCGGCATGCGTGCTGAACACCACCGACGGCGCACCCTGCCTCAAGGACGTCCGGCAGGACACCACCAGCCGCACGGCGGACGACCGCTGCGCCGGCGGGTACGCCGGCGCCGCTTCCGAGAGCGCGGCCACGATCATCGCCAAGGTCGCCCAGGCCTGCGGCGTCAGCCCTCGCGTGATCCTGGTGACGCTCCAGAAGGAGCAGGGGCTGATCACGACGAAGAAGCCGACACAAGACATGTACCGCAAGGCGATGGGGTACGGCTGCCCCGACACGGCGCCGTGCGACGCCCAGTACTACTGGTTCCAGAACCAGGTCTACAAGGCCGCGTGGCAGTTCCGCAGCTACGCCCTGACGCCCACGCGCTGGACCCACCGGGCGGGCATGGTCAACAACATCCGCTTCCACCCGAACTCCGCCTGCGGGACGTCTCCGGTCACCATCCGGAACCAGGCGACGGCCGGCCTGTACAACTACACGCCGTACCAGCCGAACGCCGCCGCGCTGGCCGCCGGCTACGGCACGGGAGACTCCTGCTCGTCCTACGGCAACCGCAACTTCGTGTCGTACTGGACCGACTGGTTCGGCTCCCCCACCGGCGTGTCGCCGGTCGGCAACGTGGACGGGATCGGCTTGACGAACACGGGCATCACCGTGGCGGGCTGGGCGCTCGACCCCGACACCACTCCCTCGATCGCGGTGCACGTGTACATCGACGGCGTCGGGACGGCCATCACCGCAGACCAGTCCCGGCCGGACATCGCGGCCATCTACACCCGGCACGGGGACAAGCACGGGTTCACGTTCACGTCCCCGCAGGACCCCGGCAGCCACGCGATCTGCGTGTATGCGATCAGCTCCGACCCAGGCCCCAACACCCTGCTGATGTGCCGGACCGTCGTCGTCCCGGACTCGGCGCCCATCGGATCCGTGGACTCGGTGACATCCACGTCGTCGAGCATCACCGTCAGTGGGTGGACGATCGACCCCGACACGTCGGCCTCCACCCAGGCGCACATCTACATGGACGGCGTCGGCGTCGCGGTCAAGGCCAACAAGTCCCGCCCCGACCTCGTCGCGGCGTTCGGTCGCGGTGACAAGCACGGCTTCTCGCTCACACTCCCGGCGACGGTGGGGCGCCACCAGCTCTGCGTCTACGGGATCAACACCGCCAAGGCTCCGCACACGCTGCTGTGGTGCGGCGCGGTCGACGTCAAGATCGTGACCGCGGCACCGTTCGGTTCGCTCGACTCGGTCACGGTGAGGGGGCGGACGGTCTTGCTCGCCGGCTGGACCATCGACCCGGACACCACGGACCCGACCGACGTCCATGTGTACATCGACGGTGTCGCCACCATCGCTGTGCGGGCGGACAAGTCGCGCCCCGACGTCGCCAACGCGTTCGGCAAGGGCGACAAGCACGGCTTCGCCTGGTCGACCACCCTGGCGGACGGGCCGCACACCGTCTGCGCCCATGCGATCAACACCCAGGGCACCCCGCACACCCTGCTCGGGTGCAGGTCGATCACGGTCGCGAACGCGGCCCCGATCGGCGCCGTGGACTCCGTCACCGTCTCGGCGGGGTCCGTGACCGTCTCCGGCTGGACGCTCGACCCGGACACGTCCGACCCGACGCAGGCGCACGTCTACATCGACGGCACCGGCGTGGCCCTGGTCGCCGACCAGTCCCGCCCCGACGTCGCCRCGGCGTTCGGCAAGGGCGACAAGCACGGGTTCAGCCACACCGCCGCGCTGTCGGCCGGCAGCCACGCGATGTGCGTCTACGCGATCGACACCACGGGCGGGGTCAACACGACGCTCACGTGCAGGTCGTTCTCGGTGCCCTGACCGGGCCGGTCACCGGCGCGGCGCGCGGCCTCGCGCACCCCGCCCTGGTTCAGGTGCTCGCGGAACAGGCGCGGGGTGCACTCCGCTCCTGTCGCAGGACGACGGGAGAAGACGGTCGTGGCGACGGCATCGGCCCCGGGCGACACGGGAACTCGCGAGTGCGCCATCGACCACCCCCTGACGCGCTACCGTGGCCGCCGGACACCGACCCCCACCCCTGAGGTTCGTCATGCATCGCGCCCACCGCCGGGCCGTACGGCTCGTCGTCCCGCTCCTCGTGCTGGGCGGGCTCGCGGCGTGCACGCCGGGCTCCCCGGCGTCGTCCTCGCCGACGCCGAGCTCCTCGACGACGCGTCCGAGCGCTGACGCCACCACCACCGGACCGACCTCGGCACCGACGACCGCACCGACGACCGCACCGACGGACGACGCTCCGCCGGCCTCGCCCGAGCCGACGTCGGCCGCGCCGGCACCCGACGACCTGACGAAGGTCTCCGTCACCATCGCGTACGCGGGCTGGGTGACGGACGCCGCACGGGTGGAGGTCGGCGCCTACGTCGACGGCGTCATCGAGGGGACCGGGACGTGCACGCTCACGTTGACCCGCTCCGGGCGGGAGGTCACCACGACCGTGCCCGCGGTGGCCGACGCCTCGAGCACGAGCTGCGGTGCCGTGACCGTCGACGGTGCTCAGCTCAGCAGCGGCACGTGGTCCGCTGTCGTCGACTACGGCTCACCGACCTCGGTGGGCTCGTCCGCTCCCACAGAGGTGGTCGTCCCGTGACGTCGTCATCCGCGCCCTGGCGGCGTCTCGTCTCGCTCGTGGTCGCCGCGACGGTCGGCCTGCTCGGTCTGACCGCCGTCACGGTCGGCGCGGCAAGCCCCGCCACGGCGGCGGACCTGTCGGGCTTCGACCCCGGCTACCTGGTCTCGGACCGGAACTTCTGGGACTCCACGGCGATGTCGTCGACCGATATCCAGTCGTTCCTCAACTCCCGAGGCTCGGGCTGCGTGGCGGCCGCCGACGGCACCCCGTGCCTGAAGGACTTCCGCCAGGACACCACGAATCGCAGTGCGGACGACCGCTGCAGCGGTGGGTATGCCGGCGCTGCGTCGGAGAGCGCGGCCACGATCATCGCGAGGGTCGCCCAGGCTTGCGGAGTCAGCCCTCGCGTGATCCTGGTGACGCTGCAGAAGGAGCAAGGTCTCGTCACGACGAAGACGCCGACCCCGACCCGTTACCGCTCCGCGATGGGGTACGGCTGCCCTGACACGTCGGTGTGTGAGTCCAAGTACTACGGGTTCCAGAACCAGGTCTATATGGCCGCGTGGCAGTTCCGGGGCTATGCGCTCACACCGTCGCGCTGGGCCCACAAGGTGGGCCTCGTCAACAACATCAAGTTCCATCCGCGCACCGACATGGACTGCGGGACGTCCCCGGTGCTGATCCGGAACCAGGCCACCGCCGGCCTGTACAACTACACGCCGTWCCAGCCGAACGCCGCCGCGCTGGCCGCCGGCTATGGCACCGGCGACGCGTGCTCCTCCTACGGGAACCGCAACTTCGTGGCCTACTGGACGGACTGGTTCGGCTMCCCCACCAACCTGCCGCCGGTCGGCAACGTGGACGGGATCGGCCTGACGAACACGGGGATCACCGTGGCGGGCTGGGCTCTGGACCCCGACACGAGCGCCTCGATCGCGGTGCACATCTCCATCGACGGCGCCGTCTCCGCCATCACCGCGAACCAGTCCCGCCCGGACATCGKGGCCCTCTACACCAAGCACGGAGACAAGCACGGGTTCACGTTCACGTCTGCGCAGGACCCCGGAAGCCATGCGGTCTGCGTCTACGCGATCGACGCCGACGCCGGCACCAACACGCTGCTGACGTGCCGGACCGTCGTCGTGCCCGACGCGGCCCCCATCGGCGCGGTCGACTCGGTCAGTGCGACGTCGTCGACGATCACCGTCAGCGGCTGGGCGATCGACCCCGACACGTCGGCCTCCACCCAGGTGCACATCTCCCTGGACGGCGTCGTCGTCGCGGTCGCAGCCAACCGGTCGCGCCCTGACCTCGCCGCGGCCTACGGTCGCGGTGACAAGCACGGCTTCACGCACACGCTGCCGGCGACGGTGGGGAGCCACCAGGTCTGCGTCTACGGCATCAACACCGTCAACGGTCCCCAGACGCTGCTCTGGTGCGGCAAGGTCGACGTCATGGGGCGCTTGGTGGGGTCCTGGTGACAGGGCGGTCCGTCGCGTTCGGCACGCACGGGTTCAGGCCTACCGCCGCCCTGTCGGCCGGGAGGCACGCGAGGGGCTTCCCCGAGATCGACGCAGCGGGCGGGAGCAGCACGACGCTCACGCGCCGGACGGTGCCCTGACCGGACCGGCAACCACGACGACGGGCGGGTCACTCTCGGTGACCCGCCCGTCGTCGTTCGTCGTTCGTCCACTCAGGCGTGCGTGCCGCCCAGGCCGGTGACGCGGCGGACGCGTCCACCGGCACGACGTGCGACCTCGCGCACCCCGCCCTGGTTCAGGTACTCACGGAACAGCCGCAGGTCACCGCGGACCGAGACCGGCGGCGGCGGGGGCAGACGGAGCGAGTCGGTCGTCGTCCCCGGTGCGCGCAACGCCAGGTCCGCAGCCCGGCGCGGTGACCGGCAGAACTCGACGAGCGGCGCGAGGACCCGGGTCCACCGGTAGGCCTCGGCGAACTCCTCCACGCGTGCACGCGCCGCGGCGATCGCCTCCTCGTCGTACAGCATGGCCTCGAGCGCCGCGACGAGACCGTCGACGTCCTCCGGCTCCACCGTCCGGCCCAGACCCTTGTCCCGGATCAGCTCGCCGAAGGTGTCCCCACCGGTCGCGACGATCGGGAGCGTGCACCACAGGTAGTCGAGGATCCGCGTGCGGAAGCTGAACGCCGTCTCGATGTGGTGGAAGTGCGTCGACACGCCGACGTCGGCGTCGAGCAGGTAGTCCGCCCGCTMCTCGTACGGCACCCAGCTGTCGTTGAAGAACACGTGCTTGTCGGTCAGCCCCAGCTCGGAGGACAGCTCGCGCGCGTCCCACGCGATGCGCATGTCCGGCACCCCCGGGTTCGGGTGCTTGGTGCCCAGGAAGAACAGGCGCACCTCGGGGTGGGCCACCCGCAGGCGGTCGACCGCGTGGATCAGCGTCAGCGGGTCGAACCAGTTGTAGATGCCCCCGCCCCACAGGATGACCTTGTCGTCGGGGCCGATGCCGTCGATCGTGCCCTTGATGCCGTGCCGCTTCTGCACGGGCGGCTCGTCCGCGATGCCGAAGGGGACGACCGTGAGCAGCGAGTTGAGCGTCGCGTCCTCGTCGTAGACCGTCGGGTTGATGCGCCCCTGGCCGGCGAGCTGACCGAGCCAGAAGTCGCGCTGCTTGTCCGACGCGCACAGCAGGAGGTCGGCGCGGGCGATCTGCTCGTTCAGCGTCCGGGTGGTCTCCCGGACCGCCATCGCCCGGCCACCGAGCCCGAGGTCCCGCGCCTGCTCGAGCTGCTCGAGGTGGATCGGGTCGTAGATGTCGGCGACCACGATCTTGGTGCTGTTCTTGAGCCAGGGAGCCGCCTCGAGGAGGAAGCCCTGGAAGATGATCACGTCGGCCCAGCCGGTGGCCTCGACCAGCGACTTCCCGTGCACGTACTCCGTCGCGAAGTCGTCGTGGGTCACCGAGACGCCGGAGGTCGACGCGAGCCGCACCTCGTGGTCGGGAGCGAGCGCGCGTGCGATCTCCCAGGCGCGGATCGCGGGGCCGGCCATGCGTGCCTTCAGCGGCTCGCCGGTCACGACGAGGATGCGCTGCTTCGACCGGAAGTGGCTCGCGATGCCGAACGCCTCGACCAGGACGCGGTGCGCCTCCAGGTAGCTGTCGATCGCGTACGCGGGCTCCATCGCCTCCCGGAAGAGCGGCAGCAGCTCGCGGTCCGTCCGGCGGCGCCGCGACTGCAGAGCCTGCCGCGTGACGTGCAGCGACTCGAGCTGCTCGACGAAGTAGTCGATCGCGTACGGGCCCGTCAGGCTCATCTTCGGCAGCTCGAGCGTGCCGATGTCGTCGTTGCCCGGCGACCGCTGCAGGTCGAGCGTCGTCGTGTCGACGTCCGCCCGTGCGAAGGAGCGACGCACGGCGAGCGCCATCGCTGCAGGCAGGGCCCGCGCGAGCGTCTCGTCGTCGAAGTTCTTGTACATCGAGAGCAGCGCGTTGCGCTCGAGCAGGTAGCTCTCGCGGAAGTTGCCGAACTTCTTCATCGTGACGTGGTGCTTGTGGTACGCGACCGAGCCGGGCACGTACCGGACCCGGTAGCCGAGGAGATTCAGGCGCCAGCCGAGGTCGACGTCCTCGTAGAACATGAAGAAGCGCTCGTCGAACCCGCCGACCTCACGGAACAGGGCCGCGGGCATGAACATCGCCGCACCGGTGCCGAACAGGACGTCCTTGGCGACGTCCCACTCCCCCGTGTCGGGCTTCTCGACCTCGCGCTTGTAGCCCATGCCGAACCAGGTGAGGGAACCGTCGACGTAGTCGATGTTCTCGCCCTCCCAGTCGAGGACCTTGCTCGCGAYGGCGCCGATCGTCGAGTCCGCCTGGAGCGTCTCCACGGCGGCCCGGATCCAGCCCGGCCCCGGTCGGGCGTCGTTGTTCAGGAACCCGACGAACTCGCCCGTGGCGATCTTCACACCGGCGTTGCAGCCCCCGGCGAACCCGGTGTTCGACCCGGCACTCACGACGACGGCGTGCGGGACCGCGGCACGGATCTTCTCGACGCTGCCGTCGTCCGAGTCGTTGTCCACGACGATCAGCTCGAGCTGGTCCGACGGCCAGTCGACGTCCACGAACGACCGGAGCGCCACGATCGTGTCGTCGGCCCCCTTGTAGTTCACGAGGACGATCGACACGACCCCCGGGCGGACTGTCGGCTCCGAGCGGTCCTGCTTCATGCGTCTCCCTTGATCGGCGACCAGGTCGCCCCCATCGCCACGATGCCGCCCGACTCGCGCGGCTCGCCTGCCTCGACGTCGAACCGGCTGACGTGCCGACGAAGGTCGTACGTGTGCTGAGTGGTCCAGTCGACGGCCGAGGCCGTCAGGTCGAAGGTGCCCGGCTGGAGCGGGAGCCGCGGCACGACGCAGTCGATGAACCCGTCGCCCGAGACGCTCGTGATGTCCAGACCGCCGTCCCGGGAGTGGTACGCCCAGACGTACGTGCCCTCGATCGTCTCGATGGCGAGCCCGAACACCGGCCGCTCGATCGTCTCGTGGGCACGGTAGTGCACCCGGATCGTCATCGCCTCCCCGGTCCGGAACGACGACACGGAGTCGTCGGCGCCGTCGAGCAGCTCGACGCGCTCGACCGTGAGCTGGCCGGAGCCGTGCCGTCCGGACTCGTGCGCGGCCTCCTCGACGGGCCGGTCCGTGTGCGTCGTGTCGATGTAGTTGTCGACCAGCTCGGTGGCCGGCCCCGATGCGACGAGGCGACCGTGCTCGAGCCACGCGGCGTGGTCGCACATGGTCCGCATGGCGCCCATGGCGTGGCTGACGATGACCACGGTCTTGCCCGCGGTGCGGAAGTCCGCGAACTTCTCCATGCACTTCGCCTGGAAGTTCGCGTCGCCGACGGCCAACACCTCGTCGACGAGGAGGATGTCGGGGTCGACGTTGATGGCGACCGAGAACCCCAGCCGGACGTACATCCCGGAGGAGTAGTTCTTCACCGGCTGGTCGATGAACTGCTCGATGCCGGCGAAGTCGACGATCTCGTCGAAGCGCGACTCGATGTCCTTCCTGCCCAGGCCCAGGATCGACCCGTTGAGGAACACGTTCTCTCGGCCCGTGAGCTCCGGGTGGAAGCCCGACCCGAGCTCCAGCAGCGCAGCGACGGAACCGTTGACGCGGACGTTGCCCGTGTCCGGGACGAGGATCCGTGCGAGGCACTTGAGCAGGGTCGACTTGCCCGAGCCGTTCTCGCCGATGAGCCCGAACGTGGTGCCCTCGGGGATCTCGAAGCCCACGTCGCGCAGCGCCCAGAACTCGTCGTACTTCGCCCGGCGCCCGCGCATCAGCGACGCCTTCAGCGACTGGTTGCGCTCCTTGTACATCCGGAAGCGCTTGGAGACGTCGTTGACCTCGATCGCCGTGCTCACAGCTCCTCCGCCATGCGAGGCTCGAACTTCTTGAACACGAACCACCCGATCACGATCGCGACGACGGCGGACCCGATGCACCAGAGCATGTCCGTCGTGGTCGGCATCATCTCCTCGTACAGCACGGAGCGGAACGCCTGCGTGAAGTGCAGCATCGGGTTGAGCTCCCAGAGCTGGGTCAGGGGGAACGAGAGGTTCCACTGCGCGAGCCACTCGTTGAGGGCCTCCTGCGCGCGGACGACGTACGCGAACGGGTAGATGATCGGCGTCGCGTACATCCAGATCTGCAGCGCGATGGCGACGAAGTGCTCGGTGTCCCGGAAGTAGACGTTCGCCACGGCGAGCACGAGCGCGAAGCCCAGCGCCATGACCGTCAGCAGCGCGAGCAGCACGAGGACCATCGGCAGCCAGGGCAGCACCATCTGCCCGAAGAGCATGAGCGCCACCATGAGCACGCCGAGCTCGATGGCCGTGGTCACGTCGAGCGCGAACACCGATGACGCGACGAGGACCTCGCGCGGGAAGAACACCTTCTTCACCAGGTTCGCGTTGATCACGATCGACTGGAGCCCGGTCTGCAGCGAGGCCGCGAAGAACGTCCACGGCACGAGCGCGCACATGAGCCAGAGCGCGAAGACGTGCAGACCGGTCCGCGACGGCTCGATCTCGACGCGCATGAAGTACCCGAACACGACGGTGTAGATGAGCATCGTCGCGATGGGGTTGATGAGCGACCAGAGGTTGCCGAGGGCGGTGCGCTTGTACCGGCCCTTGACCTCACGGAGCGTGAGGTTCGCGAGAAGCTCACGCGTGCGGACGTTCGCGAGGTCGGCGATCATGCGTTCGTCACGACCTCGTCCTGGCCGGCGTCACCATGTCGGACGCACGCGCGCACGACGACGGTCGAGAAATGGGGCATAGGTCGATAGTAGGTGACTCGGCCGTCTCCGATGACGGACGATCAGGCCCTACGGACGCCGTCCGCCCCGCAGCACGCCGTACAACCGACGCGGTGCGGCCAGTGCGCGCCAGGTCACCGTGGAGTGCACCGCACCCAGCTCCCGCTCGGCCTCACCGGCCCGGGACTGCACCGCGGCGAGCTCCTCGTCGACCCGCTCGGACCGGGCCGCGAGGTCGCGCGACCGGATCTGCGTCTCGTGCAGCTCGGTCTCCAGCGCGTCGATCCGCGTGCGCATGACCTGCAGGTCTCCGTCGGCATCGGCCACCACGGCCCGGACCACGAACTGGTAGGTCAGACCGTCGGGCTGGTCGCGCACCCAGTCGATGACGCCCGGCGGCAGCGCGTGCGCGTCGATGTCGACCTCGACACCGAGCGGGTCCGCGGTGGTGCGCTTGACGTCGGTCGCCACCAGGCCGGCACCCTCGATGAGGGCGAGCAGGCCGTGCCGGTCGAAGAATGTGACGTGCGTCCTGTCGAGCAGGCCGAGGTCGGTGTAGCGCCAGCGCCCCTGGAGCAGCGCGAGGCGCAGGCTCCCGTGGGAGACGTTCGGCGTCGAGATGACGACCGACCCGCCGGGCGCGAGCAGTCCCGTGACGTGCCGGAGCAGCCGGTCGGGGTCGGTGAGGTGCTCCAGGATGTCGCCGAGCACGACGACGTCGAACGACTTCGGCCCGAAGTGCGCGACGAGGTCCACCTGCGTGAGGTCCGCGACGACGACCTCGTCGAGGAGCTTCGCGGCACGGGAGGCGGACTCGGGGTCGATCTCCACCCCGCTCACGCGGCACCCGCGCGCGAGGAGGGCCTCACCCAGGTAGCCGGTGGCGCACCCGACATCGAGCACACGCTTGTCGGGCCCGACCATGCGGACCATGAGGCTGTGGGAGTTGTTGTCCGACGAGGCGTCGAACTCAGCGTCGTACGTTGGCATGTCGCCTTCCAGAGGTGGACGCGTCCGCGCGACCGGCTCGCACGGGGCGGGACCCCCGTACCCGCGCGAACAGGATGAGGTCTGCGCGGCCCGGAGCACAAGCGGTCACTTGGCGCGTCGTCGGCGTGCAGAGCATCCGTGAGAGTATCGCGCGGTGCGAATCACGCTCGACGCGACCCCTCTGCTCGGTCGACGGACGGGCATCGGACGGTACGTCGAGCAGCTGCTCGACGCGCTCGCCGCCCGCAGCGAGCGGGACGGCCTCGAGCTGCAGGCCTCGACCTGGACGTGGCGCGGCGCCGAGCTGTCCGACCTCCCGTCGCAGGTCCGCCCGGTCGGGCGCCGCGTGCCCGCCCGCCTGCTGCGGGAGCTGTGGTCGCGCGGGGACGTCCCTGTCATCGAGACGCTGGTCGGCGCGACCGACGTGTTCCACGGCACGAACTTCGTCTCGCCGCCGACCCGGCGAGCCCACGAGGTCGTCACGGTGCACGACCTCACCTATGTGGAGCACCCCGACACGGTGGACGCCGCCACCCTGGCGTACGAGCGCCTTGTCGCCCGTTCGGTCGCACGTGGCGCGACGGTGCTCACGCCGTCGCACACCGTCGCCGCGGCCGTCCGCGCGCACTACGACCTGCCGCAGGACGCCGTCGCGGTGACCCCGCTGGGCGTCGACGACGCCTGGTTCGACGCGACCCCTCCGACCACGTCGTGGTTGCAGGAACGCACCCTGCCCTCGAGCTACGTCGTGTTCGTCGGGTCGCTCGACCCGCGCAAGAACCTCACGCGGCTCCTGCGCGCGCACGAGCAGGCACGCATCGCCGACCCGTCGCTCCCGGACCTCGTGCTCGCCGGCCCGGCGGGACGCGCGACCCCGGAGGGCGTCGGACCCGCCGTCCACGTCACCGGGTGGCTCACCGACGAGGACCTGCGCACGCTCGTCGGCGGCGCGTCCGGGCTCGTGCTGCCGTCGCTGGACGAGGGTTTCGGTCTGCCGGCGATCGAGGCTGCCGCGGCCGGCGTGCCGGTGCTCGCCTCCGACCTGCCCGTCCTGCACGAGGTCGCCGCGCCCGGCACGGTGTTCGCCCCGCCGACGGACGTCGACGCCCTGTCCGGCGCGCTGCTGCACCTCGCAGGCGCCGAGCGGACGCCCGACGCGGACGACGCCCGCCGGTCGTGGGCCCGCCGGTTCACCTGGGCCGCGTGCGCCGACGCCACGCTGACCGCCTACGCCACGGCCCGGTCGTGACCGGGACCGTGGACGTCACGGTCGTCACGGTCACCTACGACGCCGCCGACCTGGTCCGCGCGTGCCTCGACGGGCTGCGCGCGCAGGAGCTCGGCGACGTGACGATGGACGTGGTCGTCGTCGACAACGGCTCGGCCGACGGGACCGCGGACCTCGTGGCGTCGGAGTACCCGGAGGTCCGGCTGATCGCCAGCCCGGTGAACGCCGGGTTCACCGGGGGGAACAACCTGGCCCTGGCGGGTCTGCGGTCGCGCTACGCGGTGCTGCTCAACAACGACGCCGTCCCGGCGCCCACCTTCGTGGCCACCCTGGTGCAGGCCATGGACCGGGCGGCTCCCGAGGTCGCGGCGATGGCGGCGACCGTCCTGCTCGCCGCGCGCTTCCGCCCCGCCGGGCCCGACGACGCGCTCGACGGCACCCACGTCGTGCACGGACCCGACGGGTCCTGGGTCGAGGACGCCGACGGGCCCGTCCGGCTGGTCAACTCCACGGGCAACGAGGTGCGCACGGACGGGTTCGGCGTCGACCGCGGCTGGCTCGCGGACGCCTCGGGCCACCACCCCGCCCGGGACGTCTTCGGGTTCAGCGGAGCCGCGGCGATCCTGCGGACGAGCGCGCTGCGTGCCGTCGGCCTCTTCGACGAGCGCCTCTTCATGTACTACGAGGACACCGACCTGTCGTGGCGGCTCCGCCTGGCCGGGTACCGGGTCGAGCACTGCGCCCCCGCCGTCGTCTCGCACATCCACGCGGCGTCCTCGTCCGAGGGCAGCGACTTCTTCCGGTTCCACGACCTGCGCAACAGGCTCGCCGTCGTGACCAAGAACGCGTCGGCCGGGCTCGCGCTGCGCTGTGTCCTGCGCTTCGGCCTCACCACCGCGTCGGTGGGCCTGCGCCGACGACAGCCGTGGCCCCAGGTCCGCACCCGCCTGCGCGCGTCGCGGTCCTACCTCGGCCTGCTCCCGCACCTGCTCGCGGAGCGCCGCCGGATCGGCCGCAGCTCCACGGTCGCTCGCGGCACGGTCGACGCCCTGCTGGTCCCGCCGACGGCCGGGACGGGGTCGTACCGCACCTGACCGACCGCGCCCGGGACCCGTCACGTTAGGCTCTCGGGTTGATCCCGCCTTCAGGAGGTTGTCTCGCATGCACGTGCTCGTCACCGGCGGAGCCGGCTTCATCGGCTCCAACTTCGTCCACCAGACCGTCCGCGAGCGTCCCGACGTGCGCGTCACGGTGCTTGACGCCCTGACCTACGCGGGCGACGAGCGGAGCCTGGACCCGGTCGACGGGAAGGTCGTCTTCGCCAAGGGCGACGTCGCGGACCCCGACATCGTCGACAGCCTGGTCAAGGACGTCGACCTGGTCGTGCACTTCGCGGCGGAGTCGCACAACGACAACTCGCTGCACGACCCGTGGCCGTTCCTGCGGACCAACATCATCGGCACGTACCAGCTGCTCGAGGCCGTGCGGCGCCACGACGTGCGCTTCCACCACATCTCGACCGACGAGGTCTACGGCGACCTCGAGCTGGACGACCCCGCGAAGTTCACGCCGGAGACCCCGTACAACCCGTCGAGCCCGTACTCGTCGACGAAGGCGGCCTCGGACCTGCTCGTGCGCGCCTGGGCCCGCAGCTTCGGCGTCAACGCGACGATCTCCAACTGCTCCAACAACTACGGCCCGTTCCAGCACGTCGAGAAGTTCATCCCGCGGCAGATCACCAACGTCATCGACGGGGTCCGTCCCAAGCTCTACGGGTCGGGCGAGAACGTGCGCGACTGGATCCACGTCGAGGACCACAACAGCGCGGTCTGGGCGATCATCGAGCGCGGCCGCATCGGCGAGACCTACCTCATCGGCGCGGACGGCGAGGAGAACAACAAGACGGTCGTCGAGGACATCCTCGAGATCATGGGCMAGTCGGCCGACGCCTACGACCTCGTGAGCGACCGCCCGGGCCACGACMTGCGGTACGCGATCGACTCCACCAAGCTGCGCGAAGAGCTCGGCTGGGTCCCCCAGTACGCGAACTTCCGCGCGGGCCTCGAGGCGACCGTCGCGTGGTACCAGGCGAACGAGGCGTGGTGGCGGCCGCAGAAGGACGCGACCGAGGCGAAGTACGCCCAGCTGGGTCGCTGACGTCGGGGGGCGCGCGCTGATCTGCACAGGTCCTCCACGACGCCACTGCGCGCGCTCCCCCGGACAACCGTCCTGCTCTCCTACGATCGTCGGGTGACTTCCCGCCACGCTGCTGTCCAGCGCCCTCGTGCCGCCCGGCACTCCCGACGCCTGCGGACCCACGGCGTCCTGCGCGGGGTCTCCCTCGTGGTGGCCGCCGTCGTCGTGTTCGGTGCCAGCGGCGTCGCCGCGGTCGCGGCCAAGCTGAACGGCAACATGGACAAGGTCGACGTGTCGGCTCTGGTCAACCCGATGCCCTCGGCCAGCAAGGAACCGGACCCGGACGACCCGAACGCCGGGCAGGCCGTGAACCTCCTGATCCTCGGCTCGGACCAGCGCGACGGGGTGAACGCCGAGATCGGCGGCGAGGTCGCCGGCATGCGTTCCGACACGTCGATGGTCCTGCACATCTCCGCCGACCGGTCGCGTGTCGAGCTCGTCTCCATCCCGCGTGACTCCCTGGTGGACATCCCGTCGTGCACGATGACCAACGGGAAGACCACGCGCGCGACCCACGGGATGTTCAACTCGGCCTTCGCGACGGGCTGGGACAACGGCGGCGACATGACGTCGGCGGCCGCCTGCACGATCAACACGGTGCAGCAGAACACCGGCGTCACCATCGACCACTTCGTCGTCGTCGACTTCGCCGGGTTCCAGCAGATGGTGAACTCCATCGGCGGGGTGCCCATGTGCATCCCCACCGACATGAAGTCGGACATGGCCGGCCTCTCGCTCTCGGCAGGCTTCCAGACGCTCGACGGCCCGACGGCGCTCGCGTACGCCCGGGCGCGCAAGGGCGTCGGAGACGGCTCGGACACCAACCGCATCGGCAACCAGCAGAAGCTCATCGCCGCGATGGTGCGCGAGGTCCTCTCCCGGGATGTCATGACCAACCCGCAGAAGCTGATCTCGTTCCTCAGCGCGGCGACCGGCTCGCTGACGACGGACACGGGGATGTCGATCGGCAACATGACCGGCCTCGCCTACAACCTCCGCAACATCAACAGTGGCAACATCACGTTCATGACGATCCCGTTCGCCGCCGCGAAGTCCGACCCGAACAGGGTCGAGTGGACGTCGGAGGCCGACGCCGTGTGGGCGAACATGGCTGCCGACCTCCCGGCGCTCGGCGAGGAGCCCGCCGCGCCGGAGACGACCACTCCCCCGGCGACCACCACCACGACCCCCCCGGTCGAGCCGGTCGCACCCGTCGAGCCCGTCGCACCCACACCGGTGGAGACGAAGAAGGCGGGCCAGGAGGCGTTCAGCGTCGACGACACGACGGACGTCTGCTGAGGCATGGCTCCCGACGACAGGACCTCACGCACCCCTCCGCCGAGCTTCGCACCCGGCACGCCCGCGCGGCCCGTGCGCCCGGACGACGCCGAGCCGATCGTCGTCGGGCGTCCGTCGAGGCCTACCGCACCCCGCAACCCTCGTCCGGCCCCCGCACCCGCCCCGGCGCGTGCGCCGCGGCCGGCGCCATCGGCCCCTGACGCGCGACCGGCGTCCAGCCGTCCTCCGACCATCGCCCCGGCCGGGAACGGGACGCGGCCCGCGGGCGCGGCACCCGTCGAGGTCCCCGGTCGCACCGGGAGGCAGGCGACCCCGGTCGCGGCTCCCGCGCCCCGGACGACGTCCTCGCGGCCCGCGACGGGTCGGCCCGCGCCAGGTCGGCCGGTGCAGCAGCCGGTCCGCCCGCCGGCCGGGCCGACCAAGCCCCGGCCTCAGACCACGAACCCCGGCGCCGCCGACCCGACGGCGCGCCGCAGCCGCAAGCCCCTCGTCGGTGTCGTCGCCGCCCTCGTGCTCGTCGCTCTGCTCGCCTGGCCGATCGGACTCGCGGTGTGGGCGAACGGCAAGGTCCAGCACACCCCGGCGCTGAGCGGTGCCGCGAACACGCCCGGCACCACCTACCTGCTGACCGGCTCGGACTCGCGTGCCGACGGAGGCATCGAGCAGGACGGGACCGAGGGGTCCCGGACCGACACGATCCTGCTGCTGCACGTGCCCGACAGCGGACCCACCGCCCTCATCTCGCTCCCGCGGGACACCTACGTGGAGATCCCCGGCAACGGTGCGGCAAAGCTCAACGCGGCCTTCTCGTGGGGTCAGGCCCCGCTGCTCGTGCAGACGGTGGAGGGCCTGACGGGCCTGACCGTCGACCACTACGCCGAGATCGGCATGGCCGGGGTCGAGCAGATCGTCGACGCGGTCGGCGGGGTGAACCTCTGCCACGACACCGACGTCAACGACGTCGACTCCGGCATGGTCTGGGTGGCGGGCTGCCACGACGTGGACGGTACGCAGGCGCTCGCGTTCGCCCGGATGCGCAAGGCAGACCTGACCGGCGACGTGGGCCGGGCGGAGCGGCAGCGCCAGCTCATCGGTGCCGTGATGGCCAAGGTGAAGCCGAGCCAGCTCGCCTTCCGGCCGGGTCAGCAGGTCGCCCTGGTCGACGCCGGCACGGGCGCCCTGACCGTCAGCGACGAGTCCGGCATCCTCGACATGGCGAAGCTCGCGCTCGCGTTCCGTGCGGCCAACGGCCCCGACGGCATCACGGGCACGCCCCCGATCTCGTCGATCGACTACCGCCCCGGCGGCAACGTCGGCTCCACCGTGCTGCTGGACCCGGACGCCGCACCGGCGTTCTGGGCGGCGATCCGCGACGGCTCCCTGCCCCCGGGACCGGTCGGCGGGATGCCCGGCGCCTGACGACGGTCAGACGCTGAAGCCCACGCTCGGCCGGCTCGTCGTCTGCGCGCGCAGCCGCTCGCCCTTGCCGTCGGCCTGACCCTGCAGGTCCTCCTGGAACGCGGCCATCGCAGCCCGCAGCCGCACGGCCTGCTCACCCTCGCCCGAGGCGAGGATGCGCACCGCCAGCAGCCCGGCGTTGCGCGCTCCGCCGATGGAGACCGTGGCGACGGGGACCCCGGCGGGCATCTGCACGATCGAGAGCAGCGAGTCCATGCCGTCCAGGTACGCCAGCGGCACCGGGACACCGACCACCGGGAGCGTGGTGACGGCGGCGAGCATGCCGGGCAGGTGCGCGGCTCCGCCGGCTCCGGCGATCACCACGCGCAACCCGCGGTCCGCGGCGCTGCGGCCGTACGCGATCATCTTCTCGGGCTGACGGTGCGCCGAGACCACGTCGATCTCGACGGGGACGTCGAACTCGGCGAGCGCCTCGGCGGCGGCCTTCATGACCGGCCAGTCCGAGTCCGAGCCCATGACGATCCCCACCAGGGCCTGCGCTGCCATCACTGTCTCCGTTCCTGACGCCGTCCGGGTGACGCCGCGCGCCCCATCATGTCCCAGCCGGTCCGCGGTACGGCGCGCTGTTCGCGTCAGGCGGACGCGTCACCCTGCAGCAGGGCCGCGGCGGCGACGGCTCGGCCGCGGACGTCGTCGAGGTCGTCGCCGCTGACGTTCACGTGCCCGAGCTTGCGGCCCGCCCGGACCTCCTTGCCGTACAGGTGCACCTTCGCAGCCGGGTCGAGCCGGGCGACGCCCGCCAGCGCGTCCGTCGGGCTCGGCAGCGTGCTGCCGAGCACGTTCGCCATCACCGTCCAGCGGGAGCGGGCGCTCGTGTCACCGAGCGGCAGGTCGAGCACGGCGCGCAGGTGCTGCTCGAACTGGCTGGTGACCGCGCCGTCGATGGTCCAGTGGCCCGAGTTGTGCGGGCGCATCGCGAGCTCGTTGACGAGCACCCGCGGTGCACCGCCCGCCGGGTCCGCGACCTCGAACAGCTCGACGGCGAGCACGCCGGTCACACCGAGGCCGATGGCGATCCGGGTGGCGACGTCGACGGCCTCCGCCCGCGTCGCGGGGTCCAGGTCCGGGGCGGGGGCGACCACCTGAGCGCACACCCCGTCGCGCTGGACCGACTCGACCACGGGCCACGTGCGCGTCTCGCCGCTCGGCCGCCGGGCGACCAGGACCGCCAGCTCACGGGTGAACGGCACCTTCTCCTCGGCCAGGAGGGGCGCCCCGGTGCCGTCCTCGACGGCGGTGAACCAGTCCGCGACGTCGTCGGCCCCGCGCACGACGCGGACGCCCTTGCCGTCGTACCCGCCCCGGGACGTCTTCACCACGGCGACCCCGCCGTGGTCGGCGAGGAAGGTGTCGAGCTCCGCGGCCGACGGCAGATCCGCCCAGGACGGCACCGGGATCCCCAGCGCGGTCAGCCGCGTCCGCATGACGATCTTGTCCTGCGCGTGGACCAGCGCGGCAGCATCCGGACGGACCGCGACACCCGCGCTCTCCAGGCGGTCGAGCAGCGCGTTCGGCACGTGCTCGTGCTCGAACGTGAGCGCGTCCGCGCCGTCGACCAGGCCGGTGATCGCCTCCTCGTCGGAGGCCGACCCGACGGGTGCGTCCACGACGACCTGGGCGGCCGAGGACGTCGAGCTCTCGACGAGCACCCGCAGGTGCACCCCCAGAGCCGTCGCCGCCGGCACCATCATGCGAGCGAGCTGCCCACCACCGACCACTGCCACCACGGGTGCCGTCACGGGCGACGACACTAGCCGAGCCCCGCTCGACGCCGAAACGCTTCGCACCGGTCCCCGTCCGTTCGCTCCCAGATCGCGGGGCTATCCTTCCCAGACCGCAATGTCCGAGATCCGAGGAGCTCCGTGAGCGCCAGCGACGAGCTGACCGACAACCGGGCCGTCAGTGCGCCCCCGCTCGCCCCGGCCGTCCGCGCCGCCGCGCTGCGCGCCCGCGCCTACGAGCTCGCCCGGTTCCTCTCGGTCGGCGGGATCGCGTTCGTCGTCGACCTCGGCCTGTTCAACCTGCTGCGGTTCGGCCCCGGCGAGGTGCTCGGGCACAAGCCGCTGACCGCGAAGATCATCTCCGTCGTCGCCGCGACGCTCGTCGCGTGGCTGGGCAACCGGCACTGGACGTTCTCGCAGCAGCGCACGGACAGGCGGGCGCGCGAGCTCACCGTCTTCGCAGGCATCAACGTCGTCTGCGCGCTGATCCCGGTGGCGACCCTCGCGTTCTCCCACTACGCGCTCGACCAGACGACCCCGCTCGCGGACAACGTGGCCACGGTGATCGGGATCGGGATCGGCACCGTCCTGCGCTACCTCGGCTACAAGCGGTGGGTCTTCACCGGCCTGCGCGTGCCCCCGACGGCCTGACGGCCGCACGTCGTCGGGCAGGTCGTCAGGGCACGTCCGCCTGGACGACCGTCGCGTCGCCGGACCCGGTGAGCGCCCCGTCGGAGGCGGGGACGAACACGGACTGCCCGCGCGTCAGGGCCAGCGTGCTCCCGTCCTGGGTGCCGAGCTGCACCTCGCCCTCCAGGCACACGACGATGCGCGGGCCACGGCCGGGCAGCCGGGTCGCGCCGTCGTCCGTCAGCCGGGTGACCGAGAGCTCGAAGTCGTCCACAGGCGCGTAGAAGATCCGGGTCGACGTGAACACGCGCTCGGGGGCGATCCGGATCGGCGGTGCCGCCACGCAGTCGACGTTGTCCAGCAGCTCGACGATGTCGACGTGCTTGCTGGTCAGGCCGGCCCGCAGCACGTTGTCCGAGTTCGCCATGATCTCGACGCCGACGCCCTGCAGGTAGGCGTGCACCGTCCCGGCGGGGACGAACAGCGCCTCCCCCCGCTGCAGGGTCACCGGGTTGAGCAGGACGGACGTCACGGCGCCCGGGTCGCCCGGGTACGCAGCGGCGAGCCGCATGACCGTGCGGTCGGTGCGCGGGGACGGCGACCCGTCGGCGAGCCGGCGAGCACAGGCCTCGGCGAACTTGGCGACGTCCGCCGCGGTCGGCCGGGTCTCCGGCTGCAGGAGCCACTCGAACGCGGTGCGCACGCCCTCCGACGACGGGTCCGCAGCGAGCAGCGCGTGCAGGTCCGCGGCGAGCGGGGTGTCGAGGTCGGCCAGCAGCTCCGCCGCCCGCCGGGGGGCGCGGAACCCCACCATGGCGTCCAGCCTGCTCAGTGCGTACACCAGCTCCGGCTTGTGGTTGTCGTCCCGGTAGCTGCGCTCGGGTGCGGACACGGGGATGCCCGCAGCGTCCTCGGCCGCGAAGCCGGCCCGCGCGCGCTCGAGGGTCGGGTGGACCTGCAGGGACAGCGGCGCGTTCGCCGCGATGATCTTGAGCAGGTAGGGCAGGCGCGCACCGAACCTCGACGTGACGTCGGCGCCGAGGTGGCGGTCGGGCTCCGCTGCGATGAGCTCGTCCAGCCCGTGCGGACCGTCGGCCGTCTGCGCGACCGCCGGCGCACTGGTGTGGGCGCCGAACCAGGCCTCCGCCACCGGCCGGCCGTCCGGCACCAGGGCGAGCACGTCGGGGATCGCCGTCGTCGAACCCCAGGCGTAGTGCTGGATGGCTGGCGTGATCCGGTACACGGCGATGATCTCCTGCGGATGCTCGTGGTCGTCGTAGCGACCTAGGTTACGTGGCCGCCCCTCCGTCCCACGCCCTGCCGCGGGGTGATTCCGGACATATCGGTCAGCGCCGGCGGCGGTCCATCCGTGCCGAGACGACCGCACCCAGCGGGAGCACCACGTCGGGCCGCATCGAGGCCGGCACGCCCGAGAGGAAGAGGGCGAACACCGCGGGCCGCCGCTGCGCGAGCTCGAGCCGCCCGCCGTCGGCGGACGCGAGGTCACGGGCCAGGGCGAGCCCCAGACCCGTGCCCTTCCCCGACGTCACCTCGCGCTCGAAGATCCGGGGGGCCAGGTCGTCGGGCACCCCGGCGCCCTCGTCGGCCACCTCGACCACGACCGCCCCCGAGGGGCCGCTCGGCCGGGAGCGGACGGTGGTGGTGCCGGCACCGTGCCGCAAGGAGTTCTCGATCAGGGTCGCGATCACCTGGGCGAGCGCCCCCGGAGTGGCGAGCACCTGGGTGGTGCGGTCGACCTCGACGACGAGCCGGCGGCCCGTCGCGTGGAACGTCGGCTGCCACTCCTCCTCCTGCTGGTGCACGACCTCCAGCAGCCGCACCGCCTCGGTGGTGCCGCCCTGGAGCCGGCGGGAGCTGGCCAGCAGGTCGTCGACGACGCGCACCAGCCGCTCGACCTGCTCCAGCGAGATGCGGGCCTCCTCGCTGACGTCCGGGTCGTCCGTGGCGACCATGATCTCCTCGAGCCGCATCGACAGCGCCGTGAGCGGGGTGCGCAGCTGGTGGGACGCGTCGGAGGCGAACTGCCGCTCGGCCGCCAGCCGGGCGGCCATCCGGTCCGCGCTCCGGGCGAGCTCGGCGGCGACGAGGTCGATCTCCTCGACCCCGGACGGTTCGAGGCGAGGTCTGACCTGCCCGGCGCCGAGCTGCTCCGCGGATGCCGCCAGGTACACGAGCGGGGCCGTCAGGCGGTTGGCCTGCCAGATCGCCATCGCGATACCGGCCGCGAAGGCGACGACGGCGGCCACCACGACGAGCGCGATGACGCGGGCGCTGAGCCAGAAGACGTCCCACCACGACACGTACAGCAGGACCTCGGCGCCGGTGTCGGAGTCGGTCGTCACCGAGAGGCTGCGGCCCTGGATCCGCTCGCCCGCCTGGTAGATCTCACCGTCGGGAGTCCGGACGATCACCGAGGCCGGGACCTCCCCGACGTCGCCTGTGTAGTTCTCGAGCATCCGGTCCGTCAGGCCGATGTCCTGCTCGACGCGGAAGTCGACCGCCCGCGCGGCGGACTCGGCGCGCGCGGAGAGCGCCTGCATCTCGTTCTCGCGGACCAGCTGCGCACCGAGGAAGGCAAGAGGGAACCCGAGCAGGACGACCGCGACGGTGACCGCGGCGATCGTGGCCTGCAGGACGCGACGACGCAAGGCTCAGCCCCGCTCGGCGCTCGCGCCGCCCGTCTCGAACCGGAAGCCCATGCCGCGCACCGTGGTGACGTAGCGCGGGGCGTTGGCGTCGTCGCCGAGCTTGCGGCGCAGCCAGGACACGTGCATGTCGAGCGTCTTGGTGGACCCCGTCGGGTCCGAGCCCCAGACCTCGCGCATCAGCGTCTCCCGCGCGACCACCGTGCCGGCCGCGCCCACCAGGACGCGCAGGAGGTCGAACTCCTTGGCCGTCAGGTGCAGCTCCCGCTCGCCCTGGAACGCGCGGTGGGCGGCGACGTCGACGCGGACGTTCTGCGCGTGCAGCTCGTCCTCGTCGCCCGGGTCGCCCACGCTGCGGCGCAGCAGCGCCCGGACGCGCGCCAGCAGCTCGGCCAGACGGAACGGCTTGGTCACGTAGTCGTCAGCACCGGCGTCGAGCCCGACCACGAGATCCACCTCGTCTGCGCGCGCGGTGAGCACGAGCAGCGGGGTGGTCAGGCCGAGGTTGCGGATCGCTCGGGCGACGTCGAGGCCGTCCATGTCCGGCAGGCCCAGGTCGAGGACGACCAGGTCAGCCGCCGCGGCGCCGTCGATCGCACCTTGACCAGTACCTTGCACGCGCACGTCGTAACCTTCACGCCCGAGGGCGCGGGCCAAAGGCTCGGCAATCGCGGGATCGTCCTCGGCCAGCAGCACCTGGGTCATTCGCCCATGCTAGGTCATGGGACGGTCTTGACCGCCAGTGGGGCGCGCCCACATGTTCACGTGAACCGTGTGCGCCCACGGACGGACCCCCGCGGGCCTCCCGTCGTCCTGCGGGGGCACGCCGCGCAGGGCCCGCGCGCCTACCCTCGTGGGGTGACGAGATGGGATCGCCTGCTGCGCTGGGAGGAGGCGCACCGGTTCGCGGTCGACGCGACCGGGACCGGGTTCCTGCTGCTGCTCATGGTCACGACGTCGACGGACATCACGACCGCGACGGCCGACGCGAGCCGCTCGCTCGCCACCCCGCTGATCTCCTTCGCGGTCGTGGCCCCGCTGGCCTGGCGCCGGGTGCGCCCGACCGCCTCGGCGGTCGCCGTCTACTCGTTCGCCCTCCTCCAGCTGGCGTTCTTCGCGCCGCTCGTCGTCCCCGCGGACTTCGCCGTCCTGCTCTCGCTGTACTCCGTGACGGTGCACGGTCCCCGGTGGGCGCACCGCGTCGCGATCGTCAGCACGCTCGTCGGCTCGGTCCTGCTCGGCGTCGCGATGAACGGGTGGTTCAACGCCCCCGGGGCCGCGTCGACGGCGGTCTTCACCGGGTTCGCCGCGCTGACCGTCTGGGCGTTCGGGCTGGTGCGCCGCTCACGCCGCGAGACCATCGAGGCCCTCGTCGACCGGGCGGAGCGGCTCGAGGTCGAGCGCGACCAGCAGTCGCAGATCGCGACCGCGGCCGAGCGCGCGCGGATCGCCCGGGAGCTCCACGACATCGTCGCCCACTCGCTCACCGTGATGATCGCGCAGGCCGACGGGGGCCGGTACGCGGCCGACGCCGACCCCGGCGCGGCGACCCGGGCGCTCGGCACCATCGCCGAGACCGGGCGAGCGGCCCTCACCGACATGCGACGCCTCCTCGGCGTGCTGCGCGGCGGCTCCGAGCCACCCACGTCGACCGGGGCCGTCCCTGTGCTCCCCGGCCCGGGCGGCCTGAGCCACGGCACGGGCCAGGGCTTCGCCCCCCAGCCTGCCGAGTCCGACGTCGGCGCGCTGGTCGAGCAGGTCAGGGCCAGCGGCCTGCGCGCCTCGCTCGTGCGCATGGGCGAACCGCGGAACCTGCCGCCGGGGACAGGGCTCACGGTCTACCGGATCGCCCAGGAGTCGCTGACCAACGTGCTCAAGCACGCCGGGCCGAACCCCAAGGTCACCGTGCTGGTCCAGTGGCTCCCCGACGCCATCGTGCTCGAGGTCAGCGACGACGGCCGCGGCGCGTCCGCGGACACCGACGGTCTCGGGCAGGGTCTGCTCGGCATGCGCGAGCGCACCGCGATGTTCGGGGGGACCGTCAGCGCCGGCCCCCGTCCCGGGGGCGGCTTCCGCGTCCGCGCTCAACTGCCCACGCCGACAGACGCACCCGCCGGCTTCTCCGCCAGCACACCCATCAGCACGGCCGCCGACGCAGCCGTCGACGAGAGGACGACCCCCGTGCCGAGCACCCAGGACGAGGCCACCCGATGAGCGACGGCACCATCCGCGTCGCCCTCGTCGACGACCAGCAGCTGGTCCGCGCCGGGTTCCGCATGGTCATCGACTCGCAGGCCGACCTCGAGGTGGTGCTCGAGGCGGGCGACGGTGCGCAGGCCGTGCGTGCCCTCGATCCCGCGTCGCGGACYGTCACCGGTCCGGTCGACGTCGTGCTCATGGACGTCCGCATGCCCACGATGGACGGGCTGACCGCGACCGCGCAGATCACCGCGCGCGCCACGGAGGACGCTCCGGCGCCGCGGGTGATCGTCCTGACCACGTTCGACCTCGACGAGTACGTGCTCTCCGCCATCCGGGCGGGTGCGAGCGGCTTCCTGCTCAAGGACGCGCCGCCGGAGGAGATGCTGGCCGCCATCCGCACGGTGCACCACGGCGACGCCGTCATCGCGCCGTCGAGCACCCGGCGGCTCCTGGAGCACCTCGTCACCGCCCTCCCTCCCGACGAGCCGGGCAGCCCCACCGACCCCGCACGCCTCGCCGTCGCCGAGCTCACCGAGCGGGAGCGCGAGGTGCTCGTCCTGATGGCGCGCGGCCGGTCGAACACCGAGATCGGTGCCGACCTGTTCGTCGCCGAGGCGACCGTGAAGACCCACGTCGGACGCATCCTGGCCAAGCTGCGCGTCCGCGACCGGGTGCAGGCCGTCGTGGTGGCGTACGAGACCGGTCTGGTGCGGCCGGGCTCCTAGTCGGACCACGGGATGACGGACGACCAGCCCGGGGCCTGATGCGACCGGTACCGGCCGCTCCGTAGCGTCGAGGACGTCATCACCGCCCTCGAAGGAGCCCAGTCGTGGACACCACCGTCTTCCGCCCGATCGACGAGGACCAGCCGCGCGTGCCGGGCGGGTCACCGGTCGCCGTGAGCGCCCGTTCGCTCACCAAGGTCTACGGGCAGGGCGCTGCCGAGGTCCGAGCGCTCGACGGTGTCGACGTCGACTTCGCGGCCGGCGCGTTCACCGCGATCATGGGCCCGTCCRGCTCCGGCAAGTCGACGCTGATGCACGTGCTGGCGGGACTCGACCAGGCCACGTCGGGCACCGCCCGGCTCGGCGCGACGGAGATCACGGCGCTGGACGACGGCGCGCTGACACGGCTGCGTCGCGACCGCGTCGGGTTCGTGTTCCAGAGCTTCAACCTGCTGCCGATGTTCACCGCCGAGCAGAACATCCTGCTGCCGCTCGAGCTCGCCGGCACCGCGGTGGACCGCGCGTGGTTCGACACCCTCGTCTCCACGCTGGGGCTCGGTCAGCGCCTGACGCACCGGCCGTCGGAGCTGTCCGGTGGCCAGCAGCAGCGGGTGGCCATCGCGCGCGCCCTCATCGCGAAGCCCGAGGTCGTCTTCGCCGACGAGCCCACCGGCAACCTCGACTCCCGGTCGGGCGCCGAGGTGCTGAGCTTCCTGCGCCGGTCGGTGCGCGAGCTCGGCCGCACGATCATCATGGTCACGCACGACCCGACGGCCGCGGCGTACGCGGACCGCGTGGTCCTGCTGGCCGACGGGCGGATCGCCGGCGACATCGCCGACCCGACGCCGGAGTCCGTCCTCACCGGCCTGGAGGCCCTGCGCGCGCTCGACCAGGCGGCCCTCTGATGCTGCGGCTCACCTGGGCGCAGATGCGCCGCAGTCTCGGCCGGCTCACCGCCGCGGCCGTCGCCATCGCGATCGGCACGGCGTTCGTCGCCACCACCCTGATCGCCGGGAACGTCATGACCCGCACCGGCTACGACGCCGTGACCGCGACGTACGCGGACGCCGACGTCGTCCTGGACGGCGACATCACCGACACCCAGCTGGAGGCGGTGCGGGCCCGGCCGGACGTCCAGGCGGCCGACCTCCTGGCCCCGACGGGCGTCGAGATCCGCAAGGGCGGCACGAGCCGCTGGCAGCTCATGCTCCCGACCTCCGACGACCCGCGGCTCAGCTCGCTGGCCGTCGAGGACGGCACCGTCCCGTCGGCGCCCGGCGAGATCGCCCTGCCGCCCGCGACGGCGGAGGCCCTCGGCGTCGGCGTCGGGGACCACGTGCAGGTCCGCTGGACCACCTCCGAGCCCGCGGACGATGCGAGTGCCGAGCCCACTCCACCCGCGGAGCGGGATGACGAGGTGTGGCGGACCGTCGACGAGGACGTCGTCGTGACGGGCATCGCGTCCGACCCGGCGTCCGCGTGGTCGCAGACCGGAGGTGCCGGCCTGGTGACCATCGACGACGCCCTGCGCTGGAGCGACGTGGAGTCCCTGACCGAGCTGAGCTCGACGACCCTCGTGGCCGCTGAGCCGGGTGTCGGCGTGGAGGCGCTGCGGGACGACGTCGGCCCGCTCGTGCCCGGCGCCGAGGCGCTCACCCGCGACGAGGCGGCCGAGCGGTCGGTCTCGCAGTTCTCCGACGGCGGGAACGTGCTCATCACGCTCGTCCTCGGGTTCGCCGCCGTGGCGCTGCTCGTCGCCGCCCTCGTCATCGCGAACACGTTCCAGGTGCTCGTCGCGCAGCGCACCCGCACGCTCGCGCTGCTGCGCTGCGTCGGCGCGGGCAAGGGCCAGCTGCGCCGGTCCGTCCTGCTGGAGGCGGCGATCCTGGGGGCCGCCGCATCGGTCGCCGGACTGGTCCTCGGCCTGGTGCTCGGGCAGTCGGCGCTCATGGTCCTGGGCCGGCTGKACCTCGGCGTGCCGCTGCCGTCCGCCATCCAGGTGACCCCGCCCGTCGTGCTGCTCCCGCTCCTGGTKGGCACGGTCGTCACGGTTCTCGCCTCTCTGGTGCCGGCCCGCGAGGCCACCCGGGTGTCCCCGATCGCCGCCCTGCGCCCGGCCGAGTCCCCGGCCGTCGGCGCCCGCGGCGGGCGCGTCCGGTTGGTGCTGTCCCTCCTGCTCACGCTCGGCGGTGTCGGGGTGATGCTGCTCGCGGCTGCGATGTCCAGCGCCGGCCGTGCCGACGCCACCGTGCTGCTCGGCGTCGGGGCGCTCGCCGGTGGGCTGTCGTTCGTCGGCGTCCTGGTCGGCGCGGTGTTCTGGGTGCCGAAGGTCGTGTCCGTCGTAGGACGCGCGCTGGCGGGCACCGGGACCAGCGCACGCCTGGCCGCGGCGAACACCGTGCGCAACCCGCGCCGGACCGCCGCGACCAGTGCCGCTCTGCTGATCGGCGCGACGCTCGTCGCCATGATGAGCACCGGCGCCGCGAGCGCCCGCGTGTCCCTGGCGCAGGAGCTCGACGAGCACTACCCGGTGGACCTCATGGTCGACGGCTCCGTGTACGGCGAGACCGCGGCCCTGCCGTCCGACGTCCGCGCGGCGGTCGCCGCGGTGACGGGCGTGGACACCGTGCTCGAGATGCGCACCGCCCTCGTGACGATCGACGACGTCGGGATCACGGTGGCGGCACCCGTCGACGGCTCGGCGAGGTCCGTGCTGCGTGACGCACGTACCGCGGACGGGCTCAGCGACGAGACGTTGCTGCTCCCGAAGCTCATGTCCGACCAGGCGACCACCGGGACGATCCCCGTGAGGGCGAACGTGCAGGGCGAGGACCACTCCGAACCGGCCCCCGGCGGCTCGATGGTCGACCTCCGGCTGCTGCCCAGCGACCTCGGCGGGATCTACCCCCTCGTCACCCCCGCCACCCTCGACCGCCTCGCTCCGGAGGCGCCGGTCTCGATGCTCTGGGTCGGTCTGGACCCGGGCGCCGACCCGGCGCTCGTGCTCCAGGACGTCCGGGCGGCACTGCCCGACACCCCCGCGGAGGTCAGCAGCGCCGGGGCCGAGCGCACCAGCAACGAGCGGGTGATCGACACGCTTCTCGCGATCGTCGTCGGGCTGCTCGGCGTCGCCGTGGTGATCGCCCTGATCGGCGTGGCCAACACGCTGTCGCTCTCGGTCCTCGAGCGCCGCCGGGAGTCCGCGACCCTGCGGGCCATCGGCCTCTCGCGGCGGCAGCTGCGGGTGATGCTCGCGATCGAGGGGATGCTCATCGCCGGTGTCGGCGCCGTCCTCGGTGCCGGGCTCGGGCTGCTCTACGGGTGGGCGGGGGCGGTGATCACCTTCGGGGAGATCGGGGACGTCATCCTCGTCGTCCCGTGGACCGACCTGGCGCTCCTGCTGGTCGTCGCCCTCGCCGCCGGTCTGCTCGCCTCGGTGCTGCCGGGTCGCGCTGCCGCCCGCACGTCACCGGTCGCCGCGCTCGCCGTCGACTGACCTCGTCCGGTTCCGCCGCTGAACCGACCGGCGGTCCTGTGCACGGACCGGCCCGTCCCCTGAACGCCGGGGGCGGGCCGGTCCGTCGTCGTGTGGCGGCACGCTCAGGCGGTGCGCTTCACGCTGCTCCACCCCGACCCGTCGCGCGGCCACGGGCTCGTCCCGACCGACGTCGAGGCGGACGTCGGCACGGCCCTGTCCGCGCTGCGCCCGGCGCTCGCGCGCGTGAGCGGGTACGCGGGCTGGGCGAGCGCCGGGGTGCGCGCCGCCGTCGGGGACGCGGTGCTCGACGAGCACCATGTCGTCGGCCAGCCTCCCCTGGTCGCGGGGTGCCTCCTGCGGACCGGGCAGGGCAGCCCGGTGGACGCGGAGCTCGCCGTCCGGGCCGACTGGCACGTCGCCGTCGTGGCCGGTCCGGACAGCGGCGGACTCGCCC
The DNA here is from genome assembly GCF_054049655.1 of Cellulomonas sp. P5_C5. Taxonomy (NCBI): domain Bacteria; kingdom Bacillati; phylum Actinomycetota; class Actinomycetes; order Micrococcales; family Cellulomonadaceae; genus Cellulomonas; species Cellulomonas sp. P5_C5. The sequence continues at coordinate 7,404 of NZ_JBFULY010000034.1, read as the reverse complement.
CGGTGCGTGCTGACGAGCGCCTGACTCTGGGTCCGCCCGGAGGTGCTGTCGGGTCGGCCCCGCAGCTCGTCGTGCACGACTCCACGCTCCCCCGGGTGCAGGTCCGCCGGGACGGCGACCGGGTCCGCGTGCGTCTCGGCGACCGCGGGCGCTGGCGCCGCTGGCGACCGCGCCGTCCGCTCCGGCTCGGCGCCACGACCCTCGCGCTGCGCGGAGCGCGCGTCGACGAGGCGCCATCCGCGGAGCCCGGGCCGACGGCCCGTCCTGCGACGTGGCTGGCGCCGCTCCTCGGTTCGGTGGCCCTCGCGGTCGCCCTGCGCCAGCCCGTCCTGCTCCTCGCGGGTCTGGCCGTGCCGCTCGTCGCGCTCGGGGCGGCCGGCGTCGCACGGTGGCGGCAGCACCACCGGTCCGGTCCTGACGCGTCCGTGCKGGACCTCGCTGCCCTGGTCGCGGCGACCGCCCGTGCTGCTGTCACCACGGCCGACCCCGTGGCGCTCGACCAGCCCTGGGATCCGGGCGGTTCCCTGGCGGTCGTCGGCCCTCGTGCCCTCGCCCTGCCGGTCGCACGGGCCGCCGCGCTCGGAGCCCTCGGCACGCACCTGGGCACCGTGCTGGCCGTCCGCACCCGCCGGCCCGACGACTGGTCGTGGTGCGTCTGGGCGGCCGACCCCGACTCCCCCCTGCCGCCCGGTCCGGGGGCGGGCCTCGTCGTCGCGGACGACCCGCCCGACCCGGGAGCGCTGGCCCGGTGGCGGTCGTCGTCCCCCGCGTCGCAGCGCCTGCTCCTGGTCGCGGACTCCTCGGCAACGGTCCCCGCTTGGTGCCGGGCGCGGCTCGAGGTGGGGCCGAGAGCCGTGCGGCTGCACGGGGCGGACGGGCGGGTGCACGACGTCCCCCGGCAGGCCGTCGGCGCGCACCGCGCCCTGGCCCAGGTCCGAGCGGCGGCATCGGCGCGGGCGCTGGCGGCGCCCGGTGGAGCCGACGGGGGCGCGCTGCCCGTCCGGGCGTCGTTGGCGGCCCTCGACGGCATCCCCGGTCCGGACCGGGTCGCCGCGGCCTGGGCGACCCCCCGCACCGGTCTCGTCGTCGCGCTCGGGGTCGGACCCGGCGGCCGCACCGCCTCCGTCGACCTCGTCGCGGACGGTCCGCACGCCCTGGTGGCGGGGACCACGGGCGCCGGTAAGTCGGAGCTGCTCACGACCCTCGTGCTCGCGCTCGCGCTGACGCATCCCCCGGACCGTCTGGCGATCCTGCTCGTGGACTTCAAGGGCGGGACCGGACTGGGCCCGGTGGCCGGCCTCCCCCACGTGCTGGAGCACGTCACGGACCTCGATGCCCCGCACGCCCGACGCGTCCTGTCGTCGCTGCGCGCCGAGCTGCGCCGACGCGAGGGGGTCCTCGCCGACGCGGGTGCCCGCGACCTGCTCGAGCTCGATCCCGCCGACCGCACGACGCCTCCCCGCCTGCTCGTCGTCGTCGACGAGCTGCGAGCGCTCACCGAGGACGTGCCCGACGCGTCCGCGGCGCTCACGCGGATCGCCGCCCAGGGACGCGCGCTCGGGGTGCACCTCGTCCTGGCCACCCAGCGCCCCGCAGGTGCGGTCGGCGCCGACCTGCGCGCGAACGTCGGGCTGCGGATCGCGCTGCGGGTCACCGACCACGCCGACTCCACGGACGTGCTCGACGCCCCCGACGCCGCCCGTCTCGACCCGGCGGTGCCCGGCCGCGCGTGGGTCCGACGCGGAACGCGCCCGCTCGAGGCGGTCCAGGTCGCGCGTGCCGTCACGGCAGCCGCGGCRCCGGCCGTGCGCCTCGCCCGCGCGTGGTCGGACGTCGGTACCGCCTCCTGGTCACCGGCCGCGTCCACCGCTCCCGGGCCCGACGACGCGCGGCACGCCTGGCTGGGCGCCGTCGCGCGGGCGGCGACGGCCCGGCCCGCGAGCGACGGGTGCCCGTGGCTCCCCGCCCTGCCGGCGACTGTCCGCGCGGCGGACGTCCCGGAGGGGCACGGCCTGGCGCTCGCGGTGGCGGACCTGCCCGAGGAGCAGCGTCGCGGTGCGGTGCGGTGGGATCCCGTCGACGGGCCGCTCCTGGTCCTGGGCGGACCGCGCTCGGGCCGCACGACGACACTGGTCGCCGCCGGGCTGGAGGCCCTCGACCAGGGCTGGTCCGTGCACGCCGTCGGGCTGCCGCCCTCCGCGGTGGACCGGCTGCGCGCGGGCGACCGGCACGGCCGGCTGGGCGGCGAGCTGGCGACCGAGGACGCCCGCGAGGTCGCCCGCCTCCTCGAGCTCCTCGGCGGCGTCGCAGGAGGCCCGCCACGACTGCTCCTGGTCGACCGCCTGGACMTGCTCCTCGACTCGCTGGCCCGGCTCGCACGGGGCGCGGGCGTCGACCGCCTGACCGCCCTCTGGCGCGGCGGCACCACCGGCACGGCGCTCGCGGCCGGGGCGGACGCCGGGGCCGCCGCGATGCAGCACGCCGGGGCGTTCGCGGTCCGGCTGGTGCTCCCGCTCGCCGACCAGGCACTCGACTCGCTCGCCGGGGTGCCCACCGTGCTGGCCGGACGCCGAACGACCCCGGGCCGGGCCGTGCACCTGCACGCCGCCGGGGCGGAGCTGTGCCAGGTGATCCTGCCCGTGCCGCCCGGCCCGCGCGCCGCGGCGGTCGGTCCGGACGCCGGAGTGGTGCGGGTACGCCCTCTGCCCGGCCGGGCGGACCCGCCACCCGGCCTCGGCGCCGGGCCGGGTCGTCTGGACGTCCCGCTCGGACCCGGCGGCGACGACGCGGGCGTCGTCCGGGTGGACGTGACCCACGGGCTGCTGGTCGCCGGACCTCCGGGCTCGGGCCGCAGCACCGTGCTGGGCGTGGTGGCCCGCAGCCTCGTGCAGGCCGGTGTGCGGGTCCTGCGGCTGGTCGACCCCGCCGGCCTCCCGGTCCCGGCACTCGCCGGGGTGCAGGACGTCGGTCCGGCCGACCTGGAGCTGCTGGACGACGGTGGTACCGGAGCGACCGTCCTGCTGGTCGACGACCTGGACGATCTCCAGCGGGTAGTCCCCGGGCTCGACGAGCTGCTCCCACCGACGCTCAGCCTCGTCGCCAGCGTGACGTCGGCGTCCGCGTCCCAGGCGTTCCGAGGCACGGTCTCGACGCTCGTCAGGCGTCGCCGCGCGCTCGTGCTGGACGTGCACGACCACGCGTCCGCCGAGCTGGTGGGACCGCGAGCGCCGTGGTGCGTCGACCCGTCCCGTCGGCCGGTGGGACGCGGGGTCCTGCTGACCGGGCGGGACGCGGTCGTCGTGCAGGTCTACGCCGGGGGGTCCTGACGGCGGGCCGTCGCGGCTACGGCCGACGGCAGCAGGAGCCCGACCCCGATCAGGACCGCCATGACGAGCACCACGACCGCCCACGCCGACGGTTCCGCCCCGAGCCAGCCGATCGCGAGGACGGCGAGCAGGATCTGCCACATGACCACCGGCGAACGTGCCCACCGGCGTCCGCGCCACAGCCCGCGTGCGGCGAGCACGAGGAGCAGGGCGACCCCGATCCCGAAGGCGGCGAGGAAGAGGCTCGCCGCCGGCATCGTCGMTGCCCCCCGCAGGACGTCGACGATCCACGCGACCCCGAGACCGAGGAATGCAGCGGCCTCGATGGTCACGAGCAGGCACACGACGAGCAGCACGGGAGGACGACGGTCGGTCACGGAAGGAGCCTAGGCACACCCGGCACGACCCGTCGCCGCCGCCGCTGACCTGCACCGACGCTCACTCCCCGATACCACGGTTCCGGAGTGATTCAGGCCACCACGTGACCCTGATCACCGCCGTCGCGAGACGGCGAGTCCTGGACGTTTGTCCGACTATCCCCCTCACCTGCGGCAACACGCGGGACGCGTCGCGGCACAGCCGTTCCACAGGTGTGACGAACGCCTCAGTCGTTACTGTTATGAAACCTCCTCGTAACCCTTGTGGAGTGACCGGACCGGTGCGAGCCTTGATGCAGTACGTCCCCCACCCCCGATCTCGCGTCCAGACTCGCGCGCCCTGACCCCGGGCGTCTCTCGACGTGTGCCTAGGAGAGAACTCATGGATTGGCGCCACCGCGCAGCGTGTCTCGACGAGGACCCGGAGCTGTTCTTCCCCATCGGGAACACCGGCCCCGCCCTGCTCCAGATCGACGAGGCGAAGGCTGTCTGCCGCCGCTGCCCCGTCGTCGACACGTGCCTGAAGTGGGCCATCGAGACCGGCCAGGACGCGGGCGTCTGGGGCGGGCTGTCCGAGGACGAGCGCCGCGCGCTCAAGCGTCGCACCGCGCGCCAGCGCCGCGCCGGCTGACCCTCCCACACCACGTCGGACCCGGCCCCGCCGCGCACCGCGCAGCGGGGCCGAGTCACGTCCAGGGCCGGCGGGTCAGCCGCTCAGATGAGTGCCGCAGCGTCCCGCGGCCCGCGCAGGCGCGCCTCGATGACGACGGACGTCCCGCCCCCGTCGCGGCTCGCCCACTCGATGGTGCCGCGCATCTCGTTGGTCACCAGGGTCGAGACGATCTGCGTGCCGAGGCCGGTGCCGGCACCCCGCTCGGTCGGCAGCCCGGAGCCGTCGTCGGCCACCTCGACCCGCAGCGCGTCGTCCTGCCGGGCCACGATGACCTCGACCGTCCCCGACTCCCGCCCCTCGAACCCGTGCTCGACCGCGTTCGTGACCAGCTCGGTGAGGATGAGCGCGAGCGCGGTGGCGTCCTCCGCGGGGATGGACCCGAACGAGCCGCGCACCAGCGTCCGCACGTGCGCCCCCTCGGTCGCCACGTCCGCAGCGAGCCGCAGGCTGCGACCGACGAGGTCGTCGAACGGCACGCTCTCGTCGAGGGTCTGCGACAGCGTCTCGTGCACGAGCGCGATCGTGGCGACCCGGCGCATCGCCTCACCGAGCGCCTCCTTGGCCTCCGGTGACGCCACGCGCCGCGACTGCAGCCGCAGCAGGGCGGCGACCGTCTGGAGGTTGTTCTTCACGCGGTGGTGGATCTCGCGGATCGTGGCGTCCTTGGTGATGAGCTCGCGCTCCCGGCGCCGCAGCTCCGAGACGTCGCGGCACAGCAGCACCGCGCCGACGCGCTGGCCGTGCTCGGTCAGCGGCACCGCCCGCAGCGACAGGGCGACGCCACGGGCCTCGACGTCGACCCGCCACGGAGCTCGTCCCATGAGCACCAGCGGCATCGACTCGTCCACGGTGTCGTGCTGCTCGATCAGCTCGGCCGTGACCTCGACCAGCGAGCGCCCGACGAGGTCACCGACGACCCCCAGGCGGTGKAAGCAGGACAGGGCGTTGGGGCTCGCGTAGAGGACCTCGCCCTCGGAGTTGAGGCGCACCAGCCCGTCCCCGACGCGCGGGGCTCCGCGGCGCGGCCCGGTGGGGGCGTCGGGCGCGGGGAACTCACCGCGACCAACCATCGCGAAGACGTCGTCGGCAGCCTCGACGTAGTTGAGCTCGAGGCGGCTCGGCGTCCGCGCGCCGCCGAGGTTCGTCTGCCGGGCGAGCACCGCGATCGCCTTGCCGCGGCGGACCACCGGGACGGCCTCCTCGCGCACCGCGTACGACCCGAACCAGCGCGGCTCGCGCGACCGTTGCGCGGCGCGCTCGTCGAGCGAGCGCTGCAGCTGCGGGCGCTGGCCCTCGGGCGCGCTGGAACCGACCACGTCGTCGTAGTGGACGGTGGCGCCGGTCGAGGGCCGCGCCTGGGCGATCGCGACGAAGTCGCCGTCCGTCGTGGGCAGCCACAGCACGAGGTCGGCGAACGCCAGGTCGGACAGCACCTGCCAGTCGCCGACCAGCAGGTGCAGCCACTCCAGGTCGTGAGCATCGAGCGCGGCGTATCGAGCGGCGAGGGTGCTCAGGGTGGACACGTGCACCAGGGTAGGTGTCGACGGGCGAGCGGTGAGCAGGACGGCCAGGACGTGGGCGGATAGCCTCTGACCCACCGAGTCGATCCACCGAAGGACCCCATCGTGCGACTGAGCGTCACGCTCGACCTACCGACGGACGTGCGCGCCGCTGCGCAGCTCCTGGCGGACCCCGAGTACGTGCACCGGAAGGTCCGCGCGAGCGGCGCGCTCGAGCAGCACGTGGACGTGACCGGCGACCCGGACGAGGCGTTCACCGTCACGACGCGCCGCGCCCTGCCCACCGACCAGATCCCGGCGCACCTGCGCGGTTTCGTCGGCAACCAGATCGACGTGCGGCAGGTCGAGGCGTGGGAGGCCCCCGCGTCCGACGGGTCGCGCGTCGGGACCGTCGTCGTCGAGATCGCCGGCGCCCCGGTGCGGCTCAGCGGGCGGACCGCCCTCACCCCCACCGGCACAGGGTCCACGACGGTCTCCTACGACGGCGACCTGCGCGCGACGGTCCCCCTCTTCGCGTCGGCGATCGAGCAGGCGACCGCCGGCGCGATCCGGTCCGCGCTCGAGGTCGAGCAGGACGTGGCACGCGAGTGGATCGACGGTCTGGACAGCGCTCGGTCGGAGGGCCGGGCCGACGGCCAGGTCGATGGTCACAGCCAGGCGCCGCAGCCGTAACGATTCGGTAACACGGACCGATGTCCATATCGCTCTGACCTGCAGAAACACTGGTGTGGGATCGCTACCACGGCATTTCCCCCACCCCGCGTCCTTGACACTCGGTGGGGCGCCGACGACAGTACTCCGCAGCGCGTGGGAACGCTCCCGCATCACTGCGGAAGGGATCGTGACCGCGCCGGGTCCACACGGCCCAACCCGATGTCCGCACGCCCCCTTCATGGCGGGCGGACGACGGGTGCCCTAGGGGTACGGCGAGGACGCCGTCCGACTGACAAGGGAGTCACAGTGCGCAAGACCACCAGCAAGATGTGGGCGGCCGCGGCAGGGGTCACGGGCATCGCCCTCCTCGCCACCGCCTGCTCCGGCAACGCGGAGACGCCCAGCGACGAGGGTTCCGACGCGGGCTCCGAGAACATCACCCTGACGCTCGGCACGTTCAACGAGCCCGGCTACACGGACGAGATGTTCGCGGCGTACGAGGCCGACCACCCCGGCATCACGATCGAGAACAAGAAGGCCGCGACCTCGAACGAGGCCCGCGACAACCTGAACACGCGCCTCGCGTCGGGTTCGGGCTCCTCGGACGTCGAGATGATCGAGATCGACTGGCTCCCCGAGCTCATGCAGTACCCGGACAAGTTCGTCGACMTGACGGACCCGGCCCTCGACGKCCGCTGGCTCGACTGGAAGGTCCAGCAGGCCACGACGCCCGACGGCGTCCTGCTGGGCTACGGCACCGACATCGGCCCGGAGGCCATCGCGTTCCGCGGTGACCTGCTCGCCGCCGCCGGCCTGCCCTCCACGCGTGAGGAGGTCGCTGCCGAGCTCGGTGG
>NZ_JBFULY010000033.1:0-44172 GCF_054049655.1 Cellulomonas sp. P5_C5 | reverse complement strand
GTCCTCGCCGTCGTCGTCAGCCCGAGCGGGCCGGTCGTGCCCCGGCTCGCGCTCGGACAGCTGGGGTCCTAACGGTGCCAGGCGTTACTGCTGCGGGCCGAGCGTGAACATCGTGCCGTCGGCCGCAGGCTCGACGTCCAGGCGCTGGTCCGCCAGGGTCACGGACGCCTCGGGGTCGACGTACACGCGGGTCGACCCGTCGGTCACGACGTCGTCGCCGGGGAACGGCTCCGGGACGAGCGCGAGCGCGAAGCCGCCGGCCTCCTGCTGCGCGATCCGCAGGCCTCCGGTCTCGTCGGGCAGGCCGGCCTTCGTGGTGAGCGTGTGGACGGCGGTACGGGCGGTGTCGGTCAGGGTGAGCACGAGGCTCTCCTCTCGGTTGCCGGTGGCGCCACCCTTGCGGGCGGCTCGATCGGACGTCTCCACCGTGCTCAGGTCCGCGCCGTCGATGCAACTCGGGGTCCGCTGGGCGAGACCTCGGGTGTCCAGACTGCTCCTGGGCTCGCACTCCCCGTGCGGTCGCCCTACCCTGCGCACTACCGTCAGGGAGTCCGCCGTCGACCTGGAGGAACCATGGCGCGCGAGGGTTACCCGGCCACCACCGTCGAGGAGTACCTCGACGCCGTCCCGCCCGAGCAGGGCGCGGCCCTGCGCCTGGTGCGCGACCGGCTGCTCGACGTCGTCCCCGACGCCGAGCAGGTCATCTCCTACCAGGTGCCGACCATCAGGTACCGCGGGACCGGGCTCGTGGCCCTGTCCGTCGCGAGGACGCACTGCAGCCTGCACCTCATGAGCCCACCGCTGGCGAAGGAGCTGGCGGGGGTGCTCGACGAGGGGAAGCTCTCCGGCGCGACCCTGCAGTTCGGCGCCGACGCCCCGCTGAGTGCCGACACGGTCCGGCTGGTCGCCGAGCGGCGCATGGCGGAGGTCGACGCGCGGCTGGGGTGACTCACCGTCCCGACGGCGAGAAGTGCTGGTAGTCCACCGGCGAGTCCCAGTCGCCACCCCAGAGCCACCCGACCGCCGCGAACGCACGGACCACCTCGTCGTCGGCATGGATCACGCCCGGCCGGTCGGGACGGTTCACGTAGGCCCGGCCCGCGCGGGGCCCCACCGACGAGCCCGACACGTACGGGTTCTCCACCGGGTTGACGTCGATCGCCCGCCCGTACGCGTGCTCCGACCAGCCCGTGCCGCCCGTGATGGCCCGGCAGTTGAAGGCCGACGTGTTGTCCGCGTCCATCGACTCGTCGTCGCTGGCACCGAAGTCGTCGACCAGGCGCATCGACCGGACCGGGTAGCCCGCCTCGAACAACGCGCGGAACACCGCGACCACGGCCTCCGCCGCGTCGGCGTGCACCACCAGCTCGCCCTGGACCTTCTCCCCGTCGAAGTCGCGGTGGGTGACCGTCACGTAGCGCAGGTCCTCCAGCGGGACCGGGCACCCCGGGCGCCACGACGGCTCCATCCGGGCGGCCAGCTCGGGGGTGATCTCGGAGACGGTGGACGTGAAGTCGGGCGGCGGCAGCACGACCACCGGCGCGTCCGGCACGTCGGCGACCGCCGGGGCGGTCACCGGCGCCGGGCTCGAGGACGGCGACGGCGCGGACGGCGCGGCGGTCGGGGCCCGGCTCGCCTGCGACGACGCGCAGGACGTGCAGAGCAGAGCGACGGCCACCACGACGCTGCCCCACCGACGCCCCATCCCTCCACTATCCCGCGTACGTCCTCACACCAGGCCGCGGCGGCTGCCGACGATCCCCGACGACACCGTCGTGCCCGCCCACAGCTCCGTGTCCGTGCAGCCCTCCGCGCAGTGCATCCCGCACGTCGGGCACACCCAGAGCGTGTGGTGCCGGTCGACGGTGCACCCGCACGTGACGAACCGCTCCGACGGCCGGCCGGGCCCGCTGGTGGTCCACCGGTGACCGGCCGGGCAGCCGCGCGGAGGCACGCGCACCCAGCCGCGCGGCGTCCGCTGCCACTTCGACCAGTCGATCTCCCGGACCATCGAACAAGTGTACGAGTACCGGTTCGCGCGACCCTCGACCCGATCTGCGTCCGTGCACGTCAGCGACGGACGACCGGGCGTGCTCCGACCCCCGGACCGGGTGAATCTGCGGGTCGGGGAGGACGCGGACCTGGGCGACGTCACGCCCTGTGGGTGGTCACCGACAGGATGGGCCGATGGACCTGGACGACGCCCGGCGGTCGGCACTCGCGCTGCCCGAGGTGACGGAGCGGCAGAGCTGGGGTCAGCCGGCGTGGTTCCACCGGAACCTGGTGGCGCGCATGTGGGACGAGGACAGGCTCACCGTCCGGGTCGAGGACGACGGCGAGCGGCTGGCGCTGGTCGAGCAGGAGCCGGAGCTGTACTCGACCACCGACCATCACGCGGGCACCAACCTGGTGCTCATCGCGATGGACGTCGTGGACGCGCAGACCCTGCAGGCACACCTCGCGGAGTCGTGGTGGTGGGCGGCACCTCCGGTGCTGCGGCGCCGCTACCCGCACCTGGGCCCCCCGGACGAGAGCGCCTGAGGTCACCGCCGGGGGCGGGCCCGGCTGCGCCGCCCTGCCGACGCGCGCCGGCTGCCGGACTGCCGCGGGCCGTACATGACCAGCGCGGCGCCGACCATGCAGGCCAGCGCGACGACGACGACCCAGCGGCCGGGCACGAAGCCGTCGGGAAGCAGCGCCCACGCCAGCGCCCCGAGGGCGAACACCCCGAGGTACGCGGCGAGGATGCGGCGGACGTGCGCGTCGGGCTGCAGGGTGGCGACGAAGCCGTACACGCCGAGGGCGACGACACCGGCCCCGATCCAGGCCCAGCCGCGGTGCTCCTGCACGCCGTGCCAGATCAGCCACGCGCCGCAGAGCTCCAGGACCGCGGCGGCGCCGTACAGCACGACGGAACGAGCGACGGCCACCGGTCCTCCAGCCTGTCCGAGCGCCGCGGGGCGGGTCCGGCGGCGATGGGCAGACCCTATCCGCGGCTCCCGCGCCGGACGACGGGGCGCGGGCTCGGCGGTCGCCACCGGCACGGCCTACGCTCGACGGACACGACGGGGACGAGGGAGCAGATGACCGAGCCCGACTGGGTCCGCCACGCGATCTGGTGGCACGTCTACCCGCTGGGAGCCGTCGGGGCGTACCCCGACGACCCAGGTGCCCACCGCGACGAGCACCGCCTGCGACGCCTGGTCGCGTGGTTGGACCACGTCGTCGCGCTCGGCGCGTCGGGCGTCCTGCTCGGTCCCGTGTTCGCGTCGACCACGCACGGGTACGACACCGTCGACCACCTGCGCATCGACCCCCGGCTCGGTGACGACGACGACTTCGACGCCCTCGTCGCGGAGGCGCACGGTCGCGGCCTGAAGGTGCTGCTCGACGGGGTCTTCAACCACGTCGGCCGGGACTCGGCGATCGCGCGCCGGTCCGTCGACGCGCTCGAGGGCCGCTCCGACGACGACGTCTGGCTGCTGCGCGACGAGGACGGCGGGTTCGTCGGCTTCGAGGGGCACGGCGCGCTGGTCACCCTGGACCACGCGCACCCGAGCGTGGCCGACTACGTGACGCGCGTGATGACCCACTGGCTGGGCCGCGGCGCGGACGGGTGGCGGCTGGACGCGGCGTACGCGGTGCCGACGACGTTCTGGGCGCAGGTCCTCCCCCGCGTGCGCGCCGAGCACCCGGACGCGTGGTTCGTCGCGGAGGTCATCCACGGCGACTACCCCGCGTTCGTGCAGGAGGCGACGGTCGACTCGGTCACCCAGTACGAGCTGTGGAAGGCGATCTGGAGCTCGATCAGCGACGCCAACCTGTGGGAGCTGGCCTGGTCGCTGACGCGGCACGACGAGTTCMTGGACACGTTCGCGCCGCAGACGTTCGTCGGCAACCACGACACCACGCGCATCGCGAGCACCATCGCCGACGCGCGCCACCGCGCGCACGCGGTCGTGGTGCTGTGCACGGTGGGCGGCACCCCCACGGTCTACGCGGGCGACGAGCTCGGGTTCACGGGCGTCAAGGAGGAGCGGGAGGGCGGCGACGACGCCGTGCGCCCGGAGCTCGCGGTGGACGGTCCCGGTCTCGTCGAGAACCCGGTGCTGCGGCTCCACCAGGACCTCATCGGGCTGCGCCGCCGCCACCCGTGGCTGCACCGGGCACGCACCACGCAGGTCACGCTCACCAACACCACGTTCGTCTACGAGGTGCGCGACGGGGACGACGCCCTGCTGGTGGCGCTGAACCTGGGCGACGAGCCGCTCGCGCGCCCGGGCGGTGACGTCCTCGCGTGCGACGACGCCAGCCGCGACCGGGCCGACGTCGCGCCGCACGGCTGGGCCGTGGTCGCGCCGTAGCCGGCACCCGTAGCCACCCGCCGTCGCACGCCGGACGGGCGGCGCCCCGGTATCCAGCCGGGACGCCGCCCCTTCCTCACCGCAGCCCGCGGTGGTCCTGCTACCAGGGAGACGGAGCCGGCGGCGCCACGACGGGCGGCCGGTCGTCGCAGGTGATCGTGTTCGGCAGCTGCCACGCCCCGAACCACGGGCCCGTGGTGCCGCCGCCGTCGTTGCCGCCGAGGTCGACGGACGACCACTCGGACCCTGTGGGCGGGAAGTTGAACGACCCGCAGTTGTTGATGCCGACGGCACCGACGTTGCGCGCGTCCACGTTCTCGAACGTGGCGGACCCGGCGGCCCGCGCGCTGAGCACCGAGGTCCCGGTGCCGTCCACGCGGACATCCTTGAAGTGCACGTTCGTGACCGAGTAGAGGTCCTTCACGGGCCAGTCGGCGACGACCATGATCGCGTTGTAGGTGTTGTCGAGGAAGTGGTCGCCGACCACCTGGATGTCGGCCTCGATGTCGCCCTGGAGCGCGTAGAACCAGATCGCGCCGAGCCCGATGTTCCAGTTGAGCTCGTAGGTGCCGGCGCGGACGGTCGTGTTGTCGGTGATCCAGAGGCTCCCGGTGAACGGCTCGGCGCCGAACCGGGACCCGACCTGGATGCCGGACCCCTCGCGGATCGGGTCGGCCACGAGGTTGCCGACGAGCGTGGTGTCGTGACCGCCGTAGATCGCGATCCCGTTGGCCAGGGTGGGCGTCTGGACGGTGTTGTTCTCAAACCGGTTGCCCGAGTTCGTGGTCGTCTCCGCCCACATGGCGAGCCCGTCGTCCCCGGTGTTGCGCACGAAGTTGTTCGACGCGACGGAGTTCGTGACGCCGGTGTGGAAGTTCAGCCCGTCGGCGATCTGGTCGACGAAGAAGCTGTTCTTGACCACGAGGTTGTCCATCGGGCCGTCCACCCACACGCCGACCTTGGTGTGCTGGATGTACAGCCCGTCGATGGTGGAGTCGCTCAGGGCGCCGCCGATGCCGTTGACCTGGTCGGTGTCGATGCGTTCGCGCACGTCACCCTGGATGGCGAACCCGGACAGGTGCACGTTGCGGCTGCCGCCCTCGGCCGCGGACTTCCCGTAGAACCCGACGCCGGTGTGCACGGAGCCGTCGGGTGCGGAGGTCGACAGGGCGACCTCCTTGCCGCGGATGGTCGTGTACCAGCTGCCGGCGCCCTCGATCGTCACGTCGTCGACGACGATGTGGCGGTTCACCTGGTAGACGCCCGGCGKGACGTAGACGGGCAGGTCCTTCTTCTGCGCGTACGCGACTGCCTTGTCGAACGCGTTCGCCGAGTCCTTCTTGCCGAACGGGTCGGCGCCGAACAGCAGCACGTTCGCGGCCTTGAGCCGGACGTGCGGCAGGCCGACCTGCTCGGAGTCGAGGAGGTCGATGACCGTCCACGCGGCGTTCGTCCCGGCCGGTGCCGTGAGGCGCACGGTGGAGCCGGCCTTATAGGTCTTGCCGAGCAGCAGCCGCTGCTCGTCGTAGAAGTGCATGGGCCGGAACGGTGTCGTGATCGTCGGCGTGGGCGTCGTCGCCGCGGGGACGCACCCGCMCTCGGTGATCCACCAGTCGGGGTGCAGCAGCCCGGCGTTCGGGTCGTTGCTGAACGGGTACTGGTTGTAGAGCCACGAGTACTGCGACGTCAGCGTCATGGTCCGCTTCCCGGAGCCGTTGACGGTGACGTCGAGCGGGGCGGTGATGCCGCCACCGGTCGCCGAGTCCGGGATCGAGTAGCGCACGGTCAGTGCGTTCGCCGCCTTCGGCAGCGTGAACTCGACGTACTGCCCGGGCGCCAGCTGCACGGCCGAGCGTCCCGACGCCTCCGCCGGCAGCGTGTACGCCGTCCGGTCGGGGCCGATGACCGTGCCCGTGGTGACCGCCTTCTCCGCCTCCTGCTCGAGGAAGCCGACGGCCGCACCGCGACCGGCGACCAGCGCGGGGTCGAGAGCGGCGCGCGTGACCGGGGTGGGTGCCGGGGCGGGGGGACGCCCGTGGGCCGACGCCGCGCTGCTCGTGCCGACGACGGCGGTGGCGGCGGCGAGCACGAGGGCGAGGGTGCGTGCCGCTCGACGGCGTGACCAGCTGACTGTGTTCCTCACGGAGCGCCTCCTTGCGCAGCCGGGACGGGACCGGGCCGACAGGGAGCACGGTGCCGCGTGGACGGGACACACCGTACGTTCTGGACAAACTGGTAGACAAGATCGAATCGGATAAAGCAAGAACTTACGTGCAAGTGCGCAAGAGAGTGTCGGAAGATGACCCTGCCGTGCGACGCCGGCAGCAGGAAGCCGGGACGGCTCCCCCGTTCGGACCAACGCACCGCCGGCGGCGACGAGCCGCGTCACGCGTCGAGCCGGCGCACCTCGTCCCACACCCCGGCCCAGGACCCGCGCGGCCCGTCGCACACCTGCACGACCCCGCCCTGCTCCTCGTTGTCCACGTCGACCCCGTTGTCGACGCGCCCCACGTCGCGGCACCCGACGGCCCAGCCCGGCGCTCCCTCGTACCCGACGAGCACCACAGGTCCGGTCAGGTCCGCGGACGGTGGCCCCCACGCCGCGTACCCGTTGTGCCCGCTGAACACGGGCACGTCGGACCCGTACCACTCCAGCGCCCCCGCCTCGCCGTAGTTCGCCGTGACGACGAGCGCGGCGCCACTGTCCGCGACCGCCTGGTCCACGGCGTCGACGAGCGCGGGCCAGCCGACCATCTCCGCCTGGTCGTCGTTGAGCTCCGGGAACACCGAGGCCCCGAACGTCCGCTCGGGCAGCAGCGGGAGCGCGGCGGGCCACGCGACGAACGCGCTCAGCGCGAGCACGACGCCGGCCGCGACCAGCCCTCGTCGGGACCGCCGCTCCTCCAGCCCGCACGCACCCGCCGCCAGCAGCACCGGCACGGCGCCGACGACGTAGTACGCCTTGCCGCCGGTCACCAGGAACACGACCACCAGCACGAGGAACGCCCAGGCCAGGGGCTTCGCGCGCACCAGCGCCGGCACCCGCAGCAGCCGCACGAGCCCGTAGATCCAGAGCGCCGCGGCGACCGGGCTGAACTGGACCAGCAGGAGGCCGACGAACTCCAGGCGTGGACCGACGCCGGAGTACTCGTCGCGGATGTCGGCGGCGAGCTCCAGCTGCGGCCACCCGTGCGTCGCCTGCCACACGAGGTTCGGCAGCCAGAGCAGCACCGCCACACCGACCCCCGCCCAGGCCCACGGCGAGCGCAGGTGGTGCCGGGTMTGCGGGGTCAGCGCGACGCCGACCACGATCGCCGCGAGCAGGAACGCGACCAGGTGCTTGTCCAGCAGCCCGAGACCGCCGAGCAGCCCCACCAGCAGCCACCCGCGCGGAGCGTCCCGGGACAGGGTCCGCAGCACCACGTAGACGATGGCGACCCAGAACAGGGTGTCGACCGTGGTCGTCGACAGGATGTGCCCGAGGGTCACCACGACCACGCCGGTGCCCGTCGCGACGGCCGTGAGCACCTGCGCCCCCGTCCGCCCGCCCAGCTCCCGGGCGGTCAGGGCGGCCAGCACGACGACCGCCGCCGCAGCGAGAGCGCTGGGCACGTGCAGCGCGACGACGGAACCCGGCGCCAGCAGGTCCGTCACGCGCGCGACCAGCGGTGTCAGCGGTGGCTGGTCCGGGTAGCCCCAGGCGAGATGCCGGCCGGCGGCCACGAAGTAGAGCTCGTCGCGGTGCGGCCCGTAGCGCCCGGACAGGGCGAGGAGCACCGCGAGCAGCACGCCCGCGGCGGCGCAGACCCAGAGCGTCGCGAACGGAGCCACAGCAGGGGGTGCGCCGCGACGCCGGCCGACGTCGGAGACGACCACCCGGGGAGCGTAGCGACACCGGTGTGCCGGGCGGGAGGGCAGGTCACTCGACGAACGCGATCTCCTCGGTCGCGTACGACCAGCCGACGAGCAGCCCGTGGAGCAGCTGGAGGTCGGACACGCCCGCCGGATACGGGACGTACCGCGTCTCGTGGCCGCTCATGAGGTCGTACCCGGTCACCCCGCCCTCGTCGCTGTCGTCGTACGCCGCGGACAGCAGCAGCAGGTCGCGTCCGTCCGTGGCGAGCTGACCCTGGCCGGACTCCGGCAGGTCCGTCCGCCAGACGACCTCGCCGGTGTCCCCGTCGAGCGCGACGACCTCGGTCGACGTCGTCAGGTAGATGCGTCCCCGGATGACGAGGGCGTTGTAGCCCGGCTGGACGTCGGCCTCCCAGAGCTCCTCGCCGGTCCGCCGGTCCCAGGCGTACGCGTGGCTGAGCATCGTCAGCGCCACGCCCGGCAGGCTGCCGTCGTCGACGGACACCTGCAGCCGGTCGCCCCGGAGCACGACGTCGCCCGCGGGGTCGCCGTCGGGCGCCAGCAGGGTCGTGGTGCGCGCACCACCCTCCCCGTAGGTGGTGATCGTGAACGTCCCCGTGACCGGATCGGTGCCGAAGCTGGCGTCGCCGCTCGCGGTCCGCAGGTCGTCGCGGACCAGGGACCCGGTCGGCGACAGGAGGACCAGCCCGGCGCCGTCGTACAGCGCGACCGTGTCCCCGGCGACGAACAGTCCCCAGTAACCCTCGCGCGATGTGACCGCACGGTCATCGACGGGCTCCTCGTAGCGCCACTGCTCGTCGCCGGTCAGCACGTCGTGCGCGACGACCACCACGTGCTCCGCGTCGCGGACGCCGACGACGGCGAGGCCGTCGAGGAGGGTGACCTGCGCGCCGTCCTCGACAGCCCACTCCGTGATCACGTGCCCGTCGTGGACGTCGAGGACGACCACGCGGCTGCTGGTCGCGGGGAACGGCTCCTGCGTCCCGTCGTCCCCGTAGCGCACGAACCCGTCGGTGGCGACGCACACCGCGAGCGTCGAGGGCTCGCCCCACGCGGCGTCGCCCTGGCACCCGCCGCCGTAGGCGTTCTCCGTCGACGCCGCACGCTCCGCGTCCGGACCCATCAGCGGGGTCGACCAGATCGTCTCCCCGGTGCGGTGGTCGACGGCGGCGACGGACTGCGACCCGTCCGGCGCGACCACGACGCTGGCCGTCCGCGCACCGCCGAGCTCGACCCCGGACCAGAAGCTGGCGGCCTCGGCCTCGGTGAGGGAGCGCACCGCCTCGAGCTCGTCGTCGATCGGGGGGAAGACTCCGGGGACGGCGGCGAGCCGGGCGACCGCCGCGTCCTCCCGGGCGTCGAGGACCAGCTGCGTCCCGGCGAGCGACAGAGCCACGGCCGCGACCCCGGCGGCGGTCCACCACAGTCCCCGCCGGTTCCGCGCAGGCGTCCCCGGCTGCTCCGCGACGACGTCGTCACCGTCGAGCAGCTCGACCTCCTGCATGTCGCTTCCCCGCGCCATGGGCGGACCTTACCTGCCTGGTCAGCCCGACAGCGGCCCCCTCCTCCGACGTCACCCCGTCGCCGTGGCAACTATTGATATTCGTTCTCATTCGCTGTTACCGTCCCCGTCATGTCCACCACGAGAACAGCCCTGGCCACGCTCGCCCTGCCCCTGACCCTGCTCGCCGCCTGCGCGGGCGCCCCCGCCGCCGCGCCCGCGGACGACTCCGACGCCCGGGAGACAGCCACCCTGGAGGCGCGTCTCGTCCTCACCTACGACGGAGGGCTCCAGGTGCTCGACGCGAGCACGCTCGAGACGCTCGCGGACCTCCCCCTCGACGGATTCACCCGCGTCAACGAGGCCGGCGACGGCCGGCACGTGCTGGTCTCGACGGAGCAGGGCTTCACCGTCCTCGACGCCGGTGTCTGGGCGGAGGCCCACGGGGACCACGCGCACTACTACGCGGCCGACCCCGAGCTCACGGGCACGACGTTCCCCGCCGAGAAGCCCGGCCACGTGGTGCCCCACGGCGGGCGCACGGCCCTCTTCGACGACGGCACCGGCACGGTCACGGTGGTCGACAGCGCGCACGTCGCCGACGGCCCGGACGGCGCCCGCACCTTCACGACCCCGACCGCGCACCACGGCGTCGCCGTCGAGCTCGAGGACGGCACCGTCGTGGTCAGCGAGGGCACCGAGGACGCCCGGACGGGCATCCGGGTCCTCGATGCCGACGGCACCGAGACCGGCCGCTCGGACGCGTGCCCCGGGGTGCACGGCGAGGCGGTCGCCGCGGACGAGGCCGTCGTCGTCGGCTGCCAGGACGGCGTCCTGGTCCACCGTGCCGGCACGACCACCAAGGTCACGTCCCCGGACGCGTACGGCCGCATCGGCAACCAGGCGGGCACCGAGGCGTCGAGCGTCGTGCTCGGCGACTACAAGTCCGACCCCGACGCCGACCTCGAACGGCCGACCCGGGTCTCCCTCGTCGACACCGTGGCCGGCACGCTCCGGCTGGTCGACCTGCCTGCCAGCTACTCGTTCCGGTCCCTCGGCAGGGGCGCGGACGGCTCGGCCCTCGTCCTGGGCACCGACGGCGCGCTGCACGTCATCGACCCGGTCACGGGACAGCTCGTCCGGTCCGCCCCGGTGGTCGAGCCGTGGACGGAGCCCGAGGACTGGCAGCAGCCCCGGCCGACCCTGCGCATGCTCGACGGGATGGCGTACGTGACGGATCCCGAGCAGCGCCGCCTGCACGTGGTCGACCCCGCCACCGGCGAGGTCTGGAAGAGCGTCGAGCTGACGGTGACCCCGAACGAGCTCACCGGCGTGGCCGGCGCCACCCACTCCCACTGACGGGGAACCCCGGACGGCCGGCTACCCGAGCACCACCAGCCGGCCGTCGCGGCCCCACCCGATCAGCAGGTGCCCGACGGCGACGCTGGACCACAGGTTGTCGGGGAACGAGACCCGCCAGAGGGTGCGGCCGTCCGCCAGGGCGAAGGCCGCGAGGTTGCTGATGTTCCCCCCGCCGACGGGCTGCTCGGTGGTGACCAGCTGGCGTCCGTCCGTGGCGAGGAACCCGGGCACGGTGCTCCCCCCCGAGCTCGCCCGCCAGAGCAGGTCTCCGGTGCGACCGTCGAGCGCGGCCACCCCGCCGCGGGTGCTCACGTACACCCGTCCGTCCAGGAGGAGGGCGTTCACAGACGCCACGACGTCCGACCTCCAGCGCGCCTCGCCGGTGGCCGCGTCCCAGCCGCGCAGGTTCCCGCCGGACGTCAGGACGAGGTCCGGCACGCTCCCGTCGTCGACCGTGAACGGGAGGACGTCGCCCGGCAGGTCGACGTCCGTCCGGCCACGCTCGACGAGCGTGGAGAGCGGGGCGCCCGACCCGGTGGTCGAGAGCAGGACGAGGCGTCCGGCGACGGGGTCGAGCAGGTGGTCGGCGTCCCCCGGCCGGCTGGCGCGCAGCACCTCGCCCGACGACGAGAGCACCGTGGCGGTCCAGCCGGGGATCGTGACGCCGACCAGGCCGTCGACGGCCACCAGCCGCACCTCGCCCGCGAACGCACGGCGGTCCGCACCGGGCTGCGGCGGGCTGAACCGCCAGCGGACCTCGCCGGTGAGCAGGTCCCGACCGGTCACCTCCGTGCGCCCGTCCCCCGCGGGGACCGCCACGACGGCCAGCCCGCGCAGCGCCGCGAGTGCCGTCGCACCGGGCGCGGACGTGTCGGCGACGACGTGCCCGTCGCGGGTGTCCAGGACGACCACCCGGGTGGTCGTCGCAGCCTTGCGGGTCTCGACCCCCTCGTCGCCGTACTGCACGAAGCCGTCGCTGACCAGGCACGCGGCCCGGCCGGGCGGTCCGTCGTCGACCGGCACCGCGACGCACGTGCCGGCCGCGGTCCGGTCGAGCGACCGCGCGCGGTCGGGGTCCGGCCCCAGCAGCTGCGTGCTGAACCGCTGCCGGCCGGTGCGCTGGTCCAGGGACACGAACGCCTGCGCGCCGTCGTCGGCGACGGCCAGCCCGAGGACGGCGCCGTCGACGTCGATGCCCTGCACGATCACCGCCGACGCCGCCGGGTCGGGCCGCCACAGCACCCCGACGTCGGCCCCGACGGGTCGCACGACCCCGGGCGTCGCGGCGAGGCGCTCGGTCGCCGCCCGCTCCCGTGCGTCGAGCACCCCCTGCGTGAGCGCGAGCCCGGCGGCGAGGACGGCTGCGGTGCCGACCACCCAGGGCCACGCGCGTCGGCCGGGGGCGGCGGGCTCGGGGGCTGGCGCGGGCACCCCCGTCTCGTCGAGCTCGACGTGCTGCATCGCACGGCGCGACGTGGCGCGCGCGGAGCGGGTGAGAGTCATGGGCGGCCCAGGACGACCGCGGGCGCGGGGTCCGCTCCGTCTCCGGCGACCAGGACGTGTCCCTGAGCCCACGCCGCATCGAGCCCGTCGGGCAGCGGCACGTGCCACAGCCGCTGCCCGTCCGCGAGCGCGAAGGCGACGAGCGTCCCCTCGCCGGCACCCTCCTGCGGGGTGAGCCCGACCAGCAGGACCCGGCCGTCGGTCATCAGGCGCGCCAGCTGGTCGTACGTGCCGACGTTCGCCGCCCAGACGACGGAACCGGTCCGGCCGTCGTACGCCACGAGCTCCCCGGGGCTGCCGCCGCTCGTGCAGTACACCAGCCCCCGCACGACGAGGACGGGACCGCTCGTGTGCCGGTCCGCCTGCCACACGACGTCGCCGCTGGTCACGTCCACGGCCTGCACGCGGGAGCCCTCGATCAGCTCGACCTCCGTCAGGCTGCCGTCGTCGACGGCCCGGTGGACCAGCCGGCCGGGGACCCGGACGTCGTCCTGGCCCGGCCGCACGATCGTCGTGACGGGCCGGAACGCCAGGTAGCCCGACAGCACCTCCACCCGGGTGGTGGCCTCGTCGCGGGAGAGCCGGTCGTACCGCTCCCGCTCCCGGGCCACCGTGCCGTCGGCGGCGAGCAGCGTCACGTTCGAGCCCACCTCGACCACGGCCACCAGGTCGCCCAGCGCGAGGAGCTCGAAGCCGGAGACGTCGCCGACCGGGTCGAGGGCGGGCCGCGGCGAGCTGTGGTGCCAGCGGACCTCCCCGGTGAGCAGGTCCTGCGCGGTGACCTCGGCGTGGCCGTCGTGACCGGGGACGCCGACGGCGACGAGCCCGGGCAGCACCGCGAACGCGAGCGCGGGYGGTGCTGTCCGGTCGGCGACCACCCGGCCGTCGGCGGCGTCGACCACGACGACGCGGGACGCCGTGGGTGGCCGGGTGACCGTCAGCCGTCCGCGGATCCCGATGGCCACCAGAGCGTCGGACACGAGGCACGCGACGAGGTGCTGGGTGTCGTCCGGCTGCGCGTCGGGCACCCGCACGCACGACGTCAGCGACGCCCGCGCGCCGCGCTGCGCCAGCACGGCGTCCGGGTCGCTCAGCGGCGTGGTCCACCGGCCGGCCCCGGTGCGCGGGTCGAGCGCCACGACGCTCTGCTTCCCGTCCGGACCCGTGCGCACCCCCACGAGGGCCCCCTCGACCTCGACGCCGTCGGTCAGCACCTCCTGGTCGGGCTCGGCGACCCGCCAGAGCGCGGCGACGTCCGCCTCGACCGGGGCGAGCACCCCGGGGAGCTGTCCGAACCGGGCGGAGACGGCACGGTCCCGTGCCGCCAGGACGAGCTGGGTCCCGACGAGCGCGAGGACGACGACCAGCAGCAGGGCCCACCAGCGACGGAACCGTCCCCGGCCCGGCGGCTCGTCCGCAGCGGCGACCGGATGGTCATCGTCGACCACCTCCACCTGCTGCATGCGACGCACCGGTCCCATCCCGYGACAGTAGGCCTCAGACGCGCAACCTGCCCTCGAGGTAGGCGCGCTCCGCCTGGTTGGCCGTCCGCGTCAGCGCCTCCCGGTACGCGGACGCGGCCTCGTCGGTGCGCCCGAGCCGACGCAGCAGGTCCGCACGGGCCGCGGGTCGCAGCGGGTGGTCCGGGGTCGTGCCCAGGGCGTCGAGACCGGCCTGCGGTCCGTGCGCCATGCCGATCGCGACCGCCCGGTTCACCTGGGCGGCCGCGGACGGCAGCACGGTCACGAGCTCGTCATAGAGGCCGGCGATCCGGACCCAGTCCGTGTCCGCGGCGGTCGGTGCGGTCGCGTGGCAGGCCGCGACCAGTGCCTGGAGCTGGTACGGGCCGATCCGCTCGCGACGGACCGCCCGGCGCAGCTCGGCCAGGCCGGCCTCGATCGCGGCGTGGTCCCACCGGGTGCGGTCCTGCTCCTCGAGCGGGACGAGGACGCCGTCGGCGTCCGTGCGGGCGGGGGTCCGGGCGTGCTGGAGCAGCATCAGCGCGAGCATGCCCGCGGCCTCCGGGTCGTCCGGCACCAGCCCTGTCAGCACGCGCGCCAGGTCGACCGCCTCGTGGCAGAGGTCCACCCGCACCAGGTGCGGGCCCGCGGTCGCCGCGTAGCCCTCGGTGAACATCAGGTAGAGCACCGCGAGCACGGCCGGCGTGCGCTCGGGCAGCCGGGCCGCCGACGGCACCTGGTAGCGGATCCCGGCGACGGCGATCTTGTGCTTGGTCCGCACCAGCCGCTTGGCCATCGTCGGCTCGGGGACCCCGAACAGGCGCGCGATCTCGGCCGTCGTCAGGCCGCACAGGGTCCGCAGCGCCAGCTCGACGCGGGACGACAGGGACAGTGCCGGGTGGCAGCACGTGAAGAGCAGGCGGAGGCGGTCGTCCGCGATACCGCTGTCCAGCGCGTCCAGGTCCGGCTCGTCGCGCGGCACGACGAGGGAGCGCACCTTCTCGGCGCCGACGCGCTCGCGCCGGATCCGGTCGACGGCCCGGTTGCGCGCCGTCGTGGTGAGCCACGCGCGCGGCACGTCGGGGATGCCGTCGCGACGCCAGGTGCGCAGGGCGGCCGCGAACGCGTCCTGGGTGCTCTCCTCGGCCAGGTCCCAGTCGCCCGTCAGCCGGATCAGGGTGGCGACGAGGCGCCCCCAGTCCTGGGCGAACGTGTCCGCCAGCACCCGCTCCACGTCGTCGGTCACGAGACCCGCACCGGCCTGACCTCCACCTGCCCGAACGCCGCCGCGGGGTGCGCCGCCGCGATCGCGACCGCCTCGTCGAGGTCGGCGCAGTCCACGACGGCGAGCCCGCCGACCTGCTCCCTGCCCTCGGCGAACGGGCCGTCGGTGAGCAGGACCTCACCGTCACGCAGCCGCACGGTCGTCGCGGTCGCGCTCTCGTGCAGCCCGACGTGCGCGCGCAGCACCCCGCGCTCCTCCAGGTCGGTGATCCACGTGTCGAACGAGGCGAACGCCCCCTCGCGCATCCGCGTCACCGCGGCCTCCTCGTCGGCACTGATGAGCAACAGGTACTGCATGACGGCTCCTGACTGTCGGTGGGTGGTCCTCCCCCTGGACGAGCGGCGAGCGCCACGATGGACAGCATCGCGCGAGGTGTCCATCGACGGCTCGGCTCTTCGTCCCCCTCGTGACATCACCACGAAGGAGCCCTCATGCAGACCCTCACCTCCGCCGACGGCACCACGATCGCCTACGTGCGCGCCGGGACCGGCCCGGCCGTCGTGTTCGCGACGGGCGCGTTCAACGACCACACCACGTGCGCGGACCTCGCTGCGCTGCTGGAGCACGACCACACGGTGGTCACCTACGACCGCCGTGCCCGCGGCCGCAGCGGCGACACGCGGCCGTACGCCATCGAGCGAGAGCTCGAGGACCTCGCTGCCGTGATCGACGTCGCGGGCGGCAGCGCGGCGGTGTTCGGGTTCTCCTCCGGCGGCAACCTGGCCCTCGCGGCCGCCGCGGCGGGCGTCCGGGTCACGCACCTCGCGCTCTACGAGGCGYCGTTCGCGCTCGGCACCCTTCCCGCGCGGCCCGCCGACCTGCCGGGACGGCTGACGGCGCTGATCGCCGACGGGCGGCCGGACGACGCCGTCGCGCTGTTCCAGACGGAGGGCGTCGGCATCCCCGCTCCCCTGGTGGAGCAGTTCCGCGCGTCGCCGGGCTGGCCGTCGCTGGTCGCGATGGCGCAGAGCACGGTCTACGACGCGACGATCACCTCGGTGCTCGGGGTGCCCACCCCGGCCATGCGCGCCGTCGACGTGCCGACTGTGGTCGTCACCGGCGCGCAGACGTGGCCGGGTCTGCCGGAGTCCGCCGCGGCGCTGGCCGCGCTGCTGCCGCACGCCCGGCACGTCGTGGTCCCCGGGGGCGCCGACCACGGCATCCCCCCGGAGGCCACCGCGGCGGTCGTGCGGGACCTGCTGACGCTGCCCGCCGGGTCACCAGCGGTGCGCGACGTCCACCACCAGACGCGATGACGTGCCCGGGCCGTCGAGCGTGAACACGCGGAACGGCAGCCGCGCCCGGACGCCGAGCCCGACGCTCGTGTAGCCCTCGAACGACCCGGCGGACACGACCTGGCGGAAGGTGCGGTAGCCCGTCACGTCCCGCAGCTCGAGCGGGTCGGCCGGGCTGTAGGTCGGGTTGTAGGCCGAGTCGTACGACGGGTCGTTCACGGTGATCTGCAGGGCCGCGCCGCCGCGCGTCGGGATCTGCGCACCCGACCCGTCCTGGACGACGTAGGGCACGTACGCCACCGTGTACCCGCCCACGTCGCCGGCGACGTCGATCACGAGCCGGTCGTAGCAGGAGTGCTGACCGGTGCGGACGTCCACCACCGGTGCCTGCGAGAGACCGGGCGCCGACTTCTCGAGCGACCCCCACACGATCCCGCAGTAGGGCGCCGCCGTGGCAGGCGACACCGGGACGATCAGGAACGCGCTCACCAGCAGCACGACCGACCAGAATGCACGTCTCATCGCACGACCCCCCTTGTTGTCGCGCGGGCGTCGGGGAGCGATGCCCGATCGTCCAGTTTACGGCCGGAGAATCGGGACAGATCGGGTGAAAACGACGTGACGCCCGGCCGCCGGGGAGAGGACCGGCGGCCGGGCGTCAGCGTGCGGGCCTACTTCAGGCCGTTGGACAGCGYGCTGATCAGCTCGCCGTTCGAGGTGTCACCGGACAGCTCCCAGAAGAAGGCGCCGCCCAGACCCTTGGTCTTGGCCCACGACGTCTTGCCGGCCAGCGTGCTGGGCGTGTCGTAGCCCCACCACTCCGACCCGCACTTGGCGTACGCGGTGCCGCCGACCGTGCCCGTGACCGGGCACTTGTTCTTCAGCACCTTGTAGTCCTCGATGCCGGCCTCGTACGTGCCGGGTGCGGCGCCCGTCGCCGATCCGCCGGGTGCCGTCTGCGTGACCCCGGTCCAGCCGCGGCCGTAGAAGCCGACGCCGAGCAGGATCTTGTTGGCGGGGATCCCCTTGCCGATGAGCTTGTTGACGGCCGCCTCGGTGTTGAACCCCGCCTGCGGGATGCCCGAGTAGGAGGTCAGCGGGGAGTGCGGTGCCGTCGGACCGGTCGGGTTGAACGCCCCGAAGTAGTCGTAGGACATCGGCATGATCCAGTCGAGCTTCTGCGCTCCGGCGGCATAGTCGGCGGCGTCGATCTTGCCGCCGTTGCTGCCGTCGGCCGTGATGGCCGCCGTGATGAGCTTGCTGCTGCCGAACTTGTTGCGCAGCGCCGTGATGACGTTGTTGAACGACGCGGGACCGCTCGAGTCGCACGACAGGCCGCACGCGTTCGGGTACTCCCAGTCGATGTCGATGCCGTCGAAGAGACCGGCCCAGCGGGAGTCGTTGAGCAGGTTGTAGCAGGAGTCGGCGAACGCGGTCGGGTTGGCCGCCGCCTGCGTGAAGCCGGACGACCAGGTCCAGCCACCGAACGACCAGATCACCTTGAGGCCGGGGTTCAGGGCCTTGAGCTTCTTGAGCTGGTTGAAGTTGCCGCGCAGCGGCTGGTCCCACGTGTCGGCGACCCCGTCGACGGAGTCGGCTGCGGTGTACGCCTTGTCGTAGGCCGCGTAGGAGTCACCGATCGAGCACTGGCCACCGGTGGTGTTGCCGAACGCGTAGAGGATGTGGGTCAGCTTCGACGCGGACCCGCTCGTCTGGATGTTCTTCACGTGGTAGTTGCGGCCGTACACGCCCCACTCGGCGAAGTAGCCGACGAGCTTCTTGCCCCCGGGCGGCGTGGTGGTGGTCGGCGTGGGCGTCGGGGTGGGTGTCGTCGTCGGGGTCGGCGTGGTCGTCGGGGTCGGGGTGGTCGTCGGGGTCGGCGTGCTGGTGGGGGTGCCACCGGTACAGGCCACGCCGTTGATGCTGCACGTGGTCGGGGTCTTGAACGGCCCCGTCGCCACGTAGCCCCAGGTGAACGATGCGCCGGGCGCCAGCGGGCCGGCCCAGCTCTTGTTCTTCGCCGTGTAGTGGTTCCCGGCCCGGGTGACGTCGGCGTCCCACGAGCTGCTGAGGGTGGCCCCGGCGGGCAGGTCKAACTCGAGGGTCCAGCCGTTCACAGGGGCGGACCCCGAGTTGGTCACCTTGACGTTGACCTGGTGGCCGGTGCCCCAGTCGCCGGCCGAGGTGAAGGTCGCACCGATCGAACCTGCTGCGTACGCGGGCTGGGTCACGACCAGCGCGGTGAGCAGCGTGATCACCGCGGCGAGGGCCGTGGTGACCAGGACGGGACGTCGTCGGCCCGTCGGAGTCGTGCGGGAGTGTCGGAAAGCCATCGTGCGGGTCCCCTGTCCATCGTCGGAGCGTCGAATATGTAAGGAGTGTGTACTAATGGTTCACAGCGACGCTAACAACCGTCACAGGGTGAAGTCAACGGGTCCGCTCGATGAACCCCGGCCCTCTTCCGCGGTACAGACCCGACGGAAAGCGCAGTCTGTGACCTGCGTGGACGCGCTACCACGAAGTCGACGAAAAGCCTCAGGAATGGCTCAGAAAATGCCGAGGACACAGGGGTCGGCGACGCATTCTCGGGCGCCGCGGAATGTACGTGGACGACGTTCGCGCGCTCTTGGTGAGTAGCGCACTCGCGTGTCGCCACCGGCTTGTGGGTGGCGACGAGCAGCATGGGACGGAACGAACAGCACGAAGGAGGTCGAGGACATGACCGTCGTCGATCAGCACCACCGCATCGCACCGGAGACCGAGGCCCAGGTCCGCCGGGAGGTCGCCGGAGCTTCCTGGTTCCGGCTCGCGTCCGCCACCAGCCAGGCGCACCACGCCGTCGAYGACGCCCGCCACGGGCACGACGACGACGCGCTGCTACGGGCCCTCGACCGGCACGCCGTGCTCGAGCGCCTGCTGGCCGAGGCGACGAACCGCCTGCACCCGCCGCGCGGGTAGACCGCTAGCGACGGACCCTGTCGTCCGACGGGCTCCAGCCCGGGCGGGCCGCCCGGCTTCCCGTGCGGTCGGACCGGCTGCGGTACACCACGTACGGGCGCCACAGGTAGAAGATCGGCACGCTCAGCACGTGCACGAGCCGCGTGAACGGCCACAGCGCGAACAGCAGCATCGCGACCATCGCGTGCGCCTGGAACCCGAACGGCGCGTCGACCATCAGCTCGGGCTTCGGCTGGAACAGGAAGATGCCACGGAACCACTCGGACACCCCGGTCCGGTAGTCGTAGTCGCCGTTGAGGTTGAGCACCGAGCCCGCCACCGTGTTCCACACCCCGAGCACGATCACCAGCGCGAGGAACAGGTACATGACCTTGTCCATCCGCGTGGTCGCGCTGAACACCGGGCCGACCGTGCGCCGCCGGTAGATGAGGAGCGTGAGCCCGACGAGGGTGCAGAACCCCGCGACGGCCCCGATCGTCACCGCCATGACGTGGTACAGCTCCTCGGAGATCCCGACCGCCGACGTCCAGCTCTCCGGGATGCCCAGACCCATCACGTGCCCGAGGAACACCGCCAGGATGCCGAAGTGGAACAGCGGGCTCCCCCACCGCAGCAGCCGGCTCTCGTAGAGCTGCGACGAGCGCGTGGTCCAGCCGAACTTGTCGTAGCGGTACCGCCACACGTGCCCGAGCACGAAGAACGCCAGGCACACGTAGGGGATGACCACCCAGAGCAGCACCCCGCTCATCGTGGCGCCGCCGCCATCGCGCCGTAGGGCTCGAGGCCCACCTGCTCCCCCGGAGGACCTTCCGCGGCCAGCCGTGCCACCGCCTCGCGCTCGTCGCCACGCAGCGGCGGGAGCGTCGAGCAGACGGCGGTCAGCGCAGCGGCCCACGGGGAGCCGCGGTCGACCAGGGCGAGCCGGAGCAGCTCCAGCCCGGCGCGGTGCTCCAGCAGCAGCCGGGTGCCCGCCTCGACGTCCGCGGTCGCGCTGAACTCCAGCACGACGCACAGGTGGTCGGGCAGCTCCTCGGCGCTGACCTCCAGGCCCGCCGCCCGGTACGCCCGCTTGAACGCGAGCAGCGCCATCCCCCGCTCCCGGGTGTCGCCGTACGCGTAGTAGGTCAGGTACAGGCAGATCTTGCGTCGCAGGTCGAAGGTGTCGACGTACTGCGCGGTCAGCGACGTGAGCGGGGTCGTCGTCAGGTGGTCGAGCAGGGGGTCGAACGCGCGGGTCCCGACGACGGCACGCAGCTCGGGCACCCGGGCGACCAGCTCCGCGGTGGGGTACTCCAGGAGGAGGGCCGCGACCCGGTGCGTCAGCGCCCGGGTGCGGGCGTCGTCGCGCGTCATGACGGGTCCTTCCGCTCGGGGAACAGACCGGGTGGTGGGGCGCCCTTGCCGTCCCAGTTGAGCAGGTTCACGCGCCCGCCCTGGCCACCGGTGGGCGTGACCTCGTCGGCGGTCTGCCGGTCCTTCAGCGCCAGGAAGTTCTCCACCGCCAGCGGGGTGTTCGACCCCGACCCCTCGCCGAACGGTCCCGAGCCGCCCATGCCCGGCCCACCCTCGTAGTCGAGGCTGCACTCGGTGGCGATCTCCTCCAGGCCGTGGGCGGCCTCCGCGTGCGCGGGCGGGATCACGTACCGCTCGTCGTACTTGGCGATGGCCAGCAGCCGGTACATGTCGAGCATCTCCTGCTCGGTCATGCCGACGGCTGCGGGGATCGACGGGTCGGCGTCGCGACCCATCGAGATGTCCCGCATGTAGGACCGCATCGCGGCGAGCTTCTTGAGCACGCCCGTGACCGGGACGGTGTCCCCCGCCGTGAACAGCTCGGCCAGGTACTCGACCGGGATGCGGAGCTGGTCGATGGCGGCGAACAGGTTGCCCTTGCCCTCGGCGTCCTCGCCGGTCTCCGCGACCGCGTCCACCACGGGCGACAGCGGCGGGATGTACCAGACCATCGGCATGGTCCGGTACTCCGGGTGCAGCGGCAGCGCCACCTTGTACGTGCTGATCAGGGACCAGATCGGGGACCGCTGCGCGGCCTCGATCCAGTCCCGCGGGATGCCCGCCCGCTCGGCCTCCCGCACCACGGCGGGGTCGTGCGGGTCGCAGAACACCCCGCGCTGGGCCTCCAGCAGGTCGTGCTCGTCCGTGACGGACGCGGCCGCCAGCACCTTGTCGGCGTCGTAGAGGACGAGGCCCAGGTAGCGCAGCCGGCCGACGCACGTCTCGGAGCAGACCGTCGGCAGGCCCACCTCGATGCGCGGGAAGCAGAACGTGCACTTCTCGGCCTTGCCGGTGCGGTGGTTGAAGTAGACCTTCTTGTACGGGCAGCCGGTGACGCACTTGCGCCAGCCCTTGCACTGGTCCTGGTCGACCAGCACGATCCCGTCCTCGGCCCGCTTGTAGATGGCCCCCGACGGGCACGACGCGGCGCAGGACGGGTTGAGGCAGTGCTCGCAGATGCGCGGCAGGTAGAACATGAACGTCTGCTCGAACTCGAGCGTGATCTTCGTGGAGACCCTGGCCAGGATCGGGTCGCTCACCGCCGTCGCGGCGCTGCCGCCCAGGTCGTCGTCCCAGTTGGCGCTCCAGCCGATCTGCATCGGTTCGCCGCTGATCAGGGAGCGCGGACGAGCCACCGGGGTGTGCTCCTGCAGCGGCGCCGTGGTCAGCGTCTCGTAGTCGTACGTCCACGGCTCGTAGTAGTCGTCGAGCGACGGCATCTTCGGGCTGACGAAGATCGTCGCCAGGTTCTTCAGCCGGCCGCCCGCCTTGAGCTTGAGCCGGCCACGCTTGTTCAGCGTCCAGCCGCCCTGCCAGCGCTCCTGGTCCTGGTAGGTGCGCGGGTACCCCTGCCCGGGTCGCGTCTCCACGTTGTTGAACCAGACGTACTCCGTGCCGGCCCGGTTGGTCCACGCCTGCTTGCAGGTGACCGAGCAGGTGTGGCACCCGATGCACTTGTCGAGGTTCATCACCATCGACATCTGCGCCATGATCCGCATCAGTACTGCACCTCCTGCGAGCGTCGGCGGATCACGGTGACCTCGTCCCGCTGGTTGCCCGTCGGGCCGAGGTAGTTGAACGCGAAGGTCAGCTGGGCGTAGCCACCGATGAGGTGGCTGGGTTTCATGAGGATGCGGGTCAGCGAGTTGTGGATGCCGCCGCGCTTCCCGGACGTCTCCGAGCGGGGGACGTCGATGAGCCGGTCCTGGGCGTGGTGCATGTAGACCGTGCCGACGGGCATCCGGTGGCTGACGATGGCGCGGGCGACGACGACGCCGTTGCGGTTGACCGCCTCGATCCAGTCGTTGTCCGCGACGCCGATCGTGTCGGCGTCCTGCTGGCTCATCCAGATGCCCGGACCACCGCGCGACAGGCTGAGCATCAGGAGGTTGTCCTGGTACTCGGAGTGGATCGACCACTTGTTGTGCGGGGTCAGGTACCGCACGGCGATCCCGAGCTCCCCGTTCGACCCGATCTGCGGCTCCCCGAACAGCGCCGCCATGTTCAGGGGTGGCCGGAACACCGGCAGGTTCTCCCCGAGCTCGGTCATCCAGTCGTGGTCGAGGTAGAAGTGCTGCCGGCCGGTCAGGGTGTGCCACGGCTTGAGGCGTTCGACGTTGATGGTGAACGGCGAGTACCGCCGGCCCCCGGACTCCGAGCCGGACCACTCGGGCGACGTGATGACCGGGGTCGGCGCCGCCTGGGTGTCCGCGAACGTGACCTGCTTGCCCTCGTGCTCGGCCGCGAGGTCCGCCAGCTTCCGCCCTGTGCGCTTCTCCAACGTGTGGAACCCCTCGGTGGCCAGGTGCCCGTTGGTGGTGCCGGAGAGCGCGAGGATCGCCTCGCAGACGTGCACGTCCCGCTGCAGCGACGGCCGCCCGTCGCCCGCACCCCCACGGACCAGCCCGTTCTTGTGGCCGAGGTAGTCGATGGGCTTCGTCAGGTCGAACGTGATGCCCTTGGTGGTCGCGCCCAGCGACGAGGCCAGCGGCCCGAGCGCGCCGAGCTTGTCCGCGACCGCCGGGTAGTCCCGTTCGACGACGACCAGCTTCGGCATCGTCACGCCCGGCACCGGGTCGCACTCGCCCGCCTTCCAGTCGCGCACGATCCCCGACGGGGTCGCCATCGCGTCGGGGGTGTCGTGGGTGAGCGGCACCGCGACGAGGTCCTGCCGGACGCCGAGGTGCGTCGCGGCCTGCGCGCTGAACGCCTTCGCGATCTCGTGGAACGCGTCGAAGTCGGTGCGGGTCTGCCACGGGGGCGCGATGGCCGGGTTGAACGAGTGCACGAACGGGTGCATGTCCGTGCTGCTCAGGTCGTACTTCTCGTACCAKGTGGCCGCCGGCAGGACCACGTCGCTGAACACCGTCGTCGAGGTCATCCGGAAGTCGAGCGTCAGCAGCAGGTCGAGCTTCCCGCGAGGCGCCTCGTCCCTCCAGACCACGTCGCGGGGCCGGTGCTCGGGTGGTGCCTCCTGCGCGCGCAGAGACGAGTCGGTGCCCAGCAGGTGCTCGAGGAAGTACTCGTTGCCCTTGGCGGAGCTGCCCAGCAGGTTGGACCGCCAGATGGTCAGCACGCGCGGGAAGTTCTCGGGGGCGTCGGGGTCCTCGCCGGCGAACCGCAGCGACCCGTCCTGCAGCGCCGCGGGCACGTACTCGCCCGCGGGGGCGCCCGAGGCTGCGACGTCGTCGGCGAGCGTGAGCGGGTTGCGGTCGAACGTGGGGTAGCTCGGCATCCAGCCGAGGCGGGCGGACTGGGCGAGCACGTCGGCGGTCGTCATCCCCGCCCACAGGCCTCCCGCCTTGTTCGCCGCGAGCGCGTCGGCCCCGAAGTGGTCGTACCGGAACTGGTCGGTGTGCAGGTACCAGTACGCGGTCTGGATCATGTTGCGCGGCGGCCTGGACCAGTCGAGCGCGTTGGCGTACAGCCCGTACCCCGTGATCGGGCGGACCTTCTCCTGGCCCACGTAGTGCGCCCACCCGCCACCGTTGACGCCCTGCGTCCCGCACAGCGTGGTGAGCGTGAGGAACGCACGGTAGATCGTGTCCGCGTGGAACCAGTGGTTGGTGCCGGCGCCCATGAGGATCATCGACCGGCCCGTCGACTCCTCGGCGTTCGCGGCGAACTCCCGGCCGATCTTCTCGGCCTTGCGGGCGGGCACCCCGGTGATCGTCTCCTGCCAGGCGGGCGTGCACGGCGAGGACGCGTCGTCGTACCCCGTGGGCCAGGTCCCCGGCAGCCCGTCGCGGCCGACGCCGTACTGGGCGAGCAGGAGGTCGAACACGGTGGTGACGGTGCGGCCCGCCACCTGCCGCGTCGGGACCCCGCGCACGACGCTCCCCGCGGACCCGTCGACCGCGTCGAACCGCGGGAGCGTGACGGCCGCCGTCCCGGAACCGTCGCCCGCGGCGCTGAGCTGCGGGGACACCGACGCGAGGTCGAGGTTCCAGCGGCCCTCGCCCTCGGCCCCGAACCGGAACCCCAGCGAGCCGTTGGGGACCACCGGCTCCCCCGTCGTCTCGTCGAGCAGGACCGTCTTGAACTGCGCGTTCTCCGACGTCTCCCCCAGGTCGGCGGCGGTGACGAACTTGCCGGGGACGAACCCGGCCTGCCCTTCCTGGTCCGGCTCCAGCGCGACCAGGAACGGCAGGTCCGTGTACTGCTTCACGTACCGGTCGAAGTACGGCGTGGTCCGCTGCACGAAGAACTCCCGCAGGATCACGTGCCCCATCGCCATCGCGAGGGCGCCGTCGGTGCCCGGGGCCGGCGCCAGCCACTCGTCCGCGAACTTCACGTTGTCCGCGTAGTCGGGCGACACCGCGACGACCTTCTGCCCCCGGTACCGCGCCTCGACCATCCAGTGCGCGTCCGGCGTCCGCGTCACCGGCACGTTCGAGCCCCACATGACCAGGTACCCGGCGTCCCACCAGTCCCCCGACTCCGGCACGTCCGTCTGGTCCCCGAACACCTGCGGGGACGCGACCGGCAGGTCCGCGTACCAGTCGTAGAACGACAGCATCGGCGCGCCCAGCAGGGCGTAGAACCGGGCACCGACCCCGTGCGACACCATCGACATCGCCGGGATCGGTGAGAAACCCGCGATCCGGTCCGGGCCGTGCTCCTTGATCGTGTGCACGTGCGCGGCGGCGACCATCTCGACCGCCTCGGCCCACGACGCGCGCACCAGCCCACCCTTGCCGCGCGCCGCCTTGTACCGCGCCGCCCGCACCGGGTCGCCGACCACGTCCGCCCACGCCAGCACGGGGTCGCCCAGCCGCGCCTTCGCCTCACGGAACATCTCCAGCAGGACGCCGCGGACGTACGGGTACCGGACGCGCGTCGGCGAGTACGTGTACCAGGAGAACGCGGCGCCCCGAGGACAGCCGCGGGGCTCGTACTCCGGCCGGTCCGGGCCCGTCGACGGGTAGTCCGTCTGCTGCGCCTCCCACGTGATGATGCCGTCCTTGACGAACACCTTCCACGAGCAGGACCCCGTGCAGTTCACGCCGTGCGTGGACCGCACCACCTTGTCGTGGCTCCAGCGGTCCCGGTAGAACGTGTCCGCGTCCCGACCGCCGATCTGGTGCAGCGTGCGCAGGTCCGCCGACACCTCGTTCTTCCGCAGGAACCGCCGCGTCCGCAGCAGCGCCTCGACGACCCCCTCGTCCAGGCCAGGCCGGCGTCCCTGCTCGATCGTCATGTCGGCTCCTCAGGCGGTGGTGACCTCGGCGGCACGTGCTCTGGCGGCCCGGCGGACCGGACCCCAGGTGAACCAGGCGACGCCGAACGCGCTCACGGCGAGCAGGACGTACCCGAGGCTGTAGTCGCCCACCTGGTCGTAGACCGCCCCCATGACGAGCGGCGGGAAGAAGCCGCCCAGGCCGCCGGCGGCGCCGACGATGCCGGTCACCGCGCCGACCTTGTCCGCGGGCGCAACCTGCGCGACCAGGGCGAACACCGCCCCGGAGGACGCGCCGAGCGCCGCGGCCAGGCCGAGGAACGCGATCGTCGCGCCGGGGACGAGGGGGAGCTCGAGCGCGGCGACCAGCGCCAGGACCGCCGCTGCGACGAACGACACCATGAGCACCGGGACCGGGCCGACCCGGTCGGACAGCGTCCCGCCGACCGGTCGCATCACGACGGCGAGCACGACGAACCCGGCGGTGCGGGCTGCGGCGTCGCTCGCCGACAGGTCGTAGGCGTTCACCAGGTACGTCGGCAGGTACACGCTGAACGCCACGAAGCCGCCGAAGCCCAGCGCGTACAGCAGCGAGAGCTGGCCCGTCGCGGGGATGCGTGCCGTCGCCCACGTCCGGGCCAGGAACGAGCCCTGCGGTGCCGGTCGGCCCGGCTTGTCCCGCAGCAGCAACGCGGCGACCACCGCGTACACCGCCAGCACGCACGCGACCAGCACGAACGGCGCCTCGGCACCGTACGTGTCCGTGATCCACACGGTGGTGAAGGCGGAGATCGCGGTGCCGCCCATGCCGAGCCCGAAGATGCCGAGCGCCGTCCCCCGTCGCTCTGGCGCGAACCACGCGTTCACGGCCGGCACCCCGATGGCGAACGTCGTGCCGCCGAGCCCGAGGAAGAACCCGCCCACCAGCATCGCCGGGTAGGTGTCCGCCACGAACCCGATGAACAGCACCGGCAGGATGGTCAGCAGCGTCACCGCGGGGAACATCTTCCGGGCACCGATCCGGTCCGTCAGGGCGCCCACGGGGATCCGGCCCAACGACCCCACGATCACCGGCACCGCGACCAGCACCGACTGCTGGACCCCGGTCAGACCGAGCGCCTTGCCGTAGGAGCCACCGAGCGGGCTGATCAGCGCCCACGCCCAGAAGTTGACCAGGAACCCGATCGTCGAGACGACCAGCACCCGCACGGCGGTCCTGCTGTCGGCCTGCTCCACCATGAGACCCCCCGAGCTCGGTCCGGCGTCGTCGCGCGGACCTGGTGTCCTTCGGAAGTTACCAGGTGCTCGAGAGCACCACCCGGGACCTTCGGCCCTGATCCGGCGTCACCGGCTCCGTGCCGACCCGCACGCGTCGGCCTGCCGGGCACGCCGGTAGCGTGACCGCATGACCGACGGGCGGCCCGCACCGAGCGGACGAGGCAGCGGCGGCGCCGTCGGACCTGTCGCGCGGGCCGTGCTGCGGGACGTCGGCCGCACCGTCGCGCACGCCGACCTCGCCATCGCGTACTGCGCCACGGTGACCGTGGTGACCCTGCTGGTCATGCTCCAGCCCGAGGAGCGCACCGCCGAGATCCTCGCCCGGGTCAGCGGCAACCTGGACAACCTGCGCGCCGAGCCGGTCCTGTCGATGCTGGGCAGCGCGTTCGTCGTCGAGAGCATCTGGGGTCTCGCGCTCGTCGTGCAGCTGCTGGTGGTGCTGGCGTACCTGCAGCGGTTCGTGGGCCGGCTCGCGTCGCTGGTCGTCGGGCTGGCCGGTCACGTCGGCGCCGGGCTCGTGGTCGCCGCCGGGCTGGCCACCGGGATCTTCCACGGGTTCGTCGACGAGAGCGTCGCCTCGACGACCGACGTCGGCGTGAGCTACGTGATGGCCGCGGCGATGGGGTTCCTGGTGCTCGCCGTGCCACCGCGCTGGCGCTGGTGGTACCTGGGCGCGACGGCGGTCTACTGGCTGCTGCCCGGCGCGATCAACCGCACGTTCACCGACGCCGGCCACGCGAGCGCGCTGACCATCGGTCTCCTGCTCGCCCTCGTCGCGGCCCGCGCCGTCGCTGCGGACCACCGCCGGGCCGCGCGAGCCTGAGCAGGCCTGCTCAGACCTCCCCGGGGAGTGCCGTCCGGATCACGATGCGCGTCCACGCCCCGAGGTAGAGCCGGTCGCCGTCCTCGATCTCCCGGCGCTGGCCGGCGGGGATCGGGGTGGTCGGCAGCGGGTCGCCCGCGCGGCTGACGTACGTGCCGTTGGCGGACTGCAGGTCCTCCACCCACCAGCGCTGACCGTCGGTGTTCAGCTGGCAGTGCCGGCGGGAGACGCCCGAGTCCGAGCCGCAGTCGACCGCGGGGTGGATGTTCCGGGACGCCGACGGGCGCCCGACGAGCACGCTGCGCTCTCGCAGCGGCACCAGCCCGGGCAGGCCGGCCGACGGCATCGGGTCCTCGGCCTTCTGCACCGCGTACCAGTCGGGGTCGACCCAGATCTCGGCGACCCAGGAGTCCTCGCCGTCCGGGGCGGGGGTCGGGAGGGCCGCGGAGGAGGGGTCCGTCGTGCCGGAGCCGGACTGCGGCGCGGGGGTGGCCACGGGCACGGGTGCCGAGAGGGGCGCAGGCCCGTCGTCGCCCGCGGGCGGCGTGGCCGGGGCGGGCCGGGCGATCGGCGCCGGCGGGGTCAKCGGCGCTGGAGCGGTGCCCGTCGTGAAGTCGTAGCCGCACACCTCGCAGAACAGGGCGAGCGAGGAGGCGGGCGCCCCGCAGTGCGGGCACGTCGTCGCCGTCCCCGCCGAGGCAGCGGGTGCCGGGGCCTCGACCACGACGGCCGCCTCGATGGGCGAGCCGCAGACGTCGCAGTAGTCGGTGGAGGTGGACGGGTGGCCGTTGGGGCAGGTGACGGTGCTCACCGGCGGACCCGGGTGGTCTTGGTCGAGGCCGTGTCGAGCGCCATCTCGTCGAGCTTGTCGGTGTTGCGCTTGAGCCGCACGGTGCCCTGTTCCTCGTCGTCGATCTCGACCACGCGCCGCAGGCGGGAGGTGGCCTCCTCGTTGCCCGTCTCGGCGGCCAGCTGGACCGCGCGGCCCAGCTTCACGGTCGCGGTGGCCTCGTCGCCGGACGCCTTCGCGGCCAGCCCCTCCTGGATGACCGACGCCAGCTCGGCCTGGCCCGTGTAGTGCGCGACCTCGGGGTTGATGCGCGCGGTCAGCGAGCTGTCGTCGGACCAGCGCGCCTTGACCAGCCCGGAGGCCAGCACGTCACCGCCGACCGCGATCTGCACGCGCGCCGCCAGCTGCTCGGAGCCCACAGGCTTCGACGCCACCCGGACCGCCACGTGGTAGTCGCGGGACTCGTCGCCCCACGCCCCGGTCGGGTACGCACCGGTCAGGGCGTTCACCTCGGTGCGCCGCGCGGTGAGGTCCTCGACGGTCGGGGCGACCCGGCGGACGAACAGGACCTGCGCACCCTGCGGCGCCCACACCCGCAGCTCCGCGTCGGCCACGCCCTTCGACATGGACTCGTTGACCAGCGCCTTGAAGTCCGCCGCGATGTCCGCCGGGTTGCGGATCAGGTCGACGGTGCCCAGCAGCGCGGTGGCRATCTCGCGCAGCTCGGCGACCTCCCAGCTGGAGCCGACGCCGCGCGCGTCGCACTGGAAGTGCCCGGTCACGTCGTAGATMGCGCTCGAGAGCTCGGCGCGCGGCTCCGACTCGTTGCGGCCGTCGGTCAGCAGGATCGCGTGCTTCTGCGCGACCTGCGGCACCTCGGCGAAGATCGCGTCGGCCAGCCGCAGCCACGTGCTCATCGCGGTCCCGCCCGACGGGCGCATGTACGAGATGGCGCGCTTGGCCTCCTCGCGGGCGCCCGGCTCCATCTGCACGATCGCGACGGGCGCGTTCGGGTACGGGAAGGCGCGGTTGGCCACGTGGCTGCCGCCGATGACCGCGAACCAGGTGCCGTCGGCGATCTGGTCGACGGCCACCTGCGCCGCGTACTTGGCGGCGTCGATGTTCGGTCCGCTCATCGAGCCGGACGTGTCGATGATGACGATCTCCGCGACGCCGCCGCTGCTCGTGGCGGCCGTGCCCGCCCCGGAGCTGGTCACCGTGACGATCGCGTGCACGTCCGTGGCGCCGTCGGAGAGGAACTCGTTCTGGAACACCTCGGTACGGAAGTCGGCCACTGTGGCTCCTCGATCAGCGTGCGGGCGGTGCCGCGTCGGCCAGTACGGCCTCGTCGGTGTGGACAGTATCGACGGGTGCCGCGACGCGGGCCAGCGCCGCGGTGATGTTGTCGTGCCCGCCCTGCTCGTTCGCCCAGCGGACGAGCTCGGCGGCGATGACGTCGGGGCTCGTCCCGACCTGCGCGACGGTGCGGTGCAGCAGGTCCGCGACGTCGGCGGCCTCGGAGCAGTAGTTCCAGAGGCCGTCGGAGCACGCGAGCACCCAGCCCGGCCCCTGAGCCCGGGTCGTGCCGGTGCCGGGCACCACGGTCTCGGCGTCGGGACCGAGCCACCGCGTGATGGCGTGCCCCTCGCGCGACGCCTCGGCCTTCGCGCGCGACATGCCGCGCGCGATCATCTCGTTCGCCGCGGAGTCGTCGACGCTGACCTGCAGGGCCGCCCCCTCGTCCGGCAGCCAGTACACCCGCGAGTCCCCGAGCCAGCCCGCGACGACCGTCGGTCCGTCGACGACGGCGGCGACGAACGTGCACGACGGCGGCTCGACTCGCCCGGTCGTGTCCCCGACGGCGTCGGTGATGGCCTGGTCGGCCGCGGCCGCGGCGGTGACCAGGAGGGCCGACCACGCGCCGACGGTGCTGCCCGCCGGGCCCGTGACCAGGACGTCCCGTGCGGCGCGCGCCGAGGTGAGGCTCGCGATGTCGGAGTCCGGCACGTTCGACACCCCGTCGCAGACGACGAGGACGGCCGTGGGACCGCTGACCCCGAGCGCCATCGCGTCCTCGTTGCGGGACTTGCGCCGGCCGCGGTCGCTGACACCGCCGACCAGCGCGGACGGGAGCTCGCTCCAGTGGTCACGCTCGCTGACGGCCTTCTCGCCGCAGCTCTCGCAGTACCCGTCGTCGGCGATGGTGCCGCCGCACGCGCGGCAGACCGGAGCCGTCGCGGGCTGGTCCGGGACGATCTCGGCGACCGCCGGTGCCGGGTCGACGGCGCCGAGGGGCGCGCCGCACTGCTCGCAGAACCTCGAGCCGTCCTCAGCGATCGTGCCGCACGCGGCACAGGTCACCACGTGGTCMACCGACGGACCGCGTTGGCCTGGTCGACCAGCGCGATGCGCTCGTCGTGGCTGTCGTTCAGCACGGCCGACTCCCGCAGCGCCGCCTCGAGGGCGTCGCGCAGCTCCGGCTCCTTGGCGGGCACGCCGCCCACCTCGACGTTGCGCGGACCGGCCTTCAGCACCGCCGCGAGCGCCGACCCGAGCACGTCGACCCGCAGCGCGGCGCGCACCCGCGGCTCGATCGAGACGGTCTGCACGCTGGCCAGCGCGTCGGACAGCGCCGTCAGGTCCCCGCTCGACGTCGCCAGGATCTGCGCCCGCATCATCCGGGCGTCGACGTAGGAGCTGCGGGTGGCGGTCACCAGGTCGAGCGCCGCGAGCGCACCCTTCAGGTCCCCCCGCGCGCGGCGGATGCGGGCCAGCCCGAACGCGGCCGGAGCCGTGTAGTTGGCGTCGGAGCGCGCGCAGATGATGTAGAGCGACTCTGCGATGTCCGGCTCGCCGCTCAGCTCGCAGGACGTGGCCAGCGCGAGCTTCGGCGCCAGCTCGCCGGGCACCTGGCCGTAGACCGCGTTGAACGAGGCACGGGCCGCGACGGGGTCGCCGGTGCTCAGCTGGGCGAGCCCGCCCAGCCAGGCGGCACGCCACTCCCACGGGTCGTCCTCGAGGATCTGGGCGATCGTCTGGTCGACCAGCTGCTGCTCGCCCGCCTCGATCGCCGCGGTGGTCCGGCGCAGCCGGACCTCGACCGTCTCCTGCGGCGCGTCGGCCAGGGCGGCGATGCGCTGCTGCGGGTCGCTCACGTTGACGCCCGCCAGCCAGCTCGCCGCCGGGTCGCTCGCGTCGACCTTGAGCGCGGGCAGCTGGTCCCAGGCCAGCGGGTGACCGGCCTCGTCGGACGTCGGCGCCTCGAACAGGACGGAGGCGGCCGAGTGCAGCGCGGGGCTGCCCGGACCCCGATCGGTGGCGACGACCTCGCGCAGGACACCGAGGACCTGCGCGCGGAGCTCGTCGACCGTGGCGAACCGGTCCGACGGGTCGAGCGCGCACGCCTTGGCCAGCAGCCGGTAGAACGAGTCGTACGTCTGGAACACCGGGGTGTCCGCGACCGAGGGCAGGGACGCCACGTAGGTGCTCGTGTTGCCGCGGAAGTCGAGCACCAGCGTCGCCAGGGTGCGGCCGATCGTGTAGATGTCGGACGCCACGGACGGCCCGACCTCCGCGACCTCGGGCGCCTGGTAGCCGACGGTGCCGAAGATCGCCGAGTCCAGGTCGTCGATCCGGCGCACGCCGCCGAGGTCGATGAGCTTGACGGCGTCACCCTGCTGGATCACGTTGTCCGGCTTGAAGTCGCAGAACAGCAGCCCGACGTCGTGCAGGTACGCGAACGCGGGCAGGATCTCCAGGACGAACGCGAGCGCCTGGTCCACCGGCAGCGGGGTGTTCACGCCCGCGGCGGCGTCCCGGCGGTCCTGCAGGATCTGCTTGAGCGACCGTCCGCCGACGAACTCCATGACGGTGTAGCCGGCGCCCTCGTGCATGGCGAAGTTGTAGATCTCGACGATCAACGGGTGCTCGACCTCGGCCAGGAACTGGCGCTCGGAGATCGCCGCCGCGTACGCGTCCGGGTCCCCCGAGTTCAGCAGGCCCTTGAGCACCACCCAGCGCCCCGACACGTTGCGGTCGCGCGCCAGGTAGATCCAGCCCAGACCACCGTGCGCCAGGCAGCCGACGACCTCGTACTGGCCGCCGACCACGTCACCCGGGTTCAGCGCGGGCGTGAAGTCGAAGTGGTTGCCGCACTTGGGGCAGAAGCCGGCGGTCCGGCCGGGCACCCCGTCGCGCGAGCGGCCGACCTCGGCGCCGCACGCCGGGCAGAAGCGCTTGCGCTCGGGCACCTCGGCGACGGCCATGACCGCCTGCAGCGGGTCCTGGACCGGGGCGGCCGGCACGGTCGTCAGACCGGCGCCGAGCCGCGCGCCGCGCAGCCGGGTCGAGGACGTGCCGACGCGACGGGTGGGCCGCGAGCCTCCGGTCGCTGCGGTGCGGGCGGACCCGAGCGCGGCGGTCGCCAGCCGGCTGGAGCTGGTCCGGCCCGTGCGGGTGGACCGTTCGGTGTCGGGGTCGGCGGCGGCCGCGGAGCGGTCGGGGCTCGCCTGCGCGACCCCGGTGCCCAGCAGCGACGTCGCGGACGCGGGCGCGGCTCCCCCGGCGCCGGCGGCCTGCGGCGAGCCGCAGACGTTGCAGTAGCCGTCCTCGTAGGTGCCGGTGCAGCCCGGTTCCGTGCAGGCGATCATCGTCGTCCCTCCTGACCCACCGTGGGCAGGTCTCGGGTGAGGTACTCGTACTGCTCCACGAGGAAGCGGGTCAGGGTGATGTCACAGGGTGTCGCGGCGACGACGGCGCGGGCCTCGTCGTACCCGGACCGGACCGTCGGGGAGGAGCTGCGGCCGTTCGCGTCGGCCGCGGCGCGCGCGCCCTCGAGCCGGTAGCGCAGCTCCGCCCGCTCGCGCAGGGGGGCGCTGTAGGCGTCGGCCACGGCGTCGAACGCCCGCCCGACCGCCGCGAGCCGGTCCACGAACGCGTCGAGCTCCGTCCGTGTCTCCGGCACCTCGCCCAGCCGGGACACGTCCGGCACGGCGAGCCTGGGCGGGTGCGCGATCTCGCGACGGCACCGGTCCGCCAGCTGGTGCAGCGTCGGCTCCCGCAGCTCCAGGGCCGCCATCGCGGCGCGCGCGTCGGTGCGGCCCTTCTCCAGCGTGCGCCGCTGGGACACCTGCACGATGAGGTCGCGCTCCGCGAGCGCCGCGCGCGCCTCGAGCTCCGCGAGCGGTCCCGAGATGTCGGCGCCGCGGGCCGCCTGCGCGACCAGCTTCTGCTCCCGCGTGCGCAGGGTCGCGACGAGCTCGCGCGCAGCCGTGTCGAGGCCCGCGAGGTCCTCGGCCCGGACCAGCCCGGCGCGCAGACCACGCAGCCGCGCGGCCTGGTCGGCCGTGTCCGGGTCGAACGACAGGCGCGCCCGGACCTGGGAGATCATCGCGTCGCACAGCGTCACGGCCTCGACCAGGGACACCAGCGCCGCACCCAGACCCGAGTCCAGCCGCCCCCAGACCAGCTGCGACATCTTCTCCCGGCCCACCGCGTCGGCCCGGCCCGAGTCCCACACGGCGACCAGCTCGTCCGTGCGGGACCGGATCGCCTGCCACATGGTCAGGGCGAGCAGGACGTCGTCGGTGTAGCTCTCGGAGGCGGGCGACGCCTGCGCGGCCTGGTCCAGGCGGTCCAGCTCCGCGCGGCGGTGCGCCAGCCACGCCTCGAGCCCGCTGAGGTACCGGAGCAGCTGGGGCGCGGGGATGGGCTCCCCGAGCCTGCCGGGCGCCTCGGGCGCGTCGGGTCCGCTCACGGGCTGCCGACCCGCCCGTACACCGACACCGGCGGGACGGGGGCAGCGCCGAGGTCGCCGAGCCACGTCGAGTAGGAGGCCGCCCAGGAGCCGTCCGCCTTCGCCTGGTCGAGCACGCCGTTGACGAGCTGCACCAGGTCGACCTGGTCCGCGGCGGCACCGATGCCGTACGGCTCGGCGCTGAACGGCTCACCGACGACCTTCGCGTACGGGTCCTGCGCCACGAAGCCGGCCAGGATCGTGTCGTCGCCCGTGATGGCCTCGACCTTGCCCTGCTGGAAGAGGACCAGGCACCCGGTGTGCGTCGGCGCGCTGACGGCCTCGACCCCGGGGTACGTCTCCTGGAGCCGCTCCAGGGTCGTGGTCCCCTCCGGGGCGCAGACGCGCTGGTCGCCGAGGGCTTCGAGGTCCTCGATGCTCGTCGCCTCCGAGTCGCGCGTGACCAGGACCTTCTGACCGGCGGTCAGGTACTCCGCGGAGAACGCGATGGTCTCCCAGCGCTCGCAGTTCATGGTGAACGTGCGGGCCACCAGGTCGACCTCGTGGTTCTCCAGCACCTCCAGCCGCTGGGCCGACGTGATCACGCGGATCTGCAGGGGTCTCGCATCACCGAAGATCGCGGCGGACACGGCCTTCAGCATGTCGATGTCGAAGCCCTCGATCTGCCCGGACAGCGGGTTGCGCGAGCCCATCAGCAGGGTGTCGGCCGAGACGCCGACGTGCAGGGCGCCGCGCGCCCGGATGGCGTCCACGCTCGCTCCGCCGGGTCCCGGCGCGTAGGACATCGTGGACTCGTTGGCGTCGTCGCACACCGTCGCGGCGGGCAGCGCGACGGAGGCCGCCGCCTGCTGCTGGGCCGCCGGGGCGGCAGCAGGTGCTCCCGCGCAGCCGGCGAGCAGGGCGAGCGAGGCGATCGCCGCCCCGACGGCGGTGCGGGAACGTGTCGTGGTCACCGGTACTCCTCCACTCGCTTCGAGATCCCTCGCCAGGACAGGACCGCCGCCAGCAGCCCGACGACGAGCATCAGCCAGCCGACCCGCACCACGGCTCCGCCGGCGCCGGACAGGCCCGTGTTCGTCTGCTGCGCGCTCGCGTCGAGGCTGCTCTCCGCGGCCGTCGAGAACGTCTCGAACACGTCGTTGGGCGCACCCGGCTCGTCGCTGATCGCGAGGGCGACCGCGCCGTCCCAGTCGCCGCCGTCGTCGAGCGCCCGGATCTCGGCGTGCGCCGCGAGCCAGTCGTCGAACAGGGACGCGAGCGCAGGGTCGACGGTCCCCCGGGCCAGCAGGTCCGCCGCCTCGGTCGTCTCGGCGACGAACTGCTCCTCGTACGCCGCACCGGAACCGCGCTTGATCAGCGTGAAC
This sequence comes from Cellulomonas sp. P5_C5, assembly GCF_054049655.1. Lineage (NCBI taxonomy): Bacteria > Bacillati > Actinomycetota > Actinomycetes > Micrococcales > Cellulomonadaceae > Cellulomonas > Cellulomonas sp. P5_C5. The sequence goes on along the minus strand of NZ_JBFULY010000033.1, from coordinate 7,927 downwards.
GACTCCATCGACTTCGCGTTGTTGGCCAGCGAGTACGCGCTGGACACCGACACCGTCTCGTCGTACGGGCCGTTGCGGACGTCCGTCGCGCGCTGCGCCGTGGTTCCCAGCACGAAGGCTCCCGCGACGCCCGCGCCGAGCGCGAGGACCGTCGCCCAGAACAGACCGGCGTTCAGCCGGCGGTGCGTGCGCTTGGCCAGCCACACCTGCACGACGACCAGCACGGCGAGCGCGAGGATGCACAGCGTCAGCAGCCACGGCACCGAGCCGACGGAGTCGAACGACGCGTCCACCCGGTCGCTGTTGACCTGCACCAGCTCGTCGAGGTGCGGGATCACGTCGCTGCGCAGGACCGCGGACGCCTGGTCGAGGTAGGCGGCGCCCACGGGGAAGCCCTGCCGGTTGTTGGCGCGCGCCTGCTCGACCAGCCCGGTGTACGTCGTCAGCCCAGCGGTCGCCTCACCCAGCAGCTCGGCGTCGGCGGCGTTGGAGCCCGCCAGCCGCGCGAGCCCGTTCGCGGCGGACGCGACGGCCTCGTCGTACCGGGCACGCTGCTCCGCCGGCTCCAGGCCGCCGACGAGGAACGCGTTCGTCGCGGTGGCGTCGGCGACCACCAGGTCGTTGCGGACGTCCTGGATGCCGACCAGCTGGGCCGTGTCCGCGTCGGCGTCGGACAGCGCCTGCGACTGCGCGAGGCCGGCGTTCAGGCCGACGATGCCCACCACGGCGGCGGCGATCACGGCGACGACCCCCGCGATGCGCAGGCGTTCCGGCGACCGGGTCAGCGCGTTGGGCGTCCAGGCGCGGCGCGCCGGGGACGGCGGCGCCGGCGGCGGGGCGATGGTCTGCGTCACGCGGACTCCTCGATGTGGTCGGGCTCGGCAGCCTGCTCGGGTTCGTCGGCCCGCTCGGGCTCGGCAACCTGCCCAGGTTCGGCTGCCTGCTCAGGTTCGTCGGCCCGTTCGGGGTCGTCGGCCCCCTCGGGCTCGTCGGCCTCCGGGACCAGGTCCTCCGGGAGGATCAGCCGCAGCTGGTCCACCGTCGGTTGCTCAACGTCCCGCAGCCGCCAGGCGTGCCTGGTGATCGCCTGGTCCAGCACGTTGCGGGCGTAGCGGCCGTTGCCGAAGCCCTCGTCACGGATCTGCAGCGAGGCCAGCTCCTCGAACCGCGCCAGGCACTCCGGGGTCGGCTCGAAGTCGGCCTTGGTGGCGGCGCGGGCGAAGATCTCGCGCAGCTCGGTGTCCGTGTAGTCGTCGAACTCGACGGTCGTCGAGAACCGGCTCTCCAGCCCGGGGTTGGTGGCCAGGAACGTCGCCATCGGCCCGGGGTAGCCCGCGACGATCACCACGAGGTCGTCGCGGTGGTCCTCCATGTCCTTGACCAGCGTGTTCACGGCCTCCGCGCCGTACTGGTCCTCGGCCAGCCCGTAGGCCTCGTCGACGAACAGGACGCCGCCCAGCGCGGTCGCGACCACCTCGGACGTCTTGACGGCCGTCTGCCCCAGGTACCCGGCGACGAGCTCGGACCGGTCGACCTCGACCAGGTGCCCCTTGCTGAGCAGCCCGAGGGCGCGGTAGATCCCCGCGACCAGGCGCGCGACCGTCGTCTTGCCGGTCCCCGGGTTGCCCAGGAACACGAGGTGCCGGGTCAGGGTCGGCGCGGTCAGCCCGGCCTCGGTGCGCAGGCGCTCGACCCGCAGCAGCTGCGTCTGCTGCCGGATCTCGGCCTTCACGCGGTTCAGGCCGACGAGCGCGTCGAGCTCGGCGAGGAGCTCCTCCAGCGTCCTGGCGGGCTTCTCCTCGGTCCCCGGAGTCGCCTCGGGCTGGGACGTCGTGGCGGCAGCGCCCCCGTGGACGGGCACCAGACCCGCGTCCCCCGTCCCGGGCAGCGGCGGCAGGGCGAGCGCGGACAGGTCGAACGCCGCGGGGTCGACGCGAGGCAGGTCGAACGCGGACGGCGGCTCGGTGGACGTCGTCGCGACCGTGCCGTGGACCGCGGCACGCTGGACGGCGGCGGTCGCGGAGGCGCGCGCGATCACGTCGATCGGCGCCGGCCCGAGGTCGCACGCCGCGGAGACCACGTCCGCGAGCGCCACCGCGTACGGCTCGGCGTGCGGGGTGCCGACGAGCCCGGTCAGCAGGTCGGTGGGCGCCGAGCGCCAGCGGCGCGCGCTGGACGCGGCCGCGAAGAACGCCCCGAACGTCGCGTCGGGTGCACCGACGGCCGCGAGCCACCCGGTGGCCGCCCCGGGGACCGACTCCGCGACGGCGGCCGCGAGCCGTGCGCCCTCGTCGCGGACGGCGGCGTCCTCCAGCCCGGCGGCGGCACCGACCGTCGCGAGGGCGTCAAGCGCTGCGGTCAGGGTCGGGGGCGCTGTCACGGTCGTTCCACCTGCGGGGTGTCGAGGCCGGCCTCGGGGGCCAGCGCGAGGGACGAGCCGCCGAACTTCTCGGCGAGGAACGCGCCGTGCGCCACGAGGGCGTTGGCGTCCTCGCGGGAGACGGCGTCGGAGATCTTGTCCAGCGTGACCCCGAGCAGGTCGAGCTGGTCGCACAGCACCATCAGCGACGTCTTCCCCTTGGACACCACCCGGCGGTCGGCGAAGTCCCGCGGCAGCCGCAGGTAGCCACCGACGGCCTCGGGCAGGTAGCTGGTGGCGGTCGCGACGACGGTGTGCGCCTGCTGGCTGCCCGCACCGAGCCGGTCCAGGCGTGGCGCCATGTCGTCGACGGTCCGGGTGATGCGCAGGACGCGCGCGGTCACCGCGGCGGGCACCCTGCCCGCGATCTGCTGCTCGACCTGGTGCGCGGACGCGAGGATCTCGGCAGTCGTCGGCGCGGGAGGTGCCGGCGGGACCTCGGGCTCCTCACGCCGCCCCAGCAGGCGTGCGATCCAGCTCATCTGTGGCGCCTACCCGAGCCTCTGCTCACCCAGGCCGCTCAGCTCGTGCCGAGGTCGAGCGACCCGCTGGCCACGTCCGTGGTGTCCGCGCGCTTGACCCGGTCGAGGTAGGTGCGTGCCTTCGTCGTCTCGGTCTCGAGCACGCCGATGGTGGTCGCCATCGAGTCGAGCGCCTTGACCTTGAACGTGTCGATCGAGTCCATGGTCGCGTAGATGTCCGAGAACGCCTGCTGCAGCTGCGGCAGGCCGACGGTGGCCTGCGCGGCCTGCTCCTGGATCCCCGCCGACTGCTCCTTGAGCATCTTGGCCGTCGACGCGATGAGGCCGGTCGTCGTGGTGTTCAGGGCGGTGATCTGGTCGAGGACGAGCCGCTGGTTGTTCAGCGCCTGGGCCACGATGACCGCGGTGCGCAGCGCGGCGACGGTGGTGGTGGTGGCCCGGTCGACGCCCTTGATGAGCTCGATGTTGTTCTTGATGATGATGTCGATCGCGAGGTAGCCCTGGATCGAGACGGCCAGCTGCGTGAGCAGGTCCTGGTGCTTCTGGCGCACGTAGAACAGGACGTCCTCGCGCAGCGCCTTGGCCCGCGCGGGGTCCGTCGCATCCAGCTCGGCGACCGTCGTCGACAGGCGCGTGTCCAGCGACTCCGCGACGTAGATGTACTGGTGCAGGCGGGCCATCGTGTCCCAGAGGTGCTGCTTCTCCAGGTTGAGCGCGGCGTTGTCCTTGCGCAGCTCGTCCTGCCCGTTGTAGAGCGCGCGGACGATGGCGTCGATCTGCTTCTGCGAGCTCTCGTAGCGGCGGAAGTAGTCGGTGATCGAGTCCCCGAACGGGATGATCCCGAGCAGCTTCTTGCCGATCGTGGCCTCGCTGGGGTCCAGGCTCTCGACCGTCTTGCGCAGGTCCAGCAGCGACTTGCTCACCTGCGACGTGCCGGACACGCCGCCCTCGCGCAGCTCCTTGACCGGCATCTGGAGCAGGCGGTTGGACGTGTCGGCGGCGGCGCGGATGTCGGCGTCGCCCATGAGGCGGATGTCGTCGGCCTTGCCGGCCATCTCCGGGGAGCCGATCTGCGCCGCCCTCAGCCCGTCGACGTAGGCGTTGACCTTCGCGTCCAGCCCCGGCAGGGCGGCCTCGGGGATCTGCGGGGCCATCGCCGGGGCGGCCGTCGTGGCCACGGGCGCGACCGGGGCGGGCGCCTCCAGGGCGAACACCGACTGCGGTGCGGGGGGCTGCAGGGGGGCTGCGTCGGTCATCGTCGTCCTTCACGTCCAGCTCGGCGCAGAGGGCGGTTCGCCCGCGTCCTCAATGGTCATCAACGAAGGTCATGTAATGGTCAAGTCGTCCTCACGGGACACTACCATCCAGCGCGGTTCGTCCAGCGCCCGTCCGGGCACACCAACCGATCTCTGCCAGGCTCCGTTCTTCTGGTGTGAGCACACGACAGACGCGGGCAGGGGGCCGATGAGCGCGCGGTGGGAGGGCCTCCTCGAACAGCTGGTCCAGGAGCGGTGGTCGACGCTGCTGGCGCGAGCCACGCTCCTGGCCGCCACGCCGTCCGACGCGGAGGACCTGGTCCAGGACGCGCTCGTCGCCACGTTCTCCAGCCGGGCCAGGTTCACCTCCCTGGCCCAGGCGGAGACGTACGTGCGCCGGGCCATCGCGACGCGCTCCATCGACCGGGCGCGCAGCGCGGCCAGCGAGCGGAGCGCGACCGACCGGGTCGCGGGCCGGCCGGGGCTGCCGGTCGAGACGACGCTGCCCGGGCTGGAGGTCGACGTCCTGGCGGCCCTCGCGCGGCTGACCCCACGGCAGCGCGCGTGCGTCGTGCTGCGGCACGTCGAGGACCTGTCGGTGGCGCAGACCGCCGAACAGCTCGGACTCAGCCAGGGCAGCGTCAAGCGCTACACCTCGGACGCCGCCGCCGCGCTGCAGCGCTGGCTCGGCACCACCACGGACCCCGGGTCCGACGACCACGAACGACCGACCGTGCAGCTCGTCGACGGGCGCCCGACGACGAAGGGGGACCGGTCATGACCGACCTCGGACAGCTGCTGGCCGCCACGGAGACGGCCGTGGCCCGCGCCCGGACCGACGCGGCACCGCCGCCCGACGCCCTGACCGGGACCCTGCGGCGCGTGCGCCGGCGCCGCGCCGTCCGGCACTCGGCCGAGTCGGTGGCCGGCGTCGCCCTGGTCGGCGTGCTCGGTGCGACCGCGTGGCTCACCACGCACCCGACGAGCCCCCCGGCCCCGGCCAGCACCATCCTGCCGACCGCGAGCAGCACCCCGACACCCACCGCTGTCGCCCCCGCGGTGCCCGCCGTCCACGTGGCCACGCCGTTGCCCGTGCCCGCCGGCCTGATCGAGTCCGCCACCGCCGGGTGGATGCTCGCCAACGACTTCCAGGTGCGGGCCGGCGTCGACCCGTACAAGGCCACGGACGACGACTACCGCACGTGGCTCGTGCTGGTCTCCCCCACCGGCGAGCGGCACCCCCTGCTCGAGATCGTGAGCGACCGGGTCGGGGTCGGGACCTACTCGTGGACCGCCGGCCAGCCGCTGGTCGTCGCGACCACCTCGGACGCCTCGGTGAAGAACTCGCAACCCACCGTCGGTCTCCTCGACCTGCGCACGGGCGACCTCACCCCCTGGCCCGACGTCCCCACCTCCGCCTCGTGGATCGGCGCGGGGCGCGACGAGTCGACGGTGTGGTCCTCGCTGCGCCTGTGGGCGGACAGCGACTACCCGGAGGGGTTCACGACCCCCCTCGAGGGTGCTCCCGAGGCCCATCTCCTGGTGCGGGCGGCGGACGGCACGCAGCGCGACCTCGGCCCGATCGGCGACTCCCGGGAGGAGACCTCCGTGAGCCCGGACGGGACGTGGGTCTCGACAACCACGCCCGACGGGGCGCTGCTGCTGGTCGACCTGCGCTCCGGCGCCCGCGAGCCGGTGACGTCGGCGCCCGCGGACCGTGCCTGCACCGTCGGCGGCTGGTCCGGCCCGCACGAGCTGCTGCTCTCCTGCGGGGTCCCGGCCGACCTCCTGGGGATCGACGCGACGAAGCCGTCGTCGCCGCCGCGCCAGGTCGGGACGTCCGAGCACACGGTCGTCGACGCGACACTGCTCGGGGACGGGCGCGTGGGCGTCGGGATCCTCACGCAGGAGGCCCCGTGCAACGTCGGCGGCGACCCCGCCGTGCTCGCCGACGGGGCGGTCACCCCGCTCACCGGCCAGTGGGGGCCGTTCGACCACGCGTACGGCGTGCACTTCGGCGGGGGCGCCGTCGTCACCGACCTCAACGGCTGCTACGTCGGTCACGGCAAGGCAGGGCGGCAGCGGGTGGTCCGCACGGACGTGACGACGGGAGCGGTCGTCGAGCTCGCCCTGCTCCAGGGAGAGGTCACCGACGACGGGTTCGACCGCTGGCTGCACGGCTGGCTCGTGGGCAGGTGATGCCGACGGTGGCGGTCGTCCGACCGACGGGGGAGAATCGCCGCTCCGACGAGCACGGAGGTACCTGTGACCACGGACGACCGCACTGATCCCAAGGCACCCATCGACGAGCGCCTCCGGCGCCTCGGCATGGCGAAGGACCTGCAGCGCGCGATGGCGGCGGGCATCGGCCGGCTGCCGGTGAGCGAGGAGCGGAAGAGCTCGCTGACGTCGACGAGCGCCACGGCGGTGGTCGTCGTCGGGGAGACCACCGTGGCGCTGGCCAAGGGTGCCGTCGAGGCGGGCAAGGGCGCGGTGACGGCCGCCAAGGACGGCACCGAGGCGTTCCAGCGGACACGTCAGGCTCAGGCCACGGCGTCCTTCGTGGTCCCGGAGCCTCCCGTCGAGGACGTGACGAGCCGCCTGGAGCGGCTGAGCCGGCTGCACCACGACGGGCACCTCGACGACGTCGAGTACGCCGAGGCCAAGGCGAAGGTCATCGCCGGCGACTAGGTGTACTCGGCCAGGACGTTGGTGACGTGGTTGGCCGTTGACGTGAGGAGAACCTCCGGTTGGGCTGTGGCTTGTCGAAGGCCCACTCCCACCCGGAGGTTCTCGTGCCTCACGCTAACGCCAAGCTCAACCACAACGGCCGCCAACTCCTGATCGATCGCGTTGTGCACCAGGGGCGCCCGGTCGCCCATGTCGCCCACGAGCTGGGGATCTCCCGGCAGACCGCCTACCGCTGGGTGCGCAGGTGGCGCACCGAAGGGTCGATCGGGCTGGTGGACCGGTCGTCGCGGCCGCGGTCGAGCCCCACCCGCACTCCGTGGGCGGTCGAAGAAGCGATCTGTGCCGCACGCACACACCATCGGTCGGGCCCAGACGTGCTCGGGGCCGACCTCGGGGTGCCGGCGCGCACGATCACCCGCGTGCTGCGCCGACGCGGGATGCCACTGCTGCGCGACCTGGACCCGTTGACCGGGCAGGTGATCCGGTCGAGCAAGACGACCGCGGTCCGCTACGAACGCGACCGGCCCGGCGAGCTGGTCCACGTTGACGTCAAGAAGCTCGGCCGGATCCCCGACGGCGGCGGCTGGCGTGCTCTGGGCCGCGACGCCGCCGAGCGGCACCGGGACACACCAGTGGGCTTCGACTACGTGCACTCGATGGTCGACGACCACTCCCGCCTCGCGTACTCCGAGGTTCTGACCGACGAGAAGGGGCCCACCTGCGCCGAGTTCGTGAGCCGCGCCGCGGCTTACTTCGCCGAGCACGGCATCACCAGGATCGAGCGCATCATGACGGACAACGCGTGGGCCTACCGGTGGTCGTTGCGTGCCGTCGCTGCGGACCTCGGGGCGAAGCAGGTCTTCATCCGGCCGCACTGCCCCTGGCAGAACGGCAAGGTGGAGCGCCTGAACCGCACCCTGCAGACCGAGTGGGCCTACCGGCAGGTCTTCACCAGCAACGCCGAACGTACCGCCGCCCTTGCCCCCTGGCTCGAGCACTACAACACTCGACGACGCCACAGCGCCCTCGGAGGCCTCCCACCGATCAGCCGACTGTCACCAACGTGACGGCCGAGTACA